>NZ_PHOA01000009.1 GCF_003687455.1 Kocuria tytonicola | reverse complement strand
GGGCGGAGTGGGAACGGGACGGGTCAGTGGGTGGTGGCCACGGAGATGGCCTCGCCGTGCTGGTCCGTGTACTCGGGCTCGCGCTTGGCGGTGACCAGGTAGCACAGGGCCCCCAGACCCGCGCCGATGAACCACGAGAACTCGCTCGCGCCGTGGAACGCGGGCAGCAGCGCCACGGCCAGGGACGCGAGAGCGGCGGGAACGAAAGCCGCGATGGCTCGGGGGTTCACACCACCGCGGTAGAAGTACTCGCCGTCGTGGGTGTCCACGTAGAGCTGCGGGACGTTCACCCTGGTGATCCCGAACAGGGGCCCGAGCAGCGCACCGAGCCCACCCAGGAAGTACACGATCACCACGGGCGAGTTGTAGAGGTTCCACGGCAGGATCACCAGGCCGATCACGGCGGAGATGACCGCGGCCTTCTGGAAGTTCAGCCGCCGCGGGAACATGTTGGTCAGCGCGTAGGTGGGGGCCACGAAGTTCGCCATGAGGTTCACGGCCACGGTGAGGATCAGCAGGGCCAGGGACGCCAGCACCAGCAGCGGCGTGGACGGGATGGGCTGCACGATGTCCGCCGGGGAGGTGATCACGGTGCCGTCCAGCTTGAACTGGGCACCCGCCAGGGACACCACGATCAGCCCGAACAGCAGCATGTTGACGGGGATGCCCCAGAAGTTGCCGCGCACGATCGCCCCGCGGCTCATGGCCGAGCGGGTGAAGTCGCAGAAGTTCAGCACGAAGGTCCCGTAGATGGAGACCCACAGCGCCCCGCCGCCCAGGATGTGCAGCCACATCTGACTGCCGGTCAGCGGATCGTCGGTGCTCCACGCGATGGAGAAGTCCACCCGGGCGAGCATCCACGCGGCGAGCGCCACCATGGTCACGAGGATGACGGGCCCGGCGAAGGCCTCGTACCTGCGGATCATCTCCATGCCGTAGCAGACAATGACCACCTGGACGATCCACAGGGCCACGAAGCTGATCCAGCCCAGGGTGGACAGCCCCAGCACGCTGTTCTCGTCCAGCGGCGCGAGGGACGGGACGAGGGCGATGAGCATGACCCGCAGCACCACGGACGCCAGGTACGTCTGGATCCCGAACCACGCAATCGCCACGATGCCGCGGATCGCGGCGGGCAGCTGCGCCCCGTGCACGCCGAAGGAGATCCGGCTCATCACGGGGTACGGCACGCCGGTCTTGAAGCCCATGAACCCGGAGAGGCACAGCAGCACGAAGAGCAGCAACGCCCCCACACCCAGGGCGGTGAGCACCTGCCAGGCGCCGAGACCCAGGGCGAAGAGCCCGATGGCGAAACCGTAGTTGCCGAGCGAGTGAACGTCGTTGGCCCACAGCGTGAAGATGCTGTACGCACTCCACGTGCGGCCGTGGCGGCTGGTGGGTGCGAGGTCCACGTTGTAGAGCTTGTCGCTCGTGTCCGGGGCCGGCTCCATGGGAACGCGCGGCTCGGGCACACGCCCGAGCACGGGGCGCCCAGCCGCCTCCTCCGAGGTGCGGGGAAGGTTCCTGGGATTCATGTCCACTCCTTGCTCGGTCACGGTCTGCTCGGTCGCGGTGGGCGGTGCCGCTGCCTCCCGCCCGCCCGCGTGCTGCCGATGCGCGCGGCACGGGTTCCGCCACCCCCGGGTGAGACACCGTCGCAGGGTGCTGCGCAAGAATCTCACAGGTACGGTTGACGTGCATCACAGTGACACACCGTGGCACTCGCGTGCGCCGCCCCGCCGGGTCCCTCCGCACGGGGTCGTGACACACCCGGACCGGGCACGGACACGGGACCGGAACCACGCGGAAGGAGCACCATGACCTGGACCGTCAACGCCTCGATCATGTGGCCGGACCTCTCCCCCCGCGAGCAGGTGACCGCCGTCGCGGCCGCTGGTTTCTCCCGAGCCGAGTTCTGGTGGCCCTTTGCCGGTCCCGTCCCAGAGCGGACCGAGGTGGACACCTTCGTGGCGGCCCTGGCGGACGCCGGAGTGCAGCTCACCGGTCTGAACTTCTTCGCGGGGGACATGGCCGCCGGTGAACGCGGGGTGCTCTCCCACCCCGGGCGTTCCGAGGAGTTCCGCGCCAACGTGGCTGCGGTGGCGGAGATCGCCCGTGCCACGGGGTGCCGGGCGTTCAACGCGCTCCACGGCAACCGCCTGCCGGGCGTCCCCCACGAGGAGCAGGACGCCCTGGCGGTCGAGAACCTGCGGTGGGCCGCGGACGCCGTGGCGCCGCTGGGCGGCGTCGTGCTGCTGGAGCCCCTTTCCGGTGCGCCCGACCACCCGTTGCAGACCGCGGCGGACGCCCTGGCCGTGATCGAGGCGGTGGACCGGGACAACATGAAGCTGCTCGCGGACTTCTACCACCTGGCCGTGAACGGCGAGGACGTCGCAGCGGTCGTCGAGGCCCACGCCGCGGACTTCGGGCACATCCAGATCGCGGACGCCCCGGGACGCCACGAACCAGGCACCGGCGAGCTCCCGCTGCTCCACTGGGTCTCCCGGGCACGCGATCTCGGGTACGCCGGGGACGTGGCCCTGGAGTACGCGCCGCTGGGCGAGGACCCGTTCGCGTGGCTGGCCCGCGGCGGTCGCGGCTGAGCGGCGTCGCCGTGGGCGTCCCGGTGCAGACCTACCCACCGCCCGCACCGCGAGCCGGGCAGCAGGCCCAGGCACCGGACCGCACACCACTCATCCCTCACTTCATCAACCCCCCAGACCCGAGGAGACCCCTCATGCGCATCGTGGTGGCACCCGACAAGTTCAAGGGCTCCGTGACGGCCCACGAGGCCGCGTCCCAGCTCGCCGCGGGCATCCGGGACGCCCGCCCGGACGCACACGTGGACGTCCTCCCCGTGGCGGACGGCGGCGAGGGTACGCTGGACGCCGCACTCGGTGCCGGTTTCGAGCGGCACGAGCTGCGCGTCACCGGCCCCGTGGGCGCACCCGTCACCGCGGCCTGGGCGCGGCGCGGGGAGGAGGCCGTGGTGGAGATGGCACTGGCCTCCGGGCTTGCCGCACTGCCCCACACGGACGGCCGCCCCGTCCTGGCCGCGCGCACTGCCACGAGCCGCGGCACGGGAGAGCTCGTGGCCGCCGCGCTCGACGCGGGGTGCACCCGGGTGCTCCTGGGCGTGGGAGGCAGCGCGAGCACGGACGGCGGCGCGGGGATGCTGGCAGCCCTCGGCGTGCGGCTGCTCGATGCCCGCGGACGGGACCTCCCGGACGGCGGGGCGGCACTCGCGGATCTCGCCACGGTGGACGTCGCCGGCCTGCACCCGGCCCTGGCGCGCACCGAGTTCGTGCTCGCGGCGGACGTGGACAACCCCCTCACCGGTCCGCGCGGTGCGGCCGCCGTCTTCGGCCCGCAGAAGGGTGCCTCTCCGGAGGACGTGGATGTGCTCGACGCCGCCCTGGCCACCTTCCGCGACCGCCTAGCCGAGACCCTCGGCGACGCCGCCCTCCGCACCGCCACCGCACCGGGCGCCGGTGCCGCGGGTGGCGTGGGGTACGCGGCACTGGCCGTTCTGGGCGCCACCCTCCGCCCGGGAATCGACGTGGTCCTGGACCTCGTGGACTTGGACTCCGCCGTGGCCGGGGCGGACCTGCTCGTGACGGGTGAGGGCAGCCTGGACGAGCAGAGCCTCGGGGGCAAGACGCCCCTGGGCGTGCTGCGCGTAGGGCAGCGCCACGGTGTCCCCGTGGTGGCGGTGTGCGGGCGCACCACCCTGGACCCCGAGACCCTGCGCACCACCGGGTTCAGTGCGGTCCACGAGCTGCGCGCACTCGCCCCGGACGCCGACACGTCCATGCGGGAGGCCCCTCGGCTCCTCCGTGAGGTGGGTCACCGCCTAGTTTGGGACTGAGCAGATCCACCCCCGGCCCGTGCCGCGCACCGGCCACGAGCAGTCCGCGCGCCCCGCGCACGCGGCCACCGAAAGGACCCACCCCATGAACGCCTCCCCGCAGCGCGATTCCCGCCAGAAGGCCTCCGCCCAGTCCACGGCCGACGACGCCGCCCGCGACGCGTCCGCCGAGCCCGCCGCGGTCTCCGGCTCCGTGGCCGACGCGCCGCACCCCGGCCAGAAACAAGCGAGCCCACAGGGCGCGGGAGCCGGGACGGGGACCGAGGCGGACACCACGGACCCGGAGCGCAACGAGGAGCGCGCGACCGAGCGGGTGCGCGCGAAGGTGGCCCAGGCGGCGTCGAACCCGGAGCTGGACGGGTCACCGCGGAAAGTCGCGCAGCAGAACTCCCAGCGGGCCGTGACCGACGACCGGCGGGACGAGGTCGCGGCGGCACGGGCCGCACAGATCGAGCTGGCCCAGCAGGTCAACGGTGCGGAACGGGTGCGTGAGCTGATCCGCGAGTACAAGGCCGAGCACCGGCTCGCGGACGCCGACGAGCCCACGGAGGCGCGGATCACCGGGCGCCAGGACGGCGAGTTCGACCTCGTGGTGCGCGGGCAGAACGTGATGTGCGGGGACCGGTTCGCGCCGCGCGAGGTGGGCGTGCGGGACGGGAGGATCGCCGCGATCGAACCACTCGGCGCCGGGTTGCAGGGCGCACGGGTCGTGGAGCTCGCCGACGAGGAGACCCTGATCCCCGGCCTCGTGGACACCCACGTGCACGTCAACGAGCCCGGGCGCACCGAGTGGGAGGGCTTCGCCACGGCCACCCGTGCGGCGGCGGCGGGCGGCGTGACCACCATCGTGGACATGCCCCTGAACTCCGTGCCCGCCACGGTGAACGTGGCCGCCCTCGAGTACAAACGGCTGTTCGCGCAGCAGAACGCGTTCGTGGACATCGGCTTCTGGGGCGGCGCGATCCCCGGCAACAAGGCGGACCTGCGGCCCCTGCACGACGACGGCGTGTTCGGCTTCAAGTGCTTCCTGCTGCACTCGGGCGTGGACGAGTTCCCCCACCTGGAGGCGGACGAGATGGAGGAGGCGCTCGCGGAGGTCAAGACGTTCGACTCGCTGCTGATCGTGCACGCGGAGGACTCCCGCACCATCGACCGCGCTCCGCAGCCCAACGGTGCCGTGTACGAGAACTTCCTGAAGTCCCGCCCGCGCGGTGCGGAGAACATCGCGATCGCGGAGGTCATCGAGCGCACGCGCTGGACCGGCGGACGCTCGCACATCCTACACCTGTCCTCCTCGGACGCGATCCCCATGATCCGCTCCGCGAAGAACGACGGTCTGGACATCACCGTGGAGACCTGCCCGCACTACCTCACGCTGCTCTCCGAGGAGATCCCGGACGGCGCCACCGCGTTCAAGTGCTGCCCGCCGGTGCGCGAGGTCTCCAACCGGGAGAAGCTGTGGGAGGGGCTGATCGACGGCACCATCGACTACATCGTCTCGGACCACTCCCCCTCCACCCTCGACCTCAAGGACCTGGGCAACGGGGACTTCGGGGTCGCGTGGGGTGGCGTCTCCTCCCTGCAGCTGGGCCTGTCCCTGATCTGGACGGAGGCACGACGCCGCGGGGTGGGCCTGGAGCGCGTGCTGCAGTGGATGTCCACGCGCCCCGCCGAGCGGGTGGGGCTGCGCCACAAGGGCAGGCTGTCCCTGGGCTACGACGCGGACATGGCCGTCTTCGCCCAGGACGAGAGCTACGTGGTGGACGCCCAGCGCCTCAACCACAAGAACCCCATCACCCCGTACCAGGGCAAGGTGCTCTCCGGGAAGGTCCGCAAGACCTTCGTGGGCGGCCACGAGGTGGACTACGAGACGCCCACCGGGCGCCTCCTGAGCCGCGGCCAGGCCTGACGACGACGCCGCAGCCCCGCCTTGGTGGCGGTGGCGCGGCGTCCCCTGAGCCGACTTCCCTGATGGCCAGGGGCGAGCCGGTTCCTCGCCCGACTCCACTTCGCACACCCGTGAGGCTATTCCCCGCCCGCCGAAATGTAGTGCGCGTCCAGTTTCTTCGCGAGGTTCTCCATGTCCACGTCACGATCCGGAGTCGCCCCGTTCGGCGCTGCGGAGTAGTCGACGACGAACCAGTTCCGTCCCGTCGCAAACTCCACGGGACTCCCCGGCTTTCCGATGCTGGACAGCATGTCGAACATTTTTTCCTGGCTGGACGATGACTCGAACCAGAACACTTCCACCGCATTCGTACACATCCTGGATTCCCCGGTGGGTCCGGGCGGGTCCAGCACCTTCTCCGTGGGAGCAGGGGGATTCTCGTCACAGTGCACGGCAGAGTCGACGGCACCATAAGCATCATCCAGGGATGCGAAATCAGGCTGGCTCTCATCCCCGTGGCTACACGCGGCAGATCCGGCGGAAAGCAGCACGACCACGGACAGGGCGGCGATCTTCTTCACGAGCACCTCGGCTCTCCCTCAGCCTGCAGCGTGACGAGCGCACCGCATAGCAAGGACGCTTCCAGCACATTCACCAACTACTGTGACGCATTTCATGTCAGTGTGCGTCTACCCCCTCAGGTCGACAAGAGCAGGCTTGAAAATCTCCTGCCTCGACAGCTCAGGCAATCCCCCAGGCACGATTCTCCGGAGACCAGCACATGCCTTCGACGGTGTGTTCAAGCACGGGGTCAAGGAAGGAGGCAGTGAGCTCCAGGGCCGCTTGGAACGTGAGGACGTCACCACAGGCTGGAACTCGGCGCGCCGCCGCTGGGTACAGCCGGCCCCAGGTGCGCGGTGGAGCGAAGAAGGGTTGACCGGGCAGGCTGCGGTGAGTCCATTCCGCCATGATGGCCCGATCGAGATCAGTCCCGTCGATGTGCTGGGTCCGTGCAAACACCACAAGGTCCACCAGGTCCCGCACACGGGTCGAGGGCTGGTCCCCGTTCGTGCCGTACATGGTCTGTGTGGCGCACACCTTGTCGGCAATGTGATCGGCCACGGGATAGAGACTCACGTGCGTCGGGGAAACTGCGGGCACCAGCCCCGGACGGACCAGAACTTCTGGCTCAGCGGTCATCAGAGAACCCGTCACCAGGTCCACACTGAAGCGATGTCGACGCGTCACTCCACAGTAGGCATCGACCGCTACCTTGCAGCCTTCGACACCGGGCTGCAAGGCGCCGCCGGACGAGGCACGGGCCTCGGTGACAACGAATCTGAAGTGATCACCAAGGTCGGCGGCGACCGCCGCACGCAACCTTGCGACGGCGTCCTCCAGGTTCGTCAGATCGACCAGCAGATCGACATCCTTGGTCGTGCGCGCATCGTGCACACGACTGAGGACCGCATTGCCACCCTTCAGCACCCATCCGGAACGGGGAGAAGCAAAGACGCGTGCAAGAAAGCGATCGACGACGAATTGCCTGATGATCGCTTCGACAGCGATCCCCGATGCGCTGGCCTCGGTTTTGGCCCGTGATCTGACCGCAGCCCAGAGGGCGTTGCCATCCCGATACGGAAATTCCGCGTTCACTCTGCATCACCCTCCGCATCGCCGACCGGGCAAAGAGTGAATTTCGTGGCCTGGGTGCTTGCCTCCACCACACGATGAGCTGGTATGCCCTCAAGACTCGAACCAGTCCTTGCGAGCAGGGTTTCGAGCAGCGCCGCCCCGTCCGGTTGGCCGTTCCTCCGGGCCAGCGGATCCAGCGCCGCCACCAGCTCGTCCCGAGAGGCGAGGTCCTTTCGTCGCATCTCTTCGATGATCTCGGCAACGTGCGAGGGGTCGTGACCATCGCGCAGGAGATCTGCGGCGGTGCGAGCGGGCGTGGTCACCGGCAGACCGCCCACGATCGTCACGTCGTCGGCGCTCAGGACCGCCCGATGCAGCCGGAGTCCCCGTCGGCTCTGTTTCCGGCCGGGCACCGTCAGTTCCGGTTCGTCATCCAGGAGATCGCCCAGGCCATGAAGAGTCCCCGCCGAGGTGTGGGAGAACACGCCCGAGGCTATGGGATCCACCAGCCGCTCCTCGGCGAATCGTGCGGGATCGAGGGTCAGCCAGGCGACGCGCAGCGGGGTTCGCTCATCCACCGCGGCCGGGACACCGTAGACACCCCTGTCGAGGCGCTCGATGACGCCTGCCTCCGCGAGGCGGGCCAGGTGCAGTCGAGTGATTCCTTCCTCTCTTGCCTGCGACGTGGTGAGCAGCCCCCACTGGCGCGCCGCCAGTTCAGACACGCGCGAGACAACGTCGAGCACTCTCATGGCTGCAATTGTATCGGCATGAAGGATACTTCTGCAGTACCATTATCCGACATCGTATGATCCTTATTCGCCATCTCGCTGCTCCTCATCATCCTCGTGGGGCTCGCTCCGAACGCCAGGTGACGCCCCTCATGCGCCGTTGCCCCTGACAACCCAGTGCAGAGGGGCGGCTGACGACCTAATGAGGAGGCGCCCGCTCCCCCAAAGGGAGCGGATGCCTCGTTCACGCGTTGCCGGGCCTACCCGGAGACCGGCAGCTTCAGGACTCGCAGCACGGGGCGGCCTCGTTCTCGCTCTCGCAGCAGTGGCCCTTCTTCGGGGCGGGGACGTCCAGGACCGGGGAGCGGTCGAAGATGCCCTCGGGGCGCAGCGTGAAGCCCACGGTGTCCACGGGCATGATCGGCCAGTCCTCCACGCGGGGGAAGTGGGTCAGCCCGAAGGTGTGCCACACGACGATGTCCGTGCCGTCCACGGAACGGTCCTGGACGGTCCACTCGGGCAGACCGCCGTGGCCCGCGTGCTAGTTGGGGAAGTCGCCGGTGGGGTACCGCTCGGCCTCCTCGTAGGGCGTGACCCACAGGGCCTTGGTGGCGAACGTGGCGCGGCGGTGGATCGAGGGGTCCTCGGAGGCGAGCATGGTGGGCCCGCCTTCCGGGTGCAGCTTGTAGGCCACCGGGTGTCCAAGTCGGTTCGTGTGCTCGGCACTGGAGACGACCCAGGTGCGGCCCACGGCGGCGTCGGCGTCCCGCATGGCCTCCTTCTCCGTGGCCAGCACGGTGCGCTTGCGCGTGAACGCGTTGCCGCGGGGGCTCACGTCCGAGGAGAGGGGCACGCCCACGGCGTCCTCCTCCTCCACGCGGCAGGGCCCGCCGTCGAGCGCGAAGTCCAGGCGTGCGGAGAACAGGTGCTGGTGGAACGGCGCGCCCAGCCCGGGGGCGATCTCGGACGCGAAGTCCGTGGAGCCGTTGGGCAGCGCGGAGGTGAAGACCACGCCCGTGGCCTTGGCCTCGAACTCGATGGTGCCGTCCAGGTAGAGGTACCAGTAGAACCCGTAGTCGTAGTTGCCCACGGTGGTGAAGAAGGAGATCACCAGGCGGCGGTTGCGGCGCGTGTAGGCCACCCCGCTCCACAGGTCCGTGTGCTTGGAGAGGATGGACCAGTCCTCCTCGTGCATGCAGACGCCGTTGGTGATCTCGCGGGGCTCGCCGCGGCCGGTGACCACCACCGGGGACAGGTAGGTGATGTCGCCCAGGCAGTCGCAGCCGAGCTCCAGGGAGTTGGCCCACTGCCCCACCAGGTACTCGCCGGTGTCGAAGTAGTTCTGCCAGGACCGTACCGGGGACGGATCGCCGTAGGGCACCATCATCTCGGCGATCGCGGCGCGGTCCAGGATCCGGCGCTTCTCGCCCTTGTCCTCGAACGAGATGTTGTGCAGCACGAGCCCCTCGCGTATGTCGAAGCCCACGTCCAGGCTCCACTTCTCCCACTCCACGTGGTTGCCGCCGGTCACGGTGAAGGACGGGCCCTCCGGCTGCGTGATCTCGATGGGCTTCTGCGTGGTGCGCGTGGGCCCGGTGAGCTCGGGGTCCGTGTAGTCGCCGTCCTCCTCCGGGACGGGCACGAGCTCGATGTCCAGCACCTGGTCCACCGCGTGGTTGGTGACGTCCACGTAGGCCACGAGACCGTCGATGGGGTGCGCCCAGGCCGGCTTGTTCTCCTCCTTCCGCAGGAAGGCCAGGCCACGCAGCATGCGCCGCCCCTTCTCCTCCGGGTACTCGAAGACACCGGCGGACAGCGGCGCCACGCGCACCTTCTCCACGGGCAGCCCGCGGCGCTCCAGGGCGGCGAGCCAGCGCTCGTCGGTGGAGAGGATCTGCTCGACCATCTCGAACTCCTCCTCCAGCACCGGCAGCTCGCCGGTCTCGGAAGTGTCGAGCTCCACGGCCTTCTCCACCGTGCGGTGCGTGGCGGAGACGACGACGTCGCGCGCCGGGCCCCCGGCCACGTCCAGGAGGAACACGCGGAACCTGCGGTCCGCGGGGGCGTCCGCCGGGGTGCCGCGCGCGGGTTCCACGAGACCCAGGTACGCCATGCGTGCCGTCTCGGGGAAGAATCCGGCCTCTTCCAGCACCTCGCGGACCACCCGGATCTCCTCAGGGGTCTGCAGTGCGTAGGGACTCGGGGCGTCAGAGGTCAGGGGGTCGGTGGTGCTCTCACCGTGGGACATCAGGAGCACCCCCATGCCCAAGCTGGTGGACCACGCGTCCCGCCGGGAAGAACTCGTGCACGCCGTGTGGCGCGTCCTCGCCCGGGACGGCGCCGCGGCCATGACCATGCGGCAGGTGGCGGCCGAGGCCGGCTACGCCAACGGCGCGCTCAAGCCGTACTTCGCCACCAAGGCGGACCTGGTGGAGGCCAGCTGGACCCACGTGTTCGAGCAGACGAACCGCCGCGTGGCCGGTGCCGTCACGGGGCTGCGGGGGCTGGCCGCCGTGGAGGTGTTCAGCCGCGAGGTCATGCCGCTGGACGGCGAGCGCCTGGACGAGGCCCGCGTGGTCCTCGCCTTCTGGCAGGAGGCCGCCCACGACGCCACCCGCGCCGCGCACAACCGGCGTTTCATGGCCCAGTGGCGGGACTCCCTGGTGTCCTGGTTGGACGAGGCCCGCGCGGACGGTGAGCTCACCACCCCCGCAGACCCCGCCACATGGACCGACGGCTTCCTCACCTTCCTGCTGGGCACCCAGGTGACGGCCGCGCTGGGCCTCCCGGCGGCGTCGCCCGCGCACCTGGAACGCCAGCTGCAGGCCCAGCTGGAGCCTCTCCGGGCCTGACGCCCGCCGCCGCGCGGGGCACAAGGCGGCGCTCGCGTACCCTGCTGGGATGCGTTCCCCTCGCCCGCTGCCCGCGCGCCCCGACGACCACGACGACGGACCCCCGCTCGGCAGCCACTACCAGCACCTCGACGGCGCGGCCGTACGCCACTCGGCGGCCACCCTGCAGCGGCGGATCCACGCCCGCTTCCCGCAGCGCAGCCTGTGGGAAGTGGGCGGTGAGCTGCTCGCCCTGGTGGACGAGGTGATCGAGGGCGGCGGCATCAGCAGACGCCGGATCCGCACGGCCCACGCCCTCTCCCGGCTGGGCGTGCTCGTGGTGCTGCTGGTCTTCGGCACGGCGATCGCCCTGGCCGCGGCGAGCATCTGGGCGGACCCCGAGGCGCTCGGTCCGGTGGAGTGGCTGCCCCTGCTGGAGACGGTGGTCAACGACCTCGTCTTCGCGGGCATCGCCATCTTCTTCCTCCTGGCGGTGCCCCAGCGCATGGAGCGGGCGCGCGTGCTGCGCGTGCTGCACCGGCTGCGCTCGCTCGCTCACGTGATCGACATGCACCAGCTGGTCAAGGTTCCCGAGCGCCTCCCGGGTTCCGCCACCTCCACTGCGGGCACGACGCCGCACGGGGCCTCCCGCGCGCGGGGCACGGCGTCGGCGGCGTCCTCGGCGAGCGCGGCGGCGGCGTCGGGCGCGGCGGCGTCGTCAGAACCCTCCGGAACGGGTGCCCCGAGCGAGCGGGACGGGGAGCTGGACATGACCAGGGCGGAGATGACGCAGTACCTGGACTACTGCACGGAGATGCTCTCCCTCGTGGGCAAGACGGCCGCGCTGTTCGCGGAGGACACCACGGACGGGGACGTGCTGGATGCGGTGGAGGGCATCGAGACCCTCACCTCGGACATGGCGCGCAAGGTGTGGCAGAAGATCGCGATCATCCAGGAGCAGACGGGGTGACGCGGGCATAGTGTGGGAGCGGCCGCGCAGCCCTTTCCGCGGTCCACCCCGCACGACTCACACCTCACGAGGAGCAGACGACATGGCACGCGAACTCACCGCCGGGGACCCGGCACCGGCCCTTGTGCTCACCGCGCACGACGGCAGCACCGTGGACCTGGCGAAACGCCGCGAGCGTGCGGCCGTGGTCTACTTCTACCCCCGTGCGTTCACTCCCGGGTGCACCACCGAGGCCTGCGACTTCCGGGACAACCTGGCCGCCCTGCAGTCCCGCGGCTACGACGTGTACGGCGTCTCCGGGGACGATCCCGCCGAACTGGCGCGCTTCGTCACCGAGTACCAGCTGCCCTACACGCTGCTCTCGGATCCGGATCACGCGGCCGCGAGGCGGTGGGGCGCCTGGGGCGAGCGCACCGTCAACGGGGAGACGTCCGTGGGGCCGCTGCGCTCCACGTTCGTGGTCGGCACGGACGGCACCCTCACGAGCGCGCAGTACCGCGTGGACGCCACGGGTCACGTGGCGCGGCTGCTCGCGGAGCTGGAGGCGACGTCCTGAGCGGTCCGCACCGCGGGCGGTTCATCCAGGGGCGCGGACTTGCCCCGGTTCCGGCATCCCGGACGGTGGGGCCCGCACCTCAGGCAGAGGCGACGGGAGGCGGCTCGCGTCGACGCACGAGGACTTCCACGAAGCGGCCCACCCAGTCCACGACGACGGCGAGGAGGGTCACGAGCCCGGCACCCACCAGGGCCACCGGCCTCTGGTGGTGCTCCACCCCCGTGGTGATGAGCACGCCCAGCCCCCCGCCGCCGGTGAAGGCGGCCAAGGCCGCCGCGCCCACCACGAGCACGAACGCCGTGCGGACTCCGGGGAGGAGCACGGCCAACGCGAGCAGCGCCACCCCCCGGCGCGGGGCCCCGGGGTCAGCCTCCGTCTCCGGAGCATCCGCCGCATCCCGGGCACGCACCCCCTGCAGACCCGTCATGAAGGCCCTCAGCACCGGGAACACCGCGCAGGCCGCGAGCCCCGCCACGGCGGTGCGGACCCCGAAGCCCAGCAGGCACGCCAGCAACGCCATCAGCCCAATGGCCGGTGCCCCCTCCCCGATGCCCGTGGCAGCCAGCACCGGCCGGGCGAGCCGCCGCAGCGGGCCCCGGGTCAGGGCGAGCCCCAGGGGCAGGGTGACCACCAGGACGATTGCCGCGGCCGTCACCGTGAGACCCAGGTGCTCCAGCATGAGTCTTCCCAGAGACACCGGTGCAAGCACCGCCCGCTCCGCCCTGCTCAGCGGCCCGAACGCCAGGTAGGACCACAGCGCCGCGATCGCCACGAGCACAGCGGCAAACTGGAGCCACAGCGCACGCACGGTCTCGTGACCCGCCGCCGTGGTGAGCGCGGTGCCAACTCCCGCCACCACGGGCGGGATCTGCCCGCGGGTCACCGCCGACCTCCCCTCGTGCCACCCTGACCGCCCGGTGCACTCCCTGTGGCGCCGCCGATCGAGTCGGGTGAGTCCGCGGTGCGCTCGCCCCCGGAAGCCGCGCGCACCTGTTCCGGAGAGCCGTGCCGGACGAGCCGCGCCCCCCGGTCGAGAACGGCCACCCGGTCCCCAAGCACCAGCGCCTCCGTCAGGTCACGGGTTGCGCAGATGACCGTCATTCGCAGGTGCGCCTGGATGCGCAGCAGGTCCCGCTGCAGCCCGTGGCGGGTGGCGGGGTCCACCGCCCCGAACGGGTCGTCCAGGAGCAGGACGCGGGGGTTCGCGGCCAGTGCACGGGCCATCCCGACCCGCTCGTGCTGGCCGACGGAGAGCTCCGCGGGGTACCTGTGGCCGTCGGCTGCCGGGTCCAGCCCGACGAGTTCGAGCATCTCCGACACCCGTGCCGCAGTGTGCCGCCTCTTCCACCCGAGCATCCCGGGAACCAGACCGGTGTTCGCCGCCACGGTCATGTGGGGGAACAGCCCGCCCGTTCGGACCGTGTACCCGATCCCCCGGCGCAGTGCCCTCTCGTCCATGTCTGCAACATCCCTGCCGTCCACCAGCACCCTCCCGCTGGACGGGTGGACCAGGCGGTTCACCATCCGCAGTGCGGTGGTCTTCCCGCATCCGGGCGGCCCCACGAGGGCCACCACCCCACCGGCAGGAACATCGAGAGTGAGACCTGCTACGGCGGCGCTGCGCTGACCCGAGTGCAGCTTCGTGACACGGTTCAGCAGGATCGAGGGGCCGTGCTCACGCCCGAGCGCGGGAGCTCCGGAAGCGTCGCCGGAGAGCGGCCCTGCAGCGGGTGACGAGGCGGTGGCGTGCGGTTCAGCCACGGAGACCTCGGGGGATGGTGAGACGCCCGAGGAGCACGAGGGCCAGGTCGAGGACGGCCACTAGGAGAAGCGCTCCCACGACGCCGGTCAGGACGAGGCCGACGGCGTCGTCGCCCTGCCCCCGAGCGAGACCGGCAAAGACCAGACCTCCCAGTCCGGAACCGACCGTGTACGCGACGAGCGCGGCGATGCCCGTGCACAGGCGTGCAGACACCCTAATCCCCGCCAGGATGACCGGCCACGCCAGGGGGAGCTGCACAGTGGTCAGCACCCGCACTCGTCCCATCCCAAGCCCCTTGGCGGAGTCCGTCAGAACGGTTGGAATGCCACGAAGACCCAGCAGCCCGTGCCGCAGAATCGGAAGCACGGCGAAGAAGGTCACGGCGGCCACCCCTGATGCCCTTCCCCCTCCGGTGAGGACGAGCAGCGCGCCCAGCACGGCGAAGGACGGAACGGTCATGGCCAGGGCGGCCAGGGTGTCGCTCGTGGCGTGCGCAACGGGATGATGGTGCACCAGCGCGGCAATCCCCACACCCAGCAGGGCTGCCGCCGCAAGACAGGGCAGCACCAGGGCGAGGTGCTGCCCGCACGCGACGAGGATCTGCTCGCGGTGCTGGGCCAGGAACTCCCCCATGGGTGTCGCCTCCTCTCGACTCGTGTGAATTGCGCTTGTGCCCGAGGCACGACCACGCGATCACCTTCGAGTCGTCACCGCACTGGCAACCCTCCGATTGTCCCCTTTTTAGGGGCTTGTGATTGCCTTTTCATCTATATTTCTCCGCTCCCCTACACTCAGTAATGCCCCTTGCTCGCGCAAGGTGCCCCCCCCGCCGAAACTGCCGCCAGCCGCACGGACCACTGAGGCCCGGCGCGACTGCCGCGGGACCGTACCGTGCGTCGTCGTGGGCGTGTCGCTGTGAGCGGAACCGGCCGTCGCGATCTTGCCGCGCGCGGCGCACCGGTGCCAGAGTTGGGAGCATCACCCGATCGAAAGGAGCCTTAGCAATGGCTGAGCTGTCCGGCAAGAAGATCCTCCTGCTCGTGAACAACCAGGGCGTGGAGCAGGACGAGTTGAAGGTGCCCGCGCAGAAACTGCGTGCGGCCGGTGCCGAGGTCACCGTGGCCGCCCCCGAGTCCGGCGAGGTGAAGTCCCTCGTGGGCGACTGGGACCTGGGCGAGACGTTCCCCGTGGACGCCACCATCTCCTCGGTGGACGATTCCGACTACGACCTCCTGCTGCTGCCCGGCGGCACCCTGAACGCCGACTCCCTTCGCCTGGACGAGGACGCCCAGAAGATCGCCAAGGCCTTCGCCTCCTCCGGGCGCCCGGTGGCCTCCATCTGCCACGGCCCGTGGCTGCTCGTGGAGACCGGCCTGGTGGACGGCAAGACCCTGACCTCCTACCAGTCGGTGCGGACGGACGTCGTCAACGCCGGCGGCAACTGGGTGGACGAGCAGGTGAAGGTGTGCCCCGCCAACGGCTGGACGCTCATCACGTCTCGCAATCCCGGTGACCTGGACGCGTTCGTGGGCGCCATCGAGGACCAGCTCACGGCCTGATCCGCCACGCGCACCGCACGACGACGGCGGGCCCCCCCTTCCCGGGGGGGGCCCGCCGTTCGCGTGGGTCAGGTGGTTGCGAGGGTCAGCGGCCCAGCACGTTCTTCAGCGCGCCGAGGATGAGGGTCACCGACTCGGGGCACGCGTTCGGGCCCATGAGGCCGATGCGCCACACGGTGCTCGCGTACTCCTTCACGCCGGGGCCGATCTCGATGTTGTAGGTCTCCAGCAGCTCCTTGCGCACGGCCGCGGAGTCCACACCCTCGGGGACCTTCACCGTGGTGAGCTCCGGCAACCGGTGGCCCTCGCGGGCGAACAGCTCGAGGCCCATCTCCTCCAGACCGTCCTGCAGCGCCCGGCCCGCGGCCTCGTGGCGGGCGCGGACGGCGTCGAGCCCCTCCGCCAGCACGCGGCGCAGACCGGCCTCCAGGGAGGCGACCATCGCCACGGGCGCGGTGTGGTGGTAGGTGCGGGTGGCCCCGGAGGCCTCCCCCACGTATCCGCCGAGCATGCCGAGGTCCAGGTACCACGAGCGGGGCTTCTCCACGCGGCGCTCCCACGCGCGGTCCGAGACGGTGAACGGCGCCAGACCGGGGGCCACGCCCAGGCACTTCTGGGTGCCGGCGTAGCCGATGTCGATCCCCCACTCGTCCGCCTTGAGCTCAATGCCGCCAATGGAGGTCACGGCGTCCACGAGCAGCAGGGCGTCACCCTTCACCGCACCCAGGGCGGCGATGTCCGAGCGGACGCCCGTGGAGGTCTCCGCGTGCACCGCGGCAATGATCTTCGGTGCGGGGTGGGCGGCGGCCACCTTCTGGGCATCCACGGGCTCACCGAACGGGAAGTCCACGCGGGTGACCTCGGCACCGCAGCGCGCGGCGACGTCGCACATGCGCTCCCCGAACAGGCCGTTGACCGCGATCACCACGGGATCCCCCGGGTTCACGAAGTTCACGAACGCGGCCTCCATGCCCGCGGAGCCCGTGGCCGAGAGCGGCAGCGTGCGGCGGTTCTCGGTGCCCCACACCTTCCGCAGACCGTCGCACGCGCTGTCCATGACGGCCAGGAACTGGGGGTCCAGGTGGCCCAGCAGCGGGCGGGCCAGCGCCTCGGTGGCCTCCGGGTACGGGTTGGTGGGGCCGGGGCCGAACAGGTGGCGGACGGTGAGGATGTCGCTCATGGGGTCTCTCCTAGACTGCGCCGCCCGTCCCGGACCTCGTGCGGGTGGCGTCGGGGAACGTGGGCGCGCGGTGGCGTGCAGGGTCCTGTCCCAGGGTAGATGCAGATCACATCAGGGGCGATTCGCGGGTCCCGTTCAGCGGCAGTTCCCCATCCCCTGCCTGACGGGGCTCACCTGAGCTCCAGGTGCAGACCGACCGCATTTGCCACGCTCATGAGTGCTCCCACCGAGGGATTGCCCGTGGCCGTTTCGAGGGCCCTCACGGTTCGCTCCGAGACGCCCGCGAGTTCTGCCAGATCTCGCTGGGTGAGGCCCAGGCACGTCCGGGCCGAACGCAGGGCACGGCCCAGTGCGATGCCGTCATCCATCTCGCTCCCCTCTCAGGCATGATCTTGCCGGTCTTCGCGCCCGCATCCGTGATTCTCTCCCGCGCATCCGGGAAACGGCAAGATCCTGCCGAAAAGGGTCGAAACCAGCTGCAGGGAGGGGATCACCCCGGCAAACGGCACGTTCCTGCCTATTCACCACCTGCGCCCCCGCGGACACGCTCCCCGGGGAGGAAGGTCACCGCGAGAACGACGGCAGCGACGATGAGTCCCGCAATGCACAGCACCGCCCCGTTCCACCCGGCGACGGTGAAGGGCACCCCCACCGCGTAGCCGAGCACGGACGATCCGCCGTAGTAGAGCAGCGTGTACAGCGACGACGCCTGGGCGCGGCCCTCCGTTGCGAGAGCGGGAACCCACCCGTTGGCCACGGAGTGTGCGGCGAAAAACCCCGCGGTGAAGACCAGCAGCCCCACAACGATTGCGGGCAGCCACGGAACGGCCGTGAGCAGCAGTCCGGCGAGCATGATCAGTGCGGAGCCGATCAGCACGGGCCTCCTGCCGCGCCGGATCGCCAGGCCCCCGGCCTTCGCGGAGGACCACGTGCCGGAGAGGTAGGCCAGGAACAGCACCGAGATCACGCTCTGCGGCACGTGGAACGGTTCCTCCCCCAGGTGGAAGCCGATGTAGTTGTAGACCGCCACGAAACCGCCCATGAGCAGGAATCCCTGCAGGTACAGGGTGAGCAGCCGCCGGTCCCGGAGGTTGTGCCCCAGGTGGTCGAGCAGCCCGTGCTCCCCGGTGATGCGCACGGGCTGCGGCGTGAAGCCGCGCTGCCGTGGGGCCAGCAGGATGAACACGATGGCCGCCACGGCGGCCAGCACCGCGACGACGGACGTGCCCACCCGCCAGCCGAAGAAGTCCGCCACGGGGGCGGCGACAATGCGTCCCGACAGCCCGCCCAGGCTCGTTCCGGAGATGTAGGTCCCGGCGGCCACGGCGCCGTAGCGCGGATTGACCTCTTCGGAGAGGTACGCCATGGCCACCGCGGGGATTCCCCCGAGCGCCACGCCCTCCACGAAACGCAAAGCCACGAGGGACTCGAACGTGGGCATGAACCCCATGACGATGCCAAGGCACGTGGCGGCGGAGACCGCGGCGACCATCGCGCGGCGTCGTCCCCAGCGGTCCGAGACGAGGGACCACGGGATCACCCCCGCGGCGAGGCCCAGGGTGGCCGCGGAGACCGCGAGTGCGGACTGGGCCGCGTCGACTCCCAGGTCCTCGGCCATGATGGGCAGCACGCCCTGCACCGAGTACAGCTGCGCGAAGGTGGCCACCCCCGCGCACAGCAGCGCCACGAGGATGCGCCGGTAGCCGGAGCTGCCCCTGTCGTAGCCCTCCCACGCGCTGCGTGACGATGCCATGCCCGGGCCCTCCTGCTGCGGTTCCTGCTGCGGCCCGGGATCGTGCGCCGCCCGGCCCGGCCGCACCGTGTGCGCGGCCCCGGCCAGGCTACGCCGGTCCGAGACCGCTCCCACGCGCCGGCCGCGACCGGCCCCACGGTGGTGGGTCCGGCGGCGTCGTCCACCGGTGCACCCGGGCTCGGGTCGCCCGGCAACGCACCCACCCGCACACGACGACGCCCGCGCCCTCCCGGAGGAGGACGCGGGCGAACGTGCCTGCATGCGGGACGCGAGCCCCGCGGGCGGGTCAGGAACCCGAGACGGCCGCGGCGAGCTTCTCGAGGGAGTCCTTGAGGACGTCCGTGTCGAAGACCGGGAAGCTCAGCTTCTTGAGGATGGCCGGGTTGGCGTGCTCCCACGAGTAGGTGAGCGTCACGGTGGTGCGGTCCGAGCCCTCGGGCTGCAGCTCGTACATCCACTCCCAGCCGTTGTCCTCCACGGAGGTGCCCTGCGGGCAGGGCTTCCAGGCGAGGAGCTTGTCGTGCTCGAAGCCGGTGACGTGGTTGTCCATGGTGTAGTCGCCGCCCATCTTCTCGGCGTTCATGTTCATCACGAACACGTCCCCGACCTTCTGGATGCGCTGGTCGGTGCCGGAGACCACGGTCCCGGAGCCGTCGATCTGCGCGTGCTTGGCGGGCAGGGTCAGGACCTCGAAGATGTCCTTGGCCGGGGCGTCGATGAGGCGGCTGGCGTCGATGTGCGTGGCTTTCACGAAAGTACCTCCCGTGTCGTTGGTGCGTTCGTGTCCACGGTAGTCAGGACCGGGGGTGGGGGTTCAAGCGTTTCCGCGAGGGGCGAAGTGCCGGGGATCACGCCCGCGCTCCGCAGCCCCCGCCGAGACCCCGGCATCCGGGGTCGGGATCGGCTGCCCGGCCAGGTGCGCGAGGCTCAGCAGGTGGTGGGCGAACCCGAGCTCCGCCCGCCCCTCCAGCCGCGCGGAGGTGATGGCGCGGATCCGGTCCGTGGCCTCCACCCGCGCGCCCGTGCGGTGCAGACCCGCCACGAGTGCCTCGTCCTCGCCGCACTCCAGCGGTGGGAACCCGCCCGCCCGCTCGTAGCTCTGCGCGCGCACGCCCATGTTCGCGGCGTGGATGTGCGGATGCCCCTCCGCGAGGGTGTGCTCGCTCTGCCACAGCCGGTAGACCGCCTCGGGGCACTCCGCGGGATCCGGCTCCACGGTTCCGAGCACGGCGTCCACCCCGTGCGCCGCACGCTCCAGCTGGTGGCTGAGCCAGTGGGGCGGGACGGCGGTGTCCGCGTCCGTGGAGGCGATCCACCCGGGGCGCGGGCCCACCGCGAGCGCGGGCCGCGCCGCCGCGGCCCGCGCACCGCCCGCGCTGCGCCACTGCCCGCTCAGCACCTCCAGGCGTGCGGAATCCTCCCGCGGGCACGACGCCGCCCAGGCCGCCCACGCCCGTTCCACCGTCCGGTCGGTGCACGAGTCCGCGGCGAGCACCACGTCCACGCTCGGCGGTTCCACCGGCGAGCCGGCACGCAGGTGGGCGACCGCCGCGGCCACGGACGCCATGCCCCGCCCCACCCGCTCCTCCTCGTTGCAGGCCGGGACCACCACCGCGCCCCGCCGGATCATCCCTGCTCCCGCGGCACGGGTTCGAAGATCTCCAGCTCGAAGTCCCGTTCCCGGTGGCTCACCACGCGCCGCAGGTCCGGGCGGCGGCGCGCCTCGCGGTGCACGTCCGCCCCGTCCAGCGGCCAGTCCTGGATGGGGTGGCGCCAGTGGCACAGCACCAGGTGGCCCTCCGGGTCCAGGGCAGTAGCGCAGCGCTCCAGCAGCTCGTCCCACTGCTCGGGCGAGCAGAAGTACCCCATCTCGCTCACCACGATCAGGTCCCGGGGAGCCCACTCATCCCGCCAGCCCGCGGGCAGCACGGCGCGCACGAGTTCGACGTTCGCGGCGGCGTCGTCGTCCAGGCGGGCGCGGGCGGCACGCAGGGCGACGTCGCTCGCGTCCACCGCGGTCACGCTCCCCGCTCGCCGCGCCAGTGCCGCGGTCAGTGCCCCCGTGGAGCAGCCGAGGTCCAGCACGCGCTCGTAGTGCGGGCGCGGCAGGCAGCCGAGGAGCACCTCCCGCTTGCGCTGCTCGTACCAGGAGGTGTCCACGGCCCAGGGGTCCTCGGAGTCGGAGTGCACGCGGTCGAACACGGCCGCCTGGTCCGGGGCGGAGACCACGAAGTGCTCGGAGTCCCGGGCGAAGTGGGCCAGCACGTGCTCCCCCAGCAGCACCTCGTCCCCCGGGCGCTGCGAGAGGGGGCGCACCTGCGTGACGTGGTGGGCCAGGGCGTCCTTCTTGGCCCGCCGGTCCGCGTCCCCGAGCGGAACGCGCACCAGGCCGCGGGGCAGGCGGGAGGGCGAGCCCCAGTGCCAGTACCAGACGGGGTACTGCACGCAGCGCACGCCCCGGGCCCCGGCGGCGCGAGCCACCGTGCGGGCGAGCACCTCGTGGTCGGTGTGCCCGTCCCGCTCCCACGTGCAGACCGCCAGGGGCTTCTCCCCCTGCTCCACCCACGCCAGGTGCTCCGCCACGGGCTCCCGCAGCTGCTCCTCGGTGAGCGCACCGTCCGCGAGGGAGAGAAAGACCGGGCTCGTGCCCTCCCCGGTCAGCGCATGCACCGCAGCGGCCATCTCTTCGCGGCGCAGGGCCGCCAGCTGCTGCGGCGTGAACGTGGTGGAGTCCGGGTGGGAGTTCTCCCCCAGGGTCGCCACGACCACCCGCACCTCGGTGCCCTGCCGGACGAGCCGGTGCACCGTGCCGCCCGCGCCGAGCGTCTCGTCGTCCGGATGGGCCGCGAACACGACGGCGCGGTCCACGCCCGCGAGCTCCAGCTCCGGTGCGCGGTGCAGGGCACCGCAGCGTGCCCAGTCCGCCTCGGGGGTTCCGGGGTCCCGGTGGTCGAAGGTCACCACGGGGTGTCCTCGGGGTGCGCAGGCCCGGTCGGGGGAACGCCCTCGGTCCTCCCGGGATCGGGGTGACCCGCACCCGCGGTCCCGGTGCCGGTGGTCTGTGGCCGGCTCCGGGCGGGGGCGGCCTGTCCCTCCTGCTCCGCATCCTCCGCGAGCGCCAGCAGGGCCCGTCCCAGCGCGGCGGTGTCCCGCTCGGCGTGGTCCTGACGGATGTAGACCTGCAGGGACTCCACGCGGCGGATGTGCTCCGGGTCCCCCGTGAGCGGGCCCGGCCCCGTGGCGCGGGAGACCACGCGGATCACGGTCTCGGCGGCGTCGGCCACGGTGCGGCGCACCCGCAGGGCCCAGGCGGCACCGGCCTGCCCGTCGGCGTCGCCACCGTCCACGGCCGCCGCGGCGCGTTCCAGCACCGCCCGGGCCGCCCCGAGCGTGAGGTCCAGCTGCCCCAGAGCCATGTGCGCGGCGTCGTCCACGGGGCGGCGGGGGTGGCGCAGCTGGCGCCACAGCAGGTCCGCGACGGCCTGCGCGCCGCCCAGCCACACGGCAGCCACTCCCATGCCGCCCCACGCGAAACCGGGCCGGGTCAGGTACCACTCGTCGGCGCCGAGCGGCTCCGCCGGGACGTCCTCGAAGGTCACGGGCACGGTGACGACCTCCGCGAGCCCGTGCGAGGTCCACTGCGCCACGGGCGCGGGCCGGAACCCGGGGTGGTCGGTGGAGACCACGAACGCGCGGCGGTGCCCGGTGCGCTCGCCGTCCTCGTCCGTCACGTGCGCCGTGACGACCGCGCGGGTCACGGAGTCCGCGAGCGAGCACCACGGCTTGGTGCCGGACAGCGTCCAGGTGGACGACGACGCCGCGCTGTCACCGTTCTGTCCCGGGGCACAGCTCTGGCCCACCGCGCTTCGCTGGTGGGTGGTGTGATCCTGTCCCGGCGCACGGTCCCGGCCGGGCGGCGTCGGCGTGGCCAGCAGCGGCTCACCGGGACCCTCCGCAGCCCACACGGCCCACGTGTCCCGCGGGGTGAGGAGGTCCTCGCGCCCGGCCTGGCGCAGGATCGCGAGGGCGTCCAGGTGCGGCTCGATGATCCGGGCGTACGCGAGGTCGGTGCGGCCCAGGGCGCTCAGCTCACGCCACAGCGCCGCGGTGCGGCCCTCCCCGGGGCAGGGCAGCTCAGCGCCGAGAGCGCGGGCCCGGTCCAGGGCGTGGTCGACGAAATGCCGCACGGCCTGCGGATCGGCCACGGGGGTCGGCGGGAGGGGAAGCTCTGCATGCGCGGACACGACCATCAGCCTACGTGGCGTGCCACCCCGCAGCGCTGCACCCGAAGGTGGTTCTCGGCGGGACCTACGATGAGGGTTCACGACGAAAGGCACGGGCATGTTCACGGTCGACCCGCACTCCACCACCCCGGTGTACGAGCAGCTCGTGGAGTGCGTCCTGCGGGACGTCTCCGCCGGGGAGCTCGTGGTGGGCGACCGGATCCCGCCGGTGCGCACGCTCGCCGCGGACCTGGGCCTGGCGGCCGGAACCGTGGCCAAGGCGTACCGCGAGATGGAGACCCGCGGTGTCATCGAGACGCGCGGGCGCAAGGGCACGTTCATCGCCCAGGGCCGGGACGACCGCGAGGCCGCCGCGGCCCAGGCCGCGTCCCGGTTCCTGGACGTGGTGCTCGGCGAGCTGCACTGCACCCCCGAGGAGTGCGTGGCGCTGGTGGAGCGGGCGGTGGCCAAGCGCGTGGGAGCGTGACACGGCTCCGGCGACGCGCGTGCCGGGGCCCTGCACCGCGTCGTCGTGACCCCGCGGCGGGTGCTCGGGTCCGGTGCCGTTGCGCGCCGCCCGGAGTGGGTCCGGCGCGCACCGATCGCCGAGCCACCACACCTAGACTGGTGCCCCATGAAGTCGTTCGTCGCCCCCGTGCTGCTCGTGATCACCGCCGTCGTCCAGGCCATGGGGGTCTTCCCCTACGTGCAGGACGGCATCACGCTCGCGGGGCAGCTGCTGTTCCCCATCCTGTTCGCGCTCACGGCCATGTACCTCTCCCGCAGGGGCCGCCCGGGGGTCTTCGGCATGGCGCACATGCTCGTGCTGATCCTGTCCGTGGTCCTGGTGGTGCTGTCCCTGGTGGGCATGAGCCAGCAGCTGCCGTACTTCTACCCCACGATGATCCTGTACTACCTCGCGTTCGTCCTGCTCGTGGTGGAGTGCGGCCTGCGGATCGCCGGGCTGCCCAAGAAGGAGCGCCCTGCTGATCCGGAGCTCGACGACGACGCCGGCCACTGAGCCCGTGCCCACCTCGCGCTCCGCTCGCCCCGCTCCCCTGAGCGGCCCGTCCGTGGACACCGTGGTGGTGGCCGGGGGCCGCTCCTCCCGGCTCGGCGGAACCCCCAAGGCCCAGCTGCCCGTGGCGGGCGGCACGCTGCTCTCCCGCACCGTGGAGGCCGTGCTGCCGCTGGGTGCCGTGGTGGTCGTGGGGCCCGAGGACCCCGCGCTGCCCCCGGAGGTGCTGACCGCACGGGAGGACCCGCCGTTCTCCGGGCCCGCAGCCGCCGTGGCCGCGGGCGCCGTCGCCCTCCGGGACCTGCGCGGGCGCGCACCGTGGACCGCCGTGCTCGCGTGCGACATGCCGCGGGTGGACCACGCGCTGCCGGTGCTGCTCGCGGGGGCTGCGCGGGCGGCGTCGGACGTGGACGGCGTGATGGCGCTGTCCCGGGAGGGGCGGCGCGAGAACCTGGCCGTGGTGGTGCGCACCGCCGCCCTGGAGCGGGTGCTCGCCACGGTGCCCACGCGGGATGCGGCGCTGCGCTCGGTGTGGCGCCACCTGCGCTGGGACGAGGTCACGGTGCCCGGGGGAAGCACCGCGGACGTGGACACGTGGGAAGATGTCCATAGGCTCGAACTGGACTGAATCAGCACGCTGAGGAGACATGATGCCCGGACTTCCACACCTGCACGATCCCGCCGACCACGAGGACCAGGGACAGCCGGGCACCCACGACGAGGCCCGCGAACCCGCCGTGCAGTGGGCCCCGTGGGACGAGGCCCGGCGCATTGCCTACGGGATCCCCCAGCCGCTGCCCAACATCCTGCTGCCGCTCGCGCAGTGCCAGGACGAGACCCTCGCGGAGTCCGTGACCGCCGAGATGCCCGTGCCCCACTACGCCTCCGCCGCCGCGGACGGTTGGGCCGTGGCCGGCGAGGGCCCCTGGCGGATCCGCACGCCGCAGCCCGCGGAGACGGACGAGCGCCTGCTGCTGACCCTGCCGCCGGAGAAACGGATGCTCCCCGTGGTGGAGCTCGCCGCGGGCGAGGCCACCCACGTGAACTCCGGGGACGCCGTCCCCTTCGGCACCACCGCGCTGCTGGAGGCCCACCGGGGGCACGTGGTCCCCGCGGACCCGTCCGTGGAAGCGCCGGCCAGCACCGAGCACGGCCGCAGGGCCGTGGAGGGGGACACCCTGGAGGACGCCACCCCCGCCGCTCCGCTGGTCAAGAACCAGGACGTCCGCGCCGTGGGTGAGGAGATCCAGCAGGGGGATCTGCTGCTGCGCGCCGGACGCAAGCTCAACCCCGTGCACCTGGGACTCGCGGCGAGCGCCGGTCACGACATGCTGCCCGTACGACGCCGCCCGCGCGTCACCGTGCTGCTGGGCTACGCCAACGTGGTGGAGGACGGCATCCCCGGCCCCGGTGAGGTGCGCGACTCATTGAGCCTGCAGCTGCCCGCCGTGCTCAAGGAGCTCGGGGCGAACGTGGACCAGGTCCGTCGAGTGGCCGACGGCTGCGAGGGCATGGTCTCCGCGCTGACCGAGTCCCCCATGGGCGCCACCTCGTTGCTGGACGCCCGCGCGGAGATGGTGGTCACCACCGGGGGCACCGGGCACGGCGAGGACGACCACGTGCGCCAGGCACTGGCCGAGCTGGGCGCCCACCTCGTTCTGAACGGGGTGGCCCAGGAACCCGCGCACGGCGTGATCCTGGCGAAGCTCCCGGAGGACGGGCCCGTGGTGCTCGCCCTGCCCGGCTCACCCCTGAGCGCCATGACCGGGCTGCTCACCGTGGGCCACGCGCTGATCGCCGGGGCCACCGGGGAGGGGCTGCCCGCCACCCGCCGGATCACCGCCGGGCGCGCGCTGGAGCCGCTGGGCCGCACCCGTGTGATCCCCGCCTACCTGCAGGACGGCCGGGTGCTCCCCGAGCCCACGGTGGGCCCGGCCATGCTCTCCGGGCTGGCCCACGCCGATGTGCTGCTGGTGGTCCCCGAGGACGGGATGCAGCCGGGGCAGGACATGGAGGTCATCCCGCTGCCCTGGAGGGCGTGACCCCGGCTCCGCCACTCTCCGCACCCGCCCCGTGCTGAGGCGAGCTGCCGTGCGGCGCAGCCCGGTGCTCTGTCATGCGGTGCTGTGAAGTGGAGCAAATGCACTCTGAGACGGTTCAGGATGCGTTTGCTCCACTTCACAGCGTGTGCGGCGGGGGAATGGATTACGCCGTCACGAAGAAGATGATCGCCCCCACGATGAACGTGAGGGACGCCAGCAGCGCGCACGAGAGCTCCACCAGGATCCCCAGCCCCATGGCCTTCGCGGCCACCCAGGAGCTGGCCAGCGCCGTGCTGAGGTTGCGGTTGCGCACCGTCTCGGAGAGCAGCAGTCCCACCAGGAAGCCGAGGAAGAGCCCCACCACGGGGATCACGAACATCCCGATCACCGCACCGACCACCCCGAAGAGCAGGGTGCGGTTGGGGATCTCCCGGCGCTTGAGCCTGCTCCCGGTGAGCACCAGGCTGGACGACAGGCCGGCGATCAGCAGGGTGCCGCCCAGGGCGAGGACCACCCACCCCTCGGGTGCCTGCACCACCACGGCCCAGATGACGAGGCCGATCAGCGCGACGATCGATCCGGGCAGCACGGGGACCACGATCCCCACGCAGCCCACGATGAAGAGGAGCGCGGTCACGACGGTGGCGATGGTCTCTGCGGTCACGGGCCCATCGTACGGCGTGAGGCGCGGCAACGGCGTCGGCGGAGTGCGGCGCCGAAGAGCGCCGAGAGCAGTGCAGCAGCCGCCGACGGGACCGTCAGTCCATGAGCGCCCCGCGCAGGGTCCGCAGGGCCACGGACAGGGCGGCGAGCTCGCCACCGGTGTCGTCGCCGGACATGGACTCGATCTCGTCCAGGACCTCGCGCAGCCGCTCCAGCCGGTCCGCGTTCTCCTGCTCCCACGCCTGGACCTTCTCCTGGGCGTTGGCGCCCGGGTGCTGCAGGGCCTGGGCGGCGAGCGCCACGAGCGTGGAGTACAGGTCCTCGCGCATCGCGATCCGCGCCATGTTCTCCCACCGGGTGGTCTGGGGCAGGGCACTGATGCGGTTGAGCAGGTTCTCCAGCCCGTAGCGGTCGTACAGGGCGAAGTAGACGCGCGCGATCATGCGCACGCTGGTGCCGTTCTCGTCCGTGTCCTCCGCGAGGCTGTGCGCGGACGACGACGCCGCGGCACCGCCCCGCGCCCCGGCCTCCTCCGGCTCCAGGGCCGTGATGCCCTGGGACTGGGCCAGGCGGGCGACGTCCAGCAGCGCGAACGCGTCCAACAGCTCGGCCCACTCCACGGCGAGGTCCCGGGGCACGCCCTGGCGCTCGGCGAGTTCCGCCTCCGCCTGGGTGCGCTCCTGGGAGTCCTGCGCCATGAGCTGCTCGGAGCCGAAGCGCAGCGCCACGATGGGCCGGTACGTGTCCACGAGCTCCTGGATGTCCGAGTCCGTCTCCTGGCGGTGCAGGAACCACCGGACCACGCGGTCCAGCAGCCGTCGCATGCGCAGGGACATCCGGTTCCAGAGCTCCAGGGGCACGTCCGCGCCCAGCTGGGCGTGGCGGGCGGCGTAGCTCTCCAGCTCGAAGATCTCCATGGCCGCCGTGAACGCGCGGGCCACGTCCGCGAGCTCCGAACCGGAGTCGTCCACCACGCGGTACGCGAACGCGATGCCGCCGTAGTTGATGATCTGGTTGGCCACCACGGTGGAGATGATCTCCTTGCGCAGCGGGTGGGTGTCCAGCTGGTCCCCGAAGCGCTCCCGGATCTGCGCCGGGAAGTACTGGGACAGGGTGCGGTGGAACCACGGGTCGTCCGCGAGGTCGCTGTCCACGAGCGCCGCCGTGAGCTGGATCTTCGCGTACGCGGTGAGCACCGACAGCTCCGGTCCGGTCAGGGGCTGGTCCTGGGTGGCCCGCTCCCGCAGCTGCGTGTCCGAGGGCAGGAACTCCAGCTCGCGGTTGAGGTCCGCGGTGTCCTCGAGCCAGTGCATGAGCCGGATGAACATCTCGGTGAAGGACACCCCGCGGGCGCGCTCGGTGGTGAGCAGCACGTTCTGCGCCACGTTGGTGCGCAGCACGAGATCGGCCACCTCGTCCGTCATGGACTCGATGAACTCGGCGCGCTCGTCCTGGCCCAGCAGCCCGGCCTGGACCATGCCGTCCACGAGGATCTTGATGTTGACCTCGCGGTCGGAGGACTCCACACCGCCGGAGTTGTCGATCGCGTCCGTGTTGACCAGGACCCCGTTCAGAGCGGCCTCGATGCGGCCCAGCTGGGTGGCTCCCAGGTTGCCGCCCTCGCCGATCACCTTCACCCGGAGGTCCTCGCCGTTCACACGGATCGCGTCGTTGGCTTTGTCCCCCACCTGCTGGTGGGTCTCCGAGGCCGCCTTCACGTAGGTGCCGATGCCGCCGTTGTAGAGCAGGTCCGCCGGGGCCAGCAGCACGCGGCGCACGAGCTCCTGGGGACTGAGGGCCTCCACACCGTCCTCGATGCCCAGCGCCTCACGCACCTGCGGGGTGAGCGGGATGGACTTCTCCTGGCGGGAGTACACGCCGCCGCCCTCGGAGATCACGCTGCGGTCGAAGTCCTGCCACGAGGTGCGCCCGGCGCTGAACAGCCGCTCGCGCTCCTTGTAGGAGGCCGCGGCGTCCGGGGTGGGGTCCAGGAAGATGTCCCGGTGGTCGAACGCGGCAATCAGGTGGATGTGCTCGGACAGCAGCATGCCGTTGCCGAACACGTCCCCGGACATGTCCCCCACGCCCACCACGGTGAACGCCTCGGACTGGGTGTCCACGCCGAGCTCGAAGAAGTGGCGCTTCACGGACTCCCACGCACCGCGGGCGGTGATGCCCATGGCCTTGTGGTCGTAGCCCACGGAGCCGCCGGACGCGAACGCGTCCCCGAGCCAGAAGCCGCGGTCCAGGGAGATCGCGTTCGCGGTGTCGGAGAACGCCGCCGTGCCCTTGTCAGCCGCGACCACCAGGTAGGAGTCGTCGCCGTCGCGGCGCACCACGTTCTCGGGGTGCACCACGGTGTCCCCGGCCTCGCCGGAGGTCTCGGCGGAACCGCTCGCACCGCCCTCGGCACCCGGGGTGGCATCCCCGCGGGACGACGACGCCGCACCCTGCCCGGTCTCGTCCGTCCCGTTCTGCGCGGTGACCTCCTGGCCGGCACCGGTCTCCGCCTCGCGCACGATGTTGTCGGTGACGTCCAGCAGGGACGCGATGAACAGCTTGTAGGCCTCGCGCCCCTCGGTCAGCCAGCCCTCGCGGTCCGTCGCGGGGTCCGGCAGCTGCTTGGGGAAGAACCCGCCCTTCGCGCCCGTGGGCACGATCACGGCGTTCTTGACCATCTGGGCCTTGACCAGGCCCAGCACCTCGGTGCGGAAGTCCTCGCGGCGGTCGGACCAGCGCAGACCGCCGCGGGCCACCTGGCCGAAGCGCAGGTGCGTGCCCTCCACGCGCGGGGACCACACCCAGATCTCGAAGGCCGGGCGCGGCTGCGGTGCCGCGGGGATGGCCGCGGGGTCCAGCTTGAACGCCATGGTGGGGCGGTTCTGGAACACGTTGGTGCGCAGGGTGGCCGTGACCACGTCCGCGAGCGCCCGGAACAGGCGGTCCGCGTCCAGGCTGGGAACGCTCTCCAGCACCTCGGCCAGCCGCTGGAGGGCGGCCTCGCGCGCCTGGCCGCGGGCGGCGTCGTCGTCCGTGAAGCGGGAGGGGTCGAAGCTCGCGGAGAACAGCTCGGCGAGCTCGTGCGTGGCCTGCGGGTGGTCCACCAGGGTGTCCGCGATGAACTCGAACGAGTTGGGGTAGTTCAGCTGCAGCAGGTAGCGCACGTAGGCGCGCATCACGGCCACGGTGCGCCAGCCCATGCGCTCGGTGAGCACCAGGCGGTCCATGCTGTCGGACTCGGAGCGGTTGGAGAGCACCGCGCACAGGGTGTCCTCGATGAGGTCCTCCGTCTTGGCGTCCTCGGGGCCCTCGGGGTCCACGCCCTCGGGCAGCTCCACGCCGAAGTCGTAGAGCTGGAACTCGCGGCCGTCCGCAGGGGTGACCGTGTAGGGGCGCTGGTCCAGCACGCGCAGGCCCATGTTGTGCAGCAGGGGCAGCAGCTCGGTGAGGGACAGGGACTGCGTGAGGTAGATGTTCAGCCGGACCTGGCCGTCCTCGGTCTGCGCCACACGGACCTCGGCGGGCAGGTCCGGGTCGCGGCCCCACAGCTCCTCGCAGCGCTTGAGGTCCTGGATGGCCTCCTCGATCTCGTAGTCCTCGCGGTACGAGCCCGGGAACGCGTCCGCCCACACGGGGCCCAGCGCGCCGGCCTTCTCGTCCTCGAACTCCTGGCCGATCGCGCGGCCCAGGGACTCGGGCCAGGAGCGCACCGCGGCGCGCAGGCGGGACTCGAGGTCCTCGTGGTCGAAGTCCCGCACCTCGCCCGTGTAGGGCAGCCGGATGCGGAAGAACAGGCGGGCCAGGGAGGAGGAGGTCAGGCGCACCTCGAAGTCGATGGCCTCGGCGTCGAAGACCTCGAACAGCTGGGTCTCGATGCGCTGACGCACCGAGGTGTTGTAGCGGTCCCTGGGCAGGAACACCACCGCGGACATGAACCGCCCGAAGGTGTCCTGGCGCAGGAACAGGCGGGTCTGGCGGCGCTCGTTGAGCCCCAGCACGCCACCGGCCGTCTCGTAGAGCTTCTCCGCCGACATGTGGAACAGCTCGTCCCGCGGGTAGTCCTCGATGATTCCCATGAGATCCCGCGCGGAGTGGGAGTCCGGGAGGAAGCCGAAGCGCTCGGCCACGCGCTGGACCTTCTCCCGCACGAGCGGGGTCTGCTGCGCGGGCACGGAGTAGGCGTGACGGGAGAACAGACCCAGGATCAGGTACTCCCCGTCCACGCCCCCGTTCTCGGCGAACGTGCGCACACCGATGTAGTCCAGGTACTCGCGGCGGTGGATCGAGGAGCGGCGGTTCGCCTTGGTCACGAACACCACCTGGTGGTCCCGGGCGTGCTCGCTGCCCAGGCCGGTGAGCTTCTGGGCGTGGCCCTGCGTGCCCTGCTCCCGCAGCAGCCCCAGGCCCGTGTCCGGGCGGGAGTGCAGCACGGCGTCCTCGCCGTCCGCCTCGAGGTCGTAGCGCTTGATGCCCATGAACACGAAGTTGCCGTCCCGCAGCCACTGCAGGAAGTCCTGGGAGGCGCGGACGTCCGGCAACCGGGAGCCGTCCTGGAACGAGAGGTTCTCGAGGGGCGCGAGGGAGTCCGCGATCACCCGGGCCTGCTCGTGCATGGCCTCCTGGTCCTCGGCCACCCGGCTCACGTCCGCCACCAGCGACTCGATGTGGCGGGCCAGCTCACCGCGTTCCGCCTGGTCCAGGGAGCGGTGCAGCTCCATGCGGATCCACGACTCCACCGCGGTGGACGAGTCACGGCCCCCGGCTGCCGCCCCGGCCAGCTCGTCCGTGATGGGGATGGCCGTGGTGTCACCGGAGGACACCGCGGAGATGTTGGGGACCTCGTCCAGGGACGTGAGCTCGTGGGAGCCGGCGTCGCGCACGGCCAGCAGCAGCGGGTGCAGCACCAGCTTGGCGCCACCCCAGTTGGCGGCGATCTCCGTGGTCAGAGTGGACACCAGGAACGGCATGTCGGTGGTGACCATGTAGAGCACGGTGACCCCGTGGTCCTCGCGGACGTCGATGCACAGCTCGCCGGCGCCGCGGGTGCGGCCCACCTCCCGGTGGGTCTCGGCCCGCTCGGTGAGCACCGGTTCCTGGGTGCCCACAAGGTCCGCGTCCGGCGCGGAGCGGTAGTACTCGTTGATCCATGCCTGCGCTCCGCTCCATCGCGGTCGCTGCCACACCGTGGGGATGGCCTGGGTGGTGGCTTGAGGAGAGGTCACTACTGCATCACGCCTTAGCTGTCGTTGAGTCGGGGATCGTAACTCCACGGCGTGGCACGTGACGCCCTGTGGGGCACCTCCGGGCAGGGTCCACCGGAACGCTCTCCCGGAGTCCACGACCTCTGCACCACCCACGGCCACACTGCCGCATGTTCCACCACCATAGGACCCGAAACGCACGGGGACCAGACACGGCGCGTGTTCACCGCAGGGTTGCACGGTCCTACACTCGTGCGGTCACGGTTTTCCCGCTCGCGTCCCCCTGCACGAGCCGGTGCGGGCGCCCGTGGCGCCACCGACGGGCACCCGGCCCGCCCCCCCCCAAGACAGAGAGCAGGGCAGCCATGACCACCGTGAAACCCGCAGACGTGGTGACGGACGCCGTCGCCGCCGGACAGGCGAAGGCGACCGCCTCGTCCGGTGCCCTGGTGCTGCGCGGCGTGCTGGGCGGCGCCGTCCTGGCGGCCACCACCTCGTTCGCCGTGTCCGCGACCGTGAGCTCGGGATCCCCCGTGGTGGGGGCCGTGCTGTTCCCCGCCGGGATCACGATCGTGATCCTCATGGGGATGGAGCTCGTCACGGGCGGTTTCGCCCTGACCCCCATGGCGGCGGTGCGCGGGCTCGTGCCGTGGTCCGCCGTGGGTCGTTACAGCCTCATGGTGGTCGTCGGCCACATCATGGGCGCCGCCGCGTTCGCCCTGCTCTACGCGGGCGCGCTCACGGGCTTCGGCTCGCACGACGCCGGTGCGCTCGGGCAGAAGTTCGTGGACACCGCCCAGGCCAAGACCACCGCGTACGCCGCCATGGGAGGCGCCGGCATGGCCACGGTCCTGGTCAAGGCCGTGCTGTGCAACTGGCTCGTGTGCCTGGGAGTGTTCATGGGCATGATCTCCAAGGACACGATCGGGAAGATTGCGGCCATCTGGCTGCCCATCATGGCGTTCTACGGCCTGGGCTTCGAGCACGCGGTGGTCAACTTCTTCATGATCCCCATGGGCATGCTCCTGGGCGCGGACGTCTCGTTCGGCGACTGGTGGCTGTGGAACCAGATCCCCGTGCTCGTGGGCAACTTCGTGGGCGGGTTCGTGTTCACGGGGCTGGCACTGCTGCACGCCCACCGCCCAGCTCGCTCTCACCAGGACGACGCCGCGGGCCCGTCTCCCACCTCGGCCGGCAGCTCCCCGGGCACCGCGTCCTGAGCGGGGCCCGGCGGACGGGCGCCGCAGACGGGCGCGGGAAACGTCTGGCGAGACCCGTTCAGTCCGCGAACAGCACCTGCTCCGCGGTGACCGTGAGCACCTGACCGTTCTCCAGGCTGGGCAGCTCGGTGTCCAGCACACGGTCCAGGGTGAGCCGGATGAGGGTGCCGTGGGCCACCACCATCACGTCCTTGCCGGGGAAGTCCGCGAGAATCGTGCGCAGCACCGAGAGCCCCCGCTGCACCACGTCCTCGGTGGCCTCGCCGTGCTTCTCCATCATGGCGTGGCGCTCGTCGTCGCCCATTCCCGTGCAGTCGCGGCCCTCCACGTCACCGAAGGCGCGCTCCACGAGGTCCTCGTAGGTGCGGGAGAGCTCCAGCCCGATCTCCCGCCCGATGACCTGCGCGGTCTCCCTGGCGCGCTGCAGCGGTGAGGAGACCAGCACGTCCCAGTGCCCGCCCGAGGCCGCCAGCTCGCGGCCCACCGCTCGTGCCTGCTCCCGGCCGGTGTCGTTGAGGGGGATGTCCGAACGTCCCTGCAGCCGGCGCTGCAGGTTCCAGTCGGTCTGGCCGTGGCGGATCAGGGTCAGGGTCGTTTCACTCACCCGCCCAACCTACCCCCGGGCCACGGCCACGGACGGACGACGCCGCCCGCGCCCCACGGCACGTCCGGCGGAGGACACCGTGCCGGTTCCGCAGGGTGGCCCCTGAGAGCTCAACGCCCCGTGAGCCGCCCCCTCGCGGAGCGCGGCACCCCGCCATTCGGGGGCCCGGCAGAGCACGACGCCGCGCCCCCGATCGGCGGGGCGCGGCGTCGTGCTACCGGGAGGGCCGGGACACAAGAACTCAGACGCGGGGCTCTTCCTGGGTCTCGATGTCCACGCGCTCCTTGCGCAGGGTGTCCTCGACGACCTCGGTGCGCTCCACCCGACGGGCCACGAGACGCACACGCTGGTAGGGCACACGCACGGTCTGCACCACGGGCTCGGAGCGGTAGAGGATGACCTCGTCCTCCCCGAGCGGCAGCTCGCGGCCGTCCAGGAACGCCTGGCGCTCCTCGGCCGTGATGGGCGTGCGCACCAGGTCCGGCTCCTCGGAGCCCAGGGTGACCTCCTGGCGCACGGGCTCGGTGACCACGTACTTGCGCAGCCGGGCGCGGCCCGTCTCGGCCTGTTCCCGCTCGATGACCAGCCGCTCCTCGTGACGGATCACGGAGGCGTGGTCCTCGTGGTGGGCTGCTGCTGCGTGGCGGGGATCGCGCGGGTCCTGCCCCGGCGCGGTGTGCTGTGCTGGCATCCTGACCTCCTGGGAGAGTGTGGGTCCGAGATTATCAGCAGGGTTGCCACCCCCGCTCCCCGAGTAGCATGGGGGGACTTCGCTGCGATCCCGGGAGGACGGGCCGATGAGCTACTCGGATGACGGAAACGGCTTCTTCACACGCGCCCTGGACGCGGAGGACCGAGGTGACCACACCCTGGCGGAGACCTCCTACCGGCAGGCCATCGAGCTCTTCCAGGAGTCCGGCCCCGCGCACAGGGAACTCGCCGCGTGCCACTACAACCTGGGGCACATCCACCTGGTCATGGACCGCACCAGCAAGGCGGTGGCGGAGTACCAGAGCGCCTTGGAGCACTTCTCCCGGCTGGAGGGCAGCGGCAAGCACAAAGCCCGTGCGCACCTGATCCTGGGGTCGCTCCTCGTGGAGACCGGTGACCTGCACGGCGCGGAGACGCATCTCCTCGACGCCCTCGGGCAGTACCTGGACGCCCCGCACGAGCCGCGGGACCAGGCGGACTGCTACGTCAACCTCGCGCGCGTCTACCGGGAGACCCGCCGCCACGCCCAGGCCGTGACCGCGTACAACCGCGCCGTGGACTTCTACGAGCAGGACCCGGACTCGTTCCGGGACCGTTCCGACTGCTTCACCGAGCTGGGCGCTCTCCACGAGTCTGCGGGGCAGCTGGACGAGTCCGCCGCGGCCTTCGCGGAGGCGGCCCGGCTGCGGCGCGCCGCCGAGCAGCACGGCGGACGCACGTGAGCCACTCCTTGGTCTTCGGATGCATGAACCTGGGCGGCGCCTGGGGCCAGGAGCGCATCCCGGCCACCCAGCACGACGCCGCCCGCGAGGCCGTGTACGCCGCCCACCGTTCCGGGTACTCGCTCTTCGACCACGCGGACATCTACGTCGGCGGGGACTCCGAGACCGTGTTCGGGCGGATCATCGGCGAGGACGCCGTGCTGCGCCAGGCCGTGCAGGTCCAGACCAAGTGCGGCATCCGGCTCCCCGGGAACACCGCCCCCGCGGGAGCACCCGCCCACTACCGGCTGGACCGGGACGCCGTCCGCTCCTCACTCGAGGGTTCCCTGCAACGGCTCGGCGTGGACCGCGTGGAGCGGCTCTTCCTGCACCGCCCGGATCCCCTGACCCCTGCGGAGGAGACCGCCGCCGCCCTGGACGAACTGCACCAGGAGGGGCTCATCGGCTCCGTGGGGCTGTCCAACATGACCACGGAGCACGTGGTGGAGCTGCGCCGCCATCTGCGCGCTCCCGTCACGGCCGTGCAGATGCAGCTGAGCCTGGCCCACCGGGACCTCGTGGAGGCCCAGGTGCTGGCCAACCACCCGGACGGGGCCGCCGTGTCCTTCCCCCGCGGCCTGCCGCAGCTGTGCGCCGCGGAGGGCATCGAGATCCAGGCGTGGGGTGCGCTGGCCGGCGGCGTCTACTCCGGCGCCACCCCTCCCCGGGCGCCCGCAGCGGCCCACGGTCCCTCGGACCAGGGTGACGAGGGCGGACGGGACCGCACGGCCGTCGACGCCGCGGGGGAACCGGACCGTGCGGCGTCGTCCGCCGGGGCCGGGGGCCTCCCCGACACGCCCGAGGAGCGCACGAGCGCGCTGGTCGCCCGACTCGCGGAGCGCATGGAGGTCCCGGCGGAGGCCGTGGTGGTCGGCTGGCTGCTGCGACTGCCCCACGGCATCCGCCCCGTGGTGGGTACGCTGAATCCCCGGCGGATCGCGGCCTGTGCGCAGGCTCCCCGGGCGGCGCAGCTCATGACGCACGAGGACTGGTACGCCCTGTGGACCGCGGCACGCGGACGCGCACTGCCGTAGCCCCGCAGTCCTGATGCGCGCCTCCCGTCACCGAACAGTGACCATTCGGTGCTTGCCTGTCCCCCGAGCCGGGGATATTTTCGATCGTTAAGAAGACGCGGCGGGCTGCCGCGCGGCCGACAGGAAGATGGCAAGCATGGAGCATGACTGGCTCACCCGAGTGCCCGGGCACGTCGTGTGCCGCCCGGACCAGTTCGGCTACCGCACGGACCTCCCGGTGCTCGACGCCCCCGCGGGCCGCCGCCTCCGGGTGGACGGGCTCACGGACGTGGAGCTGCGCGTAGGATCCGGGCACCACCAGTTCGTTATCACCCACGCGGGGCAGAGCTGGGTGGAGACGGTGGGGGTCTTCGAGGACGGCGCCGCCGAGTTGCCCATCCTGCGCGACATCTCGCACCCCTCCCCCTTCGCTTCCCGCGTGGAGGTGGGCTGCACCGTCACCGAGCACTCCGCCCGCGGACTGCGCAAGGAGCTCGCGCGGATCCGGACCACGCTGGAGAGCGCGCCCCTGGCGGTCTGCGTCCAGGACCCGGAGGAGCCGGCCGCCATCACGGCCGCCACGTGCCACGTGGACCGGGAGTCCCACGCCCTGCTGTGGTGGACCTGGCGCGTGCTGCCCGAGCACGGCGCGGTCCTGCGCACGCGCGCCGAGCTGCAGTTCGCCACGGCCCCGGGCGTCGCGGCCTGAGCCCTGCGCGCCCGTCCGGTCTCAGAACGGCGACGGCGCGGTGTGCGGCGCGAGCACGTCCCGCTGCTCACGCGTGAGGCGCAGCACCGTGCGGGTCTCCGGCAGGTAGAACGCCAGCTGGGTCTGCGCGCGCACGCACGGGGAGCCGTCCGCGGAGTCCAGGATCTCGAACCCCAGCACCAGGGTGGCGGCCCTCGCCGAGACCACCCACACGCGCACGTCCACCGGTTCGTTGCGGTACTCCAGGGGCCGCAGGTACTTCACGCGGTGCTCTGCGATCAGTGCCTGGGTTCCTTCCGGCAGCACGGAGAACAGCGGAATCCTGGGCGGGACCACCTGCTCCCCCGTGCCCACGGGAACGCCGAAGGCCGCGATCCGAGCTTCCTCCAGAACACGGATGACCTCCACGTTGTTCACGTGGCCGTACGGATCCATGTCTCCCCACCGCAGGGGAACCGGGCAGGTCACGGCGCGTTCGAGGTGTTCATCCGATCGCATGTGCTGACTCCTTGCTGGGCGTTTACCGGCGGACGCACGCAGCCGTGGGTCCCTGCCGTGCTGGGTGAGATGATATCCGCGGCGCGCCCGCCGAACAGCCCCAGTGAGAGGAACCCCGTGGCCCCGACTCCCTCCGGGCACCCCCCTGCGCTCAGGCGGAAGTGGCCCCTCGTGGCGCTGATCGCCCTGACGCTCCTCGTGACCCTGTGGCTCGCCGTGTGCCACGCCGTCCTCGACAGCCCGGACGTGGACCCGCCCCGCACCTCCGACGCCGTGTTCGTGCTGGGCCCTCCGGACCCCGCCCGCATGGCCTACGCGGAGGACCTCGTCTACAACCAGCACATCGCGGACACCCTGGTGGTCTCCACACCGGACGCCCAGCCCTTCGACCCGCCCGAGATGGTGGAGTACTACACCGCCAAGTCGTTCTGCGAACCCCGCGACGGTGTGGAGGTGCTGTGCTTCAAGCCCAATCCCTCCACCACGCAGGGAGAGGCCATCAAGCTGCAGGAGCTCTCGGCGCAGCACGGCTGGGACACCGTCACCGCCGTGACGTTCACCCAGCACGTCTCCCGTTCCCGGCTGATCCTGGAGCGCTGCTACTCCGGGGAGCTGCGGATGTCCGCGGTGGACTTCCAGCTCACGGGCAAGAGTCTCTTCAACCAGTACCTCCACCAGAGCGCCGGGTACGTGAAGGCCTGGGTCACCCCGGGGTGCGACCAGCAGCTGCCCTGGACCCCCAAGTCCGAGGACTGAACCGAAGCGCACCCCTTCGACCTCGCGGTCCCGCCCCGGGTCGTCGCCACCGGAGACTGTGCAGGCCGCGCAACGCGTGCCCCGCCCACGGGGGCACCGGCCCGCCCCGCGGGGAGACCGGGCGGGCCCCGTCCCCGAGCGGCGTCGCCCCTCACACAGACAGGCCCAGGGTGCGGTCCCGACGGCGCTTATGCGGGTCGGAACCCGTTCCTAACCTGGGGATTCTCTTCTTCCCCGAGGTCTGGAAAGGACCGTCCCCATGCTCAGGACCGCCCCGTGATGGGCCCCAGCCACGCCGCATGCGGTGCCGCCGCGTGGGTGGCACTGACCGGCACCTACACCGTGGATCTCGCGGACGCCTCCTTCCCCGTGGGCCTCGGCCTCATGCCCGTGGGCGATCCCGGAGTGGTCACCGGCGCGCTGATCTGCGCCGGGGCCGCCCTGCTGCCGGACCTCGACCACCCGGGCGGAACCGTGGCACGGTCCCTGCCCCCGGTCTCGCGCTGGCTCGCCAAGGGCCTGAGCCGACTCGCCGGCGGCCACCGCCGGGGCACGCACTCCCTCCTGGGGCTGCTCGCGATCATGGTGCTCGCCGAGCTCTCCCAGCGCGCCTCTGTTCCGGTGGGCGACGCCCTGCGGTGGAGCGGCACGGAGTCCGCGGCGGACACGGCAGGCGGTGCGGCCACCGGTGCCGCGGTGTCCGGCGGGCTGGGCGCAGGGTCCGTGGGATCGGGGGCGGTCGGTGACGCGGCGGCGTCGTTGCCCGGGCAGGTGTGGCCGCTGGCCGCGGTGCTGTCCGTGCTGCTGATCGCGTGCGCGGTCAAGGTGCTGGCCTTCGTCCCGGACCGGCTCTCCCACGCCAACTGGGTGGTGGGCATCCTGCTCGGGGCGTTCGTGGCCGCGCACCCCCCGGAGCATCCGCACTGGTTCGTGGTGGCCGTGGGACTCGGGTGCGCCGTGCACATGGCCGGCGACCTGCTGACCACCCAGGGCATCCACCTGCTGTGGCCGCTGCGCCTCCCCCTCCCGCTCCCCGCCTCCCTCTACCGGCGGCGCTCGTTCGTGCGCCTCCCCCTGCTGGGCAACGCCGGATCCGGACGGGAGATCCTGCTGCTCGTGCCCCTCACACTGTACGCGGTGGCGGGGCTTCTCTGCGCCTCGATCGCGTGGACGGGGCTCACGGTCAGCATGTGATGGCGACGACGCCGCGGCCCGGGTCGCGGGCGGCGTCGCCCCCGGCTCCGAGCACGCCGCGACGCGCTGTCCCGCGCCGCACCCCGCCTTCCGAGGCCACGATTCGCCAACCCGGGCAGGGTGGGGTAGGCTTTTCGACGTTGCTCACGGGCGTACGCCGAGTGGGACAACGAGCGCGAGTGGCGGAATAGGCAGACGCGCACGGTTCAGGTCCGTGTGCCCGAGAGGGCGTGGGGGTTCAACTCCCCCCTCGCGCACCGTGGGTGTTTCACGAAAGTGGGACACTTGATTTCACGAAACTCCCATCCGACCTCGTGTCGGGTGGGAGTTTCTTGTTTCAGGCCCCGGCACTGAGGCTAGGACCGGCTGCCGAGCACTCCGCCACGCTTCCAGGGGCGCGTTTCGATGCCCACGTAGTCAGTGATGGCAGCGATAGGCCCCTGCCCGGGGGCTCTCCGAGCAGGGGCCAGCCACCTTGGGCGCAACGGCTACTTCTTCATCATTCAGGCGCCAGGGATGCCTACGGCCCATTCCTCGTCGCCTAAGGGCGGCGGGGACTCTGGCGGTGCAGCCCCCGATGGTCTCTTGGGCCGCTTGAAGACTCGTCTGCGTCGCGCCCCCGACTGATCTATCGGCTGTGGGGACACGGTGTCCGTGCCCGGCGGCGGGCATGCAAGGTCGTAGCCGTAGCGTCGCCGCAGCAGGTGCATGTTGACGGTTGCGATGATCAGCGCCAGCCGTATCGCTGTGCGGTGGGTGCCGCGAACTTGGGTGCTGCCTCGTGTCAGGCGCGCGTAATGATTCTTCAGCAACGAGTTGGCTGACTCGACAGCGTTGCGCCGACTGTAGGACAGCTTCCACCGTGTCGTTCCGTATAGCTCCCGCTGCCGGATCTGAAGCCGATCAGATGCGGACGGCCCCAGCGTCACGGTCCTGCCGCAGGCGCAAGGGGGGCTGCTGCACGGATAGGTGACATCTGATCTGGCTTGCCCGTAGGGCGGCCTGGAAGGATGTGCACTATGCCTGCTCCCTACCCTCAGGAGTTCCGCGACGATGTCGTGCGTGTGGCCCGGTCCCGTGAGGATGCCGTCACGATCGCGCAGATCGCGAAGGACTTCGGCGTTCACGAGATGACGCTGCATAAATGGATCCGCCAAGCCGACATCGACGACGGCAACCGTCCCGGCAAGTCGCGCGAGGAGTCCTCCGAGCTGCGTGATGCGCGTAAGCGGATCCGGCTGCTGGAGCAGGAGAACGAGGTCTTGCGCCGCGCCGCGGCGTATCTCTCGCAGGCGAACCTGCCGGGAAAATCCTCTACCCGCTCGTGAATGAGCTCGCTGCCGACGGTATCCCCGTCGCGGTGTCCCTGCGGGTCCTGAAGCTCTCCCGCCAGCCCTACTACCGATGGCGGAAACAACAGGTCACCGAGTCTGAGCTGGTCGAGGCCTACCGGGCGAACGCGTTGTTCGACGCCCACCGCGATGATCCCGAGTTCGGGTATCGGTTCCTGGTCGGCGAAGCGGAGGCCGCTGTCCAGCGCATGTGCGAGCGGACCGCGTGGCGGATCTGCCGGGACAATCAGTGGTGGTCCGTGTTCGGCAAGAAGTGCGGCAAGAACGGGAAGCGCCCCGGGCCGCCGGTCCACGATGATCTCGTGAAGCGTGACTTCTCCGCTGAGGACACCAACGAACTCTGGCTGACCGATATCACCGAGCACTGGACAGAAGAGGGCAAGCTCTACCTCTGCGCCATCAAGGACGTGTTCTCCGGCCGGATCGTCGGCTACTCGATCAGCGACAGGATGAAGGCCCACCTCGCGGTGAACGCCCTGGACAACGCGATATCCCGGCGTCGCGACGCCGCTGGCTGCATCGTCCACTCGGACAGAGGGTCCCAGTTCAGGTCGCCGACGTCATGCTGGACCTCCATTGGATGCTCGAACGTCTGCAGAGTAACGGGATCGACTCCGTGGTAGTCGTCGACCTCAGCCCGGGCTGGCTCCCCGTGTCGGTCGTACGGGTTATCGTCCCCGGCATCGAGTCTTGGGCGATCGATCGTGGCCGCTTGGGACAGCGCGCCGCGCGCGTGTGGAGAGAAAACATTTCCCTCCTGGGCAAGGCAATCGTCACCGTTCAAGAGAGCAGGGAGAACGCACGATGAGGACCGTGATTTTCGTCGGACCCAGCATTTCCCGTGAGGCGCTGACAAAAGTGCTGCCTGAGGCCGAGTTCCGCGGCCCTGTCGAACGAGGAGACATCGATGTCTTACTACGCGAGGACACCTCGCCTGACATCATCGGCATCATAGACGGCAAATTCCTCCACGCCATGTCGATCTCCCCAAAAGAGATCCTCACAGCGCTCAACAGGGGCGTCACCATCCTGGGCTCATCGAGCATGGGTGCACTGCGTGCAGCTGAGCTGGACACGCTGGGCATGACTGGCATCGGCACCATCTACCAGTGGTACGCCGATGGCACCATCGATGCGGATGACGAAGTGGCCATCACTTTCGACCCGAAGTCGCTCAGAGCGCTCTGCACCCCGATGGTCAACTTCAGGGCCTCGGTGAACGAACTCGTCGGGCAGGGCTCGGTGACCGAAGAGGAAGGCGGACGAATCGTTGAGACGGCCAAGGCGATGTATTTCCCTGATCGGACGCACGCATCCGTGTGCGAGCAGCTCGTCTTCGACGGAGTGGAAAGCCAACGGGCGGAGGAGCTATTCCGCCTGCTCGAGGGGTCGATTGATCGAAAGGCAACTGACGCGTTGCTTCTGGCGAGAAGGGTTAGTGAGTTGACGGCTGAGCGTGAGGTTGTGGCATGACGGCGGCGCAGACGGAGCCGTTCGCGGAGTCCGGGAGCCGAAATCACCAGATGCCAAATGAAGGGGACTTGATTGCGCCGGCGGAGCGAGCCGTTCGCGTGATTCACTCCCGTACTAAAAAGCAGAGAAGAGTGCTGCAGGCCGAGACCCGAGGCTCAACACTGCCACCGGATCAGCGCTATGCGCGGTTCGTGAAGATGTCAAGTACACGCACCGAAAGCATGGTGCAGACGTCAGGCCTCCTGGCGAACGGCACGAACTGATGAGCGAGGTCCCTCCCGTTGGAACCATTGATCTCGGACGAGATTTTGGACCGGTTGTCACCCAGGGCGCGGAGCCGCTTTGCGCGGCCGCAGTGGCCGCAGGGCTGCTGTGGCACCTCAGCGACCATAAGGATCGGGTGGATGTGTGCGTCTCGTGCTTGGCGTCGCAAACCACGGCGGCCGGACATGTATTGACAGTTGCATCATGTCTGGCAGTAGTCCGCAAGGAAGGAATCCCTGTCTCCCACAACGGCCCCTGTCAGGCAAGGCCACCGCAACGCGACGCAGCAGCGTTGGACTGGTCCACACAGTATCTGCACGACGCCGACAACCAGGAGAAGCTGGACCTGGCTTTGGCGTGGTTGTCGACCGGCTCCCCCTTTGCTTTCCAGATCGGCCTCTACCCTTCGGCGATGCTCGCCAGCAGGTCCGGCTGGCTACGGGCACCTGCGCCAGGGGAAGTTCGTATCGGCCTGCACGCCGTGCTGTGCGTCGGTTATCTGCCCCTGCTGCCGCAAGCCGAGGAGAACTGCGGCGGGGCAGGATTGATCATCAAGAACAGCTGGGGCCCTAAGTGGGGAGCCCAGGGGTATGGCGTGGTGGATTCTCGATATTTGAAGTTGTCGGAGACCGGGGCTTTCCTTCGGTGTGTGACACAGGACCGGCGGGGCCCGCAGCGTGAGGATGGAAACGTAGGCGTCACGGTGCGACGAGTCGGAGAGGGCGGTGTGGCATGAAGTCCCCTCAGCCTGTGATGCGGGTGCTGAAATGGGTGACTCCGGTCGTCGTCGTGGTGCACGCGGTGCTGGTTGCGACGGGCGTTCTGGACCTGGGATCCGCTGTTCGCATAGCCCTGACGATCGAGGTCGTCCTACTCCTGGCAACGATCGTGCTCGCGATGGCTGCTGCCGGGACGTACCGGCAGCAGCGCCGTGAGGGTGCAACCAAAGGCGCAGCGCTGGCAGCCGCTGCCCGGGAGGCCCTTCCAGGGCCTGTCGTGGCGATAATGCGGCACGAGTTCCACGTCCTTCGCGCCCTGTGGTTGGCGCTGCGACATCGGGATGACACACCGACCGGAGCTGCGACGTTCTCGTATGGCGCCAGCCAGGGACCCATTTTCTACACTCTGACTGCCGTTTCCCTGGTGGAGATCGGCGTGGTTCACTGGCTCGTGCCGTGGGCTTGGGCCCGCCTCCTGCTGGGATTCTTGGGATTGTATGGAGCAGTATGGCTGATTGGCTTTTACCAGACGTTCAGACGCCGCCCTCATTACGTCCATGAGGGACGACTCGTGCTGCGCTGCGGGCTCCTCGGCGAAATCACGATAGCGACCAAGGATGTCGTAGACGCCCACGAGAAATTTCTCAGCTGGAGAACCCGGTCGTTCGCCATCCATCAGGAAGCCGATCGTGCTCCTGCGGTGTCCCTGACCCCTTCAGGCATGACCGATGTCACCCTGCAGCTGACCGAGGGTTCGGTCGTGCACGCCAAACACCGGATGCTGATCGCGCCCACGATCCATGTCGGCTGCGATCACCCCGCCGATTTGGTCCAGTACCTGCGAACCCACAAGGCGGAGTCGGCGACGGAGCGCCCCATAACTTCCTAGCCGAAGCCGAGCGGTTGGCAGTGCCCAATTCATTGCCATGGCGTTGTCAGGCGCGCGATGGCTATTCCTCTGCCTGCGTCGCAACGAGGATCCGCACCACTCAATGGCCTGCTCGGAGAAAGTTGCTGCATGCGGGTTCCGTGCGGGCCACCGTGGTGTTTGCAGTCACTGCCCGGGCAGTCGCGACGTTTGCCACAGGGCCCCGACATCGGTGTGAGCGGCGACCGGCTGACCATCAGGCCCGTCTAGGGCGTGTCTGACAAAGGTTAGTCGCGGGGTCTGAAACGATCAGGACGTGTCACGTTTTCAGGTTCTCTCGGATGCCCAGTGGTCACTGATCGCGCAGTTGCTGCCCCGCCCGACGGGCAAGCCGGGCCGCAAGTTCTCCGACGCGCGCACGATGGTTGAGGGCATCGTGTAC
>NZ_PHOA01000099.1 GCF_003687455.1 Kocuria tytonicola | reverse complement strand
CTAGGGCGTGTCTGACAAAGCCTTCGTCCAGGTGATGACGGAGTGCAGGATGATGGCGGCGCGGTAGGTCACAGCGTGTTTGTCGTACCGGGTTGCGATGGCGCGCCATTGTTTGAGGTGGCAGTAGCTGCGTTCGATGACGTTGCGGTTCTTGTAGTCGTCGGCGTCAAGGCTGACGGGCCTGCCCCCGCGTGAGCCGCGCCGTCGCCGGTGGCCTTCCTGGTCCTCGGGTTCGGGAATGACGGCCTTGATCCCGCGGGAGCGTAGGTGCGCGCGGATCGCTCGTGAGGAGTAGGCCTTGTCGCCCCGAAGCGCGTCGGGCCGGGTGCGGGGGCGTCCTACCGCCCGTGCCACGCGCAGCTGGTCCATGAGCGGAATGAGCATCGGCGAATCGCCTGCTTGTCCGGGAGTCAGCAGTGTGACCAGGGATCTTCCGTGGCCGTCGACGAGTTGGTGGATCTTCGTTGACAGCCCGCCGCGTGAGCGGCCCACGGCGTGTTCAGGCGGCTCGAGGCCCGGATTCTTGTAGTTCGATCCAGCCCCCTGTGAGGCGGGTGGTGTTCGTTGCGTGCTGGTGGGCGCGCGCGATCGTCGAGTCGACCGACAACGACCAGTCGATCAGACCTGCCGCGTCAGCAGCAGTAGTTAGTTCGGCGTGGATGCGGTCCCAGGTTCCGTCATCGGCCAGGCGCCGGTGCCAGGTCCATACCGTTTGCCACGGCCCGTACACCGTGGGTAGATCGCGCCAGGCGATGCCGGTGCGGTAGCGGTACACGATGCCCTCAACCATCGTGCGCGCGTCGGAGAACTTGCGGCCCGGCTTGCCCGTCGGGCGGGGCAGCAACTGCGCGATCAGTGACCACTGGGCATCCGAGAGAACCTGAAAACGTGACACGCCACGATCGTTTCAGACCCCGCCACCAACCTTTGTCAGACACGCCCTAGCGGCAGCCCCCGGCAGTCCGACGACCCACTCCACGGCAACCACGGCCGAGGAGGTCATGGTGCAACGGGGGCCACGTCCCGGCCCCGCACCCGCGACCGGTCCGACCGCGGCCCGGGGCGCGGGCGCCTCCGCTCCCCGGAGGCAGCACTCTTCTCAACGGGTTGTCACGTCGTTCGCATGCCGTCGCGCGGCCTCCGCGTACCAGTCCAGCACCTCCGGGTCCTCTGCCGTCGCACGGTTGAGCGAGCTCGGGTCCGCCCCCTGGTACAGCTTTTTCACGGGGATCTCCAGGAGCTTGCCGGTGCGTGTTCTCGGGACGGCGGGAGCCTCGATGATCTCGTCCGGAACGTAACGCGGGGAGACCTGCTCCCGGATCGCGTCCACAATGCGCTGCTTCAGCTGATCGGTGACTCTCGTACCGGGAACGGGTACCACGAACAGCGGCATGTAGTAGTCCCCGCCCGCCAGTTCCGCACCGATCACCATGGAGGCGGCCACCCCGTCCACGCGGTCCACGACGTGGGTGAGGTCCGCGGACCCCATCCGGATGCCACCGCGGTTGATGGTCGAGTCGGAGCGGCCGTGCACCACGAACGGTCCCTCCGGCAGCTGGGTCACCCAGTCTCCCTGGCGCCAGGCGCCGGGGAACATGTCGAAGTAGGCGGCACGGTACCGCGAGCCGTCCTCGTCACCCCAGAAGAAGACCGGCATGCTCGGCATGGGCTTGGTGATCACCAGCTCGCCCACCTCGCCGTACACGCGCTCTCCCTGGGCGTTCCACGACTGCGCGTCCACGCCGAGGTACGGGCCCATGATCTCGCCCCGGTACACGGGCTGGTACGGGTTCGTGCCGATGAACGCACTCGTGACGTCCGTGCCTCCCGAGTCGGAACCGAGCCGCACGGTCGGTGACACCGAGGAGTAGACCCAGTCCCATGTGGCGTCCGGAAGAGGCGACCCCGTCACCAGGATCGACTCCAGCGCCGAGAAGTCCATGCTCACGTTCGGGGTCACCCCGGCACGCTGCGCCATGGACAGCACGCCGGCACCCGCGCCGAAGAACGTGGCACGGTTCCGGGCGACGATCTCGAAGGACTTCTCCGGGCCGCCGAACGTGGGCGACCCGTCGTAAGTGATCACCCGAGCGCCCGTGAGCAGGATCCCAGCCAGCATGTTCCACACCATCCAGGTGGTGGCCACCGCGTAGTAGGCCACGTCCTCGGGGCCCAGACCGGCGTGGAGTCCCAGGGCTTTCAGGAACTCGAGCGTGACGCCACCGTGGGAGTGGACAATCCCTTTAGGTTTACCCGTGGTGCCCGACGAGTAGAGGATCCACAGGGGGTGGTCGAACGGAAGCTGTTCGTAAGAAGGATCGGAGGGCACCGCGAGGATGTCGGAGAGCCGCGTGACACCAACCGGAAGCTCTGGGAGCACGGGCGATGACTCCAGCTGGTCAACCACGATGAGTTGCTCCACGGTGGGAAGCACGGTCAGCAGCGCCGCATAGGACCCGGTCATGTCACGCACGGACCCCGCGAACTCGTAGCCGTCCACCACGAGCAGCACCCGCGGTTCGATCTGCGCAAACCTGTCCGCGACACCCGCGGGACCGAAGTCCGTGTTGACCACGGACCAGACGGCCCCCACCGAGGCCGTGGCCAGAAGCGCCAGGATCGTCTCGGGGATGTTGGGGAGTACACCCGCCACGCGATCCCCGGGGCGCACGCCGGCTTTTCGCAGATGCTGGGCCAGCGAGGCCACGCCCGCTTCGAGCCGGGTCCACGTCCACGCCCCCGCCCGGGCCGTCTCGTGCTCTCCCACGATCGCAACATCGTCCGGTCGGCTCCGTGCCCAGCGCAACGAGTTCTCCGCGTAGTTCAAGCGCGCACCGGGGAACCACCGCGCTCCCGGCATCACGGGATCGTGGAAGGCGCGCGCGCCGGTGGAGGACGCCTCCACCTCGAAGAACTCCCACACGCCCCGCCAGAACTCGTCCGGCTGATCCACCGACCAGGTATGCAACACCTCGAAACCAGAAAGATCCCTCTCGAACCGCTTCTCCGCCCACCGGGCGAAGCCGGCCATCCGAGACCGGCACACCGATTCCTCGGTGGGTGACCACAGGAGGGCACGCTGTCCCTCGTCCGACCCCTGAGACATGATCTGGTCCTCCCCGTGACCGCAGCCTCCTCTTTGAGGCAGCACGTGGTGGAAACCTACCAGCCGCGGGGCCGCCCTGCCTCAATGGGGAGCACTGGAAAGGCTCAAGCGCCACCAGCGGTACCCAGCTGAGTCATGGAGTCACGGGTGCCGGCGTTCATCGAGCCGGGCGCGAGCCTGCTGTTAAATGTGGGGAGGCCCCACACCATTGCTGGTGTGGGGCCTCGACCCTCTTTTCTGACGTGTATTCCGGCGGTGACTTACTCTCCCACACCCTACCGAGTGCAGTACCATCAGCGCTGTGGGTCTTAGCTACCGGGTTCGGGATGGGACCGGGCGTTTCCCCCACGCTATAACCACCGGAAACCTACCCCACCCACACCACCCCACACACACCAGGACCGGGTCCCGAGGTGTCAAGGGGTTGCACGAGTGGAAACCTTTGGGCGGTTTCCCATGACAACCATGGAAAAACAATCTCTTCTTCTGTCAACCACACTCCCCCACACCACCCCCACCCATAAGGGGCGGGTCGTGTGCGGGTTGTTGGTGGTCAACCACATAGTGAACGCGAACACCACACTCATGATGATCATTGTGTGTGTATAAGTCTTCGGTGTATTAGTACCAGTCAGCTCCACGCCTTACAACGCTTCCACACCTGGCCTATCAACCCAGTCGTCTACTGGGCACCTCACACCCCCGTAAGGGGGTCAGGAAATCTCATCTCGGAGCAAGCTTCCCGCTTAGATGCTTTCAGCGGTTATCAATCCCGAACGTAGCTAATCAGCGATGCTCCTGGCGGAACAACTGACATACCAGAGGTTCGTCCGTCCCGGTCCTCTCGTACTAAGGACAGGCCTCCACAAATTTCCAACGCACGCAGCGGATAGGGACCGAACTGTCTCACGACGTTCTGAACCCAGCTCGCGTACCGCTTTAATGGGCGAACAGCCCAACCCTTGGGACCAACTCCAGCCCCAGGATGCGACGAGCCGACATCGAGGTGCCAAACCATGCCGTCGATATGGACTCTTGGGCAAGATCAGCCTGTTATCCCCGAGGTACCTTTTATCCGTTGAGCGACGGCCATTCCACAATGTACCGCCGGATCACTAGTCCCGACTTTCGTCCCTGCTCGAGCTGTCACTCTCACAGTCAAGCTCCCTTGTGCACTTACACTCAACACCTGATTGCCGACCAGGCTGAGGGAACCTTTGGGCGCCTCCGTTACTCTTTAGGAGGCAACCGCCCCAGTTAAACTACCCATCAGGCACTGTCCCTGACCCGGATCACGGGCCGAAGTTAGATGTCCAGAGTGACCAGAGTGGTATTTCAACAACGACTCCACCACCACTAGCGTGATAGCTTCACAGTCTCCCACCTATCCTACACAAGCCACACCGAACACCAATACCAAACTATAGTAAAGGTCTCGGGGTCTTTCCGTCCTGCTGCGCGAAACGAGCATCTTTACTCGTACTGCAATTTCGCCGAGTTCATGGTTGAGACAGTAGGGAAGTCGTTACTCCATTCGTGCAGGTCGGAACTTACCCGACAAGGAATTTCGCTACCTTAGGATGGTTATAGTTACCACCGCCGTTTACTGGGGCTTAAATTCTCCGCTTCGACCCGAAGGGTCTAACAGGTCCTCTTAACCTTCCAGCACCGGGCAGGAGTCAGTCCGTATACATCGTCTTACGACTTCGCACGGACCTGTGTTTTTGATAAACAGTCGCTTCCCCCTAGCCTCTGCGACCCCAACCAGCTCACACCGCGTGGGTGATCACCAACCGAGGCCCCCCTTCTCCCGAAGTTACGGGGGCATTTTGCCGAGTTCCTTAACCATGATTCTCTCGAACGCCTTAGTATTCTCTACCTGATCACCTGTGTCGGTTTGGGGTACGGGCGACTAGAACCTCACGTCGATGCTTTTCTTGGCAGCATAGGATCACCGAATCCTCTCACCTAAGAGAGTCCCATCACATCTCAGGCACACAACCCGCGGATTTACCAACGGGTCACCCTACATGCTTAGACCAGGACAACCATCGCCTGGCTCGGCTACCTTCCTGCGTCACACCTGTTAACACGTTTACCTCCCCGGATCAGGTCCCAGCCTCACCACACACGCCGTGTACCACAAGGGCACACGATCACGGCGGATCGGGTGGTTAGTATCCCCGGTTCAGTAGGGTCGGTTCTTCGTCGGTACGGGAATATCAACCCGTTGTCCATCGACTACGCCTGTCGGCCTCGCCTTAGGTCCCGACTCACCCAGGGCAGATTAGCTTGACCCTGGAACCCTTGATCATCCGGCGGACGGGTTTCTCACCCGTCTATCGCTACTCATGCCTGCATTCTCACTCGTTGAGGTTCCACCACTGGGTCACCCCGCAGCTTCACTACCCCAACGACGCTCCCCTACCCACAACACCACCTCAACCACAAACGGCTCAGCTTCACGGTGTCATGCCACAACTTCGGCGGTGTACTTGAGCCCCGCTACATTATCGGCGCGGAATCACTTGACCAGTGAGCTATTACGCACTCTTTCAAGGGTGGCTGCTTCTAAGCCAACCTCCTGGTTGTCTCAGCAACTCCACATCCTTTCCCACTTAGCACACGCTTAGGGGCCTTAGTTGATGGTCTGGGCTGTTTCCCTTTCGACTATGAAGCTTATCCCCCACAGTCTCACTGCCACGCTAGAACTTGACTGGCATTCGGAGTTTGGTTGACGTCAGTAACCTTGTAGGGCCCATCAGCCATCCAGTAGCTCTACCTCCAGCAAGCAACACGCAACGCTGCACCTAAATGCATTTCGGGGAGAACCAGCTATCACGGAGTTTGATTGGCCTTTCACCCCTACCCACAGCTCATCCCCTCCATTTTCAACTGAAGTGGGTTCGGTCCTCCACGCGCTCTTACACGCGCTTCAACCTGGCCATGGGTAGATCACCCCGCTTCGGGTCTAGATCACGCCACTCACAACGCCCTATTCAGACTCGCTTTCGCTACGACTACCCCACACGGGTTAATCTCGCGACGTAACACTAACTCGCAGGCTCATTCTTCAAAAGGCACGCTGTCACCCCTAAAGGCTCCAACGGCTTGTAAGCACACGGTTTCAGGTACTATTTCACTCCCCTCCCGGGGTACTTTTCACCATTCCCTCACGGTACTGATCCGCTATCGGTCATCAGGAAGTATTCAGGCTTACCAGGTGGTCCTGGCAGATTCACACGAGATTTCACGGGCCCCGTGCTACTCGGGAACAACGTCACACCACGACAATGACAGTTTCGTCTACGGGACTCACACCCCCTACGGTCTGGCACTCACCACCAGTTCGACTACCACCACGCCACAGCGCCCGGGGTGGCGACCCCGAGAACAACGCATCCCACAACCCCGATCATGCAACCCTCGCCAGGTATCACACACAACCGGTTTAGCCACCATCCGCTTTCGCTCGCCACTACTCACGGAATCACTATTGTTTTCTCTTCCTATGGGTACTGAGATGTTTCACTTCCCCACGTTCCTCCTCGCACCCTATGAATTCAGATACGAGTGACCACGCATGACACGCAGCCGGGTTACCCCATTCGGAGACCCTCGGATCACAGCTCGTTTATCAGCTCCCCGAGGCTTATCGCAGATTTCCACGTCCTTCATCAGCTCCTGATGCCAAGGCATCCACCGTGTGCTCGTAACAACTTATACGCCACACAACACAAAACAATCATCAAAGAACACACCACACACCCCACCAAGGAGGTGCACGGCGTCAAAGATGCTCGCGTCCACTATGTAGTTGACAAACAACAACCCACCAGCACAGCAACCACCAGGACAACCATCCCAGCGCCACCATGCTGCGGGAAACCAACCAACACCAGCGTGTTGATCGACAACCCAACAATGTGCCACCACACCACCACCCCGACACCACCACCAGACCGTGCTGGCGGAGTTCCCGTACCGGGGAGCAGTGTGTCCGCTTGCTGATATTCCACCCATGAGCATCAACCACCCCCCACCACAACGATGGGAGTGTGGGTGCCGGCCACACGGCCAGCCACAGTGCTCCTTAGAAAGGAGGTGATCCAGCCGCACCTTCCGGTACGGCTACCTTGTTACGACTTAGTCCCAATCGCCAGTCCCACCTTCGACGGCTCCCCCCACAAGGGTTAGGCCACCGGCTTCGGGTGTTACCAACTTTCGTGACTTGACGGGCGGTGTGTACAAGGCCCGGGAACGTATTCACCGCAGCGTTGCTGATCTGCGATTACTAGCGACTCCGACTTCACGTGGTCGAGTTGCAGACCACGATCCGAACTGAGACCAGCTTTTTGGGATTAGCTCCACCTCACGGTATCGCAACCCATTGTACTGGCCATTGTAGCATGCGTGAAGCCCAAGACATAAGGGGCATGATGATTTGACGTCATCCCCACCTTCCTCCGAGTTGACCCCGGCAGTCTCCTATGAGTCCCCACCATCACGTGCTGGCAACATAGAACGAGGGTTGCGCTCGTTGCGGGACTTAACCCAACATCTCACGACACGAGCTGACGACAACCATGCACCACCTGTACACCAGCCCCACAAGGGGGAAAGACCATCTCTGGCCCGGTCCGGTGTATGTCAAGCCTTGGTAAGGTTCTTCGCGTTGCATCGAATTAATCCGCATGCTCCGCCGCTTGTGCGGGCCCCCGTCAATTCCTTTGAGTTTTAGCCTTGCGGCCGTACTCCCCAGGCGGGGCACTTAATGCGTTAGCTACGGCGCGGAAAACGTGGAATGTTCCCCACACCTAGTGCCCAACGTTTACGGCATGGACTACCAGGGTATCTAATCCTGTTCGCTCCCCATGCTTTCGCTCCTCAGCGTCAGTAACAGCCCAGAGACCTGCCTTCGCCATCGGTGTTCCTCCTGATATCTGCGCATTTCACCGCTACACCAGGAATTCCAGTCTCCCCTACTGCACTCAAGTCTGCCCGTACCCACTGCACACCCGGGGTTAAGCCCCGGGCTTTCACAGCAGACGCGACAAACCGCCTACGAGCTCTTTACGCCCAATAATTCCGGACAACGCTTGCGCCCTACGTATTACCGCGGCTGCTGGCACGTAGTTAGCCGGCGCTTCTTCTGCACGTACCGTCACTTTCGCTTCTTCCGTGCTGAAAGAGGTTTACAACCCGAAGGCCGTCATCCCTCACGCGGCGTCGCTGCATCAGGCTTCCGCCCATTGTGCAATATTCCCCACTGCTGCCTCCCGTAGGAGTCTGGGCCGTGTCTCAGTCCCAGTGTGGCCGGTCACCCTCTCAGGCCGGCTACCCGTCGTCGCCTTGGTGAGCCATTACCCCACCAACAAGCTGATAGGCCGTGAGCCCATCCAAAACCAGTAAAACCCTTTCCACAACACACCATGCGATGCACTGTCATATCCAGTATTAGACCCAGTTTCCCAGGCTTATCCCAGAGTCAAGGGCAGGTTACTCACGTATTACTCACCCGTTCGCCACTCATCCACCCAGTGCAAGCACCAAGCTTCAGCGTTCGACTTGCATGTGTTAAGCACGCCGCCAGCGTTCGTCCTGAGCCAGGATCAAACTCTCCGTCAAAAAAATTCAACAGAAACCACCCACCACAACGTGGCAAGCAGGATCCCAGCTGACACCCAACACCCCAGGAAAACGGGAAAACACCTGCAAGGCATTGGGCCATCAACCAAAAACAATCAA
>NZ_PHOA01000098.1 GCF_003687455.1 Kocuria tytonicola | reverse complement strand
GGGTGCTGGGGCTCGGGGTGTGGCGACTCGTGCTCCTGGGGCATGCGGCATCTCCTGGATCGCGCGGGTCGGGTGCCCACGGGTGGTGCTCGCGGGCGGGTGGGCCTCAATCCTAGAGCTGGCCCCGCGGCGTCGTGACCTTGCCTCACGGCCCGCCTAGGATGTTCCACGATGGAATCCAGCGACCGCACTCCGCAGCCCTCCGAAGCACACCGCCCCGCACTGCGGCCCTCCGCGGACGACGCCGCCCTGCCGGGCTCTCCTGCCGCCGGCGACGGCGCCCCGGCCACCGTGGCGTTCCCGCGGCAGCCGTACTCGTTCGTGCGCCGCGGTGACCGGCTCTCCCCCAAGCGCCAGAAGGCGTGGGACGAGCACGCCGGTGACTGGGTGCTGGACATCCCCCGCGTGCAGACCGACACCTCCGTGGACCCCTCCTACCGGCTGGACCGCGAGGCCGTGTTCGGACGCACCGCACCGCTCGTGGTGGAGATCGGCTCCGGGCTGGGCGAGGCGATCGTGGCCCACGCCGTGGCACACCCCGAGCTGGATCACCTGGCCGTGGAGGTCTACAAGCCCGGTGTGGCGGACCTGCTCATGAAGGCCGCGCAGGCGGGCGTGACGAACGTGCGCGTGGCACAGGCCAACGCCCCCGAGGTGCTCGAGCACATGCTCGAACCGGCATCCGTCAGCGAGCTGTGGGTGTTCTTCCCGGACCCCTGGCACAAGACCCGCCACCACAAGCGTCGCCTGGTCTCCCCCGCCTTCGCGGAGCTCGCGGCCCGCGTGCTCGCGCCGGGCGGGCTGTGGCGCCTGGCCACGGACTGGCAGGAGTACGCGGTAGTCATGCGCGAGGTGCTCGACGCCTCGGACGCGGACTTCGAGAACCTGCACCCCGGGCCCGTGGCGGACGACGAGCACCCCGAGACCGGCTGGGCCCCGCGCTGGGACGGCCGGATCCTCACGAGCTTCGAGCGCAAGGCCACGGAGGCCGGGCGCATCCCCCGTGACCTGACCTATCGGCGTCGCTGAGGCCACCGACCCCTCGGTCCAACCTCGCGCCCGGAACACGGACCGCAGGAGCCCGGCCGCAGAGACGCAGAACGCCGCGCCACCTCGGTGGTGCGGCGTTCTGCGTCAATGGGCCCGGCGGGTCACCGCACGCTGAGCCCCGCTGGACGGACCGTCGGCGCGGCCCCTCAGAGCTCCCTGGGCCGACCGTCGCGGAGCCCAGCCGCGAAGGGTCAGCGCGCGCTGCGCCGGCGCGCCGGGCGTCCCGGAGTGTCACGGGAGTTCTCGTCCCGTTCTGTTCCCCGGTCGTGGGTGACGGAGCCCGGTTTGGCCGGGCGGTACAGCATGAGTGCCTGCGAGACCTTGCGCGGTGCCCGGCGGGTGCCGCGGGCGATCCGCACCACGTCCCCCTCCGAACCGGCGGTGAAGATCATGTCCCGCTCCCGCCGTGCCTGGCGCTCCTGGTCCAGCTCCTCGGACAGCTCGGTGACCCGGGACTGCAGCGCCTGCACCTGGTTCTCCAGCTGCATGATGCGCTTGATCCCCTCCAGGGACACCCCCTCCTGGGAGAGCTCCTGGATCTGGCGCAGCTTCTGCACGTCCATCTGGGAGTAGCGCCGTGCCCGCCCGGAGGCGCGGGACGGGGTCACCAGACCCATGCGGTCGTACTGGCGCAGGGTCTGCGGGTGCATGTCCGCGAGCTCGGCGGCCACCGAGATCACGAAGACGGGCTGGGTGAAGTCCAGGGCCATCTCAGCTCGCCGCCTCCTCGCTCAGGGACGCACGGGGATCGAAGCCCTCCGTGGCCCGGGCGAACTCGCGCAGGGACTCGCGTGCGGCGTCGTCGAGGTCCGCGGGCAGCTGGATCTGCACGGTGACGATCATGTTGCCCGTGGTGGACCCGGACGTGAAGCCCTTGCCCTTGACGCGCATGCGGTGCCCGGAGGACGTGCCCGCGGGGACCTTCAGGTTCACGTGACCCTCGTCCAGGGTGGGCACCTGCACCGTGGCACCCAGACCGGCCTCGGAGACGGTGAGCGGCACCGTGACGTGGACGTCCTGGCCCTCACGGGTGAAGAACGGGTGCTCCTTGACCTTGACGGTCACGAAGAGGTCGCCGTTGCCCCCGGGCCCGCTGTGGCCCTTGCCCGCGATCTTCAGGCGCTGGCCGTCCTTCACGCCCTGCGGGACGCGCACGGTGGTGGACTGCCCGTTGCCGCGGCGCAGCTTCACCGTGGTGCCGCGGAAGGCGGAGCGCAGCGGGATGGTGGTGGTGGTGTGGATGTCCTCGCCCTTGGTGGGAGGTGCCTGGTAGCCGCCCTGGCCCCCGAAGCCGGGCTGCCCGCCGAAGCCGCCCCCGGTGCTGAACCGGGTGTTGCCGCCCTGGGCACCCCCGAACTGCGCGAAGAGGTCCTCGAAGCCCCCGCCGCCACCACCGCTGGAGGTGGTGTAGCGCCGACGTCCGCCGCCCCCGCCGCCGTTGAACAGGTCCCCGAAGATGTCCTCGAAGCCCGCGCCGCCGGCACCACCCGCCCCGCCGGGTCCACCGGCCGTGAAACGGGCGCCGGAGCCCATGGCGCGGATGGCGTCGTACTGCTCACGCTCCTCGGGGTCGGACAGCACCGCATTGGCCTCGGTGATGTCCTTGAACTTCTTCTCCGCGGCCGCGTCCCCCGGGTTCTGGTCCGGGTGGTACGTGCGGGCCAGCTTGCGGTACGCCTTCTTGACGTCCGCCTGGGATGCGTCCTTGGAGACGCCCAGCACGCTGTAGAAATCCTTGTCGATCCAGTCCTGACTGGCCATGACGCCTCCTTCCTGTGAGTTCTTCCTCGGTGCGGCTCGGGGGGGGGGCCCCGTCATGTGGCCCCGCCCCGAGGAGATGGTGTGCCTTACGGCTGCGCCGCCACGGCCACCTGGGCCGCCCGGACCACCCGGTTGCCCACCTTGAAGCCCGAGCGCAGCACCATGGACACGTGGTCCGGCTCCACCTCGTCGGTGGGCTGCTGCATCACGGCCTCGTGGATGGTGGGGTCAAAGTTCTCCCCCACCTCACCGATGCGGGTGAGACCCTTCTTGACCAGTGCGTCCTCGAGCTTGGTGGCGATCGCCGCGAACGGACCCTCTTCGAGGTCCCCCGCCTTGCGGGCGGCGTCCACGTCGTCCAGCACCGGCAGCAGCGCGGCGATCATCTCGCCGGACACGAAGTCCCGCAGCTGGTCCTTCTCCCGTGCCGTGCGGTTCTTGAAGTTCACGAACTCCGCCTGCAGCCGGCGCAGGTCCTCGAGACGCTCCTCCGCGAGCCGGTGGCCCTCGGAGTCGCCCGCCGGGGCGGCGTCGCCGTCCGACGACGCCGCGTCCGCGGCCTCTGCGTCCTGGGACTGGGGGGTGTCGAGGATGTCGTCCACGGTGAGCCCCTCCTGCCCCTCGGCGCTGTCCTGGCCGGGGCGAGCGGGCTGCTCCGGATCCTCCGGCACGGACTGGCCGCCACCCTGGGTGTTCTCGGAATCGCTCATGCTCACTTCTTCCCGTCGTTGTCGTCGTCCACGACCTCGGCGTCGACGATGTCGTCGTCGTCCTTGGCCTGGGCGCCGGCGGCACCCTCGGCACCCGGCTGGGCACCCGCGGCACCCTCGGCCTGGGACTGGGCGTACAGCGCCTCACCGATCTTGGTCTGCGAGGACTGCAGCTTCTCGAACGCGGTCTTGACGGCGTCGTCGTCATCGCCCTCGAGCGCGGCCTTGACGGCGTCCACGTCCGCCTGGACCTCGGTCTTGACGTCCTCGGGGATGGCGCCCTCGTCGTCCTTGATGAGCTTCTCCACCGAGTACGCGGTCTGCTCCGCGTTGTTGCGGCGGTCCGCGGCTTCACGGCGCTGCTTGTCGGCGTCCGCGTTGGCCTCGGCGTCCTTGACCATGCGGTCGATGTCCTCCTTGGACAGCGAGGTGCCGCCCGTGATGGTCATCGACTGCTCCTTGCCCGTGCCCTTGTCCTTGGCGGACACGTGCACGATGCCGTTGGCGTCGATGTCGAAGGTGACCTCGATCTGCGGCATGCCGCGGGGAGCCGGCGCAATGCCGGTCAGCTCGAACGTGCCCAGGTTCTTGTTGTCCCGGGTGAACTCGCGCTCGCCCTGGAAGACCTGGATGGACACGGACGGCTGGTTGTCCTCCGCGGTGGTGAAGGTCTCGGAGCGCTTCGTGGGGATGGCCGTGTTGCGCTCGATGAGCTTGGTCATCACGCCGCCCTTGGTCTCGATGCCCAGCGACAGCGGGGTCACGTCGATCAGCAGCACGTCCTTGCGGTCGCCCTTGAGCACACCGGCCTGGATGGCGGCACCCACGGCCACGACCTCGTCCGGGTTCACGCCCTTGTTCGGGGCCTTGCCGGCGAGCTCGGTGACCTTCTCGACCACGGCGGGCATGCGGGTGGAACCACCCACGAGCACCACGTGGTTGATGTCGGAGACGTTGATCCCAGCCTCGGCGATGACGTCCTTGAACGGCTTCTCCGTGCGGGCCAGCAGGTCCTTGGTGAGGTCCTCGAACTTGGCGCGGGACAGCTTCTCGTCCAGGTGCACCGGGCCCTCGGGAGTCACGGACAGGTACTGCAGGGAGATGGTGGTGGAGGTCGCGGAGGACAGCTCCTTCTTGGCCTGCTCCGCCGCCTCCTTCAGGCGCTGCAGGGCGATCTTGTCCTTGGACAGGTCAGCACCGGTCTTGGACTTCACCTGCTCCAGCAGCCAGTCCACGATGCGCTGGTCCCAGTCGTCGCCGCCGAGCCGGTTGTCGCCGGCGGTGGCGCGCACCTGGATGGTGGAGAAGTCGTCCTCGTCCTTGCCGACCTCCAGGAGGGAGACGTCGAACGTGCCGCCACCGAGGTCGAAGACCAGGATGAGCTCGTCCTCCTTGCCCTTCTCCAGGCCGTAGGCCAGGGCCGCGGCGGTGGGCTCGTTGACGATGCGGAGCACGTTCATGCCCGCCACCTCACCGGCCTCCTTGGTGGCCTGGCGCTCGGCGTCGTTGAAGTAGGCGGGGACGGTGATCACGGCGTCCGTGACCTTGTCGCCCAGGTAGGACTCCGCGTCCGCCTTGAGCTTCATGAGCGTGCGGGCGGAGATCTCCTGGGGGGTGTACTTCTTGCCGTCGATCTCGGTGGTCCAGTCGGTGCCCATGTGGCGCTTCACGGAGGCCACGGTGCGGTCCACGTTGGTCACGGCCTGACGCTTGGCGACGTCACCCACGAGGGTTTCGCCGTCCTTGGAGAAGGCCACGACGGACGGGGTGGTGCGGTTGCCCTCGGCGTTCGCGATGACGACGGGCTCGCCGCCCTCGAGAACAGCCACCACGGAGTTGGTGGTGCCGAGGTCGATTCCCACTGCGCGAGACATGTGTTGGTCCTTTCGTTGTGCTGCTTCGGCCCGGGGCCGCCGACCGGGCGGCCGGAACGGGCCTTCTGAAGACTTGAGCTTTCAGGACTCAAGTCTACACATTGAGTGGGGGATGTCAACCAAAGTTGAGCCGGGATCACTCAACTGCAACGCGCCGCCGTCATGCTGAGTTAGGGCGCCTACCAACGGAGCATTACAATCGGGGGTTTGTACGCCCACGGCGAAACGGTCGGCTCCGGGACATCACCCTGTCGGTACCGCCGCCGGGCGTCGCGCATGCACATCGTTCACGGGAGACGCACCACACCATCACGACGTCGAACACTCCCCCCGCAGCAGTCAGGAGAACTGTCTTGAGCACGCCACCCCACTCCCCCGACCGACAACAGCCGCCCGAAGCGGCCGCAGAGCCCGGATCGACGGCGGGGTCCACCTCCCGCAGCCGGCAGATCATCCACGAGCTCACCTACCCCCACGGGATCCACCCCGCACTCGTGCCGGGCGTGGGTGTGGAGGACCGCAAGGTCCGCTTCGACACCGACAAGGCCGTGTTCACCATCACCGCCCTGCTCATCGTGGCGTTCATCGCCTGGGGCGTCCTGGGCACCGACAACCTCTCCGCCGTGTCCTCCACGGCCCTGTCCTGGGTGACCGCGAACACCGGGTGGTTCTTCATCCTGCTGTCCACCGCGGCCGTGTTCTTCATGCTCTTCATCGGGTTCACCCGCACCGGCCGGATCAAGCTCGGGCGTGACGACGAGGAGCCCGAGTACTCCTTCTTCTCGTGGCTCGCCATGCTCTTCGCCGCCGGAATGGGCATCGGACTCATGTTCTACGGCGCGTTCGAGCCCATGAGCTACTTCGAGGGCGGGATCCCCGGCTTCAACCACGTCGCGGAGGCCGGCAGCGACTCCATGGTGGTCTACGCCCTGGTGCAGTCCGCCTTCCACTGGGCCCTGAACCCGTGGGCCATCTACGCCGTGGTGGGCGTCTCCGTGGCCTACGGTGCGTACCGCCGCGGCCGCGCCCCCCTGATCTCCCGCGTGTTCACGGCCCTGCTGGGCCACAAGCGCGTGGACGGCCCCCTGGGCAAGCTGATCGACGTGTTCGCCATCTTCGCCACCCTCTTCGGCACCGCCGCCTCGCTGGGCGTGGGTGCCATGCAGATCGGCTCCGGCATCTCGATCGTGGGCGGCATCGGCGAACTGGGCAACAACGCGCTGATCGTGATCATCGCCGTGCTGTCCGTGGGCTTCATCATCTCGGCGGTCTCGGGCGTCTCGCGCGGCATCCGCTACCTCTCGAACATCAACCTCACGCTGGCGTTCGTGCTGGCACTGTTCGTGTTCTTCGTGGGCCCCACGGTCTTCCTGCTCACACTGATCCCGTCCACGTTCTCCACGTACCTGCAGGAGTTCCTGTTCATGACCGGCCAGTCCGCGGCCTGGGGCCCGGACAGCGCCACGTTCTCGAACACGTGGACCGTGTACTACTGGGCCTGGTGGCTGTCCTGGTCCCCGTTCGTGGGCATGTTCATCGCCAAGATCTCCCGCGGCCGCTCCATCCGCCAGTTCGTGACCGTGGTCCTCGTGGTCCCCGCGTCCGTGTGCGTGCTGTGGTTCATCGTCTTCGGCGGCTCGGCCATGTTCTTCGCCAAGAACGGCGCGGACCTCTCCGTGGCGGGCGGCTCCGAGTCCATGCTCTTCGGGCTCTTCGACCAGCTGCCGCTCACCGGCGTGACCTCGGTGCTCGCCATGGTCGTGATCGGCATCTTCTTCGTGACCAGCGCGGACTCCGCGTCCGTGGTCATGGGCACCATGACCCAGCGCGGGCGCCCGGACCCCAGCAAGTGGATCGTGATCTTCTGGGGCGTGTGCCTCGCGGGGATCGCGGTCGTCATGCTGCTGGTGGGCGGCGACGACGCCCTGGCCGGCATGCAGAACCTGGTCATCGTCTCCGCGCTGCCCTTCGCCGTGATCCTCGCGCTGATGATGGTCGCCCTCTACCGCGACCTGCGCAACGACCCGGCCACGCTGCGGAGCCGCTTCGCGCTCTCCGCGGTGGAGAAGGCCGTGGCCACGGGCCTGTCGGAGCACGGTGACAACTTCGCGCTGCAGGTGGAGCACGCCGAGGGCCACCGCGCGGCCGGCGACTCGTTCGACTCGCACGACCCGGCCATCACCGAGTGGTACCGGCAGACGGACGAGAACGGCGACGAGACGGACTTCCAGTACAAGTCCCGCTGGGTCTCCTCCGCGGTGGACGACATCGTGGACGGCACGCCCGAGGGCGAGACCCCCTGGGACCAGACGACGCCCCGGAGCACCAGCACCCACTAGGTCCGCGCAGCGGCACCCCGTGGCACCACCGCAGAGCGGGGTGCACGTCCTCGGACGTGCACCCCGCTCTGCGTCCGTGCGCCCCCTGCCCCTGCGGGGTCAGTGCTCCTCGGTCTCCCGCGAGTCGGTGAGGGTGCGGATGCCCACCGCGGCGAGCACCGCCACGAGCACCGCCAGCAGGGCGAAGGAGATCTGCTGCGAGTGGACGAACGCCGAGACGGTGGCGGCGTCCCAGGCGCCGGCGGGCAGGACGGTTCCGACCACGGAGGCCATCACGGTCCCCACCACGGCCAGACCCACCGCGTTGCCGAGCTCCTGGGCGGTGTCGTTCAGGGCGGATCCAATGGACGTGTGGCTCTCGGGCAGGGCACCCAGCAGTGCCACCGCCCCCGTGGTCATGACGGCGCGCATGGCCACCGTCATCATCAGCATGCCCAGGGCGCACCAGAAGAAGGTGTGGCCCACGGCGTAGATCCACACCGCGAGGCTCGCGAGCAGCACCAGCACCGCGTACAGCGAGGTGCGGCGGTGCCCCCACGCGGCCACGGCACGGTCCACGAAGGGCCCGGCTCCCATCATGCCCACCACGAACGGCAGGTTCGCGAGCCCGGCCTGCAGCGGGGTCCAGCCCCACGCGAACTGGTAGAGCTGGGTGGACACGAACATCACACCCGCCATTGCTGTCATCACGGAGGTCTGCAGGATCGCGGAGCCCCGCACCGTGGGGATGCGGAACAGGGAGAGGTCCAGCATGGGCGCTGCGGCGGTGCGCTCACGCCGAACGAAGCCAGCCAGGGCGAGCAGCCCGCCCGCGAGCACCAGCAGGGTGCGCGGGTCCAGCCATCCGAACTCGACCCCCGCGGTGAACGTGTAGAGCAGCAGCCCCAGGGCCGCCACGGACAGCATCGCACCGGGCACGTCCGCGGCGCCGCCGCGCAGGTCCTCGGGCCGGTCCCGGTCCAGGCCCAGCCGCACGCCGAGCCACGCGACCAGGGCCACCGGCGCGTTGAGCACGAGCAGCATCTGCCAGGGCATGTGCTCCAGGGCCAGTCCCGCGAGCGTGGGCCCCACCGCGAATCCGATCATCGAGACCGTCATGATGAGCCCGATGGCCCGGCCCCGCAGGTCGTCCCGGTCGAACAGCCGGAAGAGCAGGGACATGGTGATGGGGGCGATCATCGCCGCGAACGCGCCGGAGACCGCGCGCACGGCGATGAGCTGGGCCGGGGTCTGCACCAGCAGCACGGCGAGCCCCGCGAGCCCGAAGAGCGCCAGACCCCACGAGATGGTGCGGCGTCGTC
>NZ_PHOA01000097.1 GCF_003687455.1 Kocuria tytonicola | reverse complement strand
GCAGCAGCGCGTGCGTGAAGCCGTCAGGGACCTCCTCGAGGTGGTGGGTGACCATGACCATGGCCGGGGAGGCCTCGTCCCGGGCGAGCTCGTCCAGGCGCTGCACGAGCTTCTCGCGCCCGCCCACGTCCAGGCCCGCAGCGGGCTCGTCCAGCAGCAGCAGCTCCGGATCCGTCATCAGGGCCCGGGCGATCAGCACGCGCTTGCGCTCCCCCTCGGACAGGGTGCCGTACCTGCGGTCCCTCAGTTCCGAGAGGCCCCACGCGTCCAGGAGCTCCTCGGCGCGCCGGACGTCGGCGTCGTCGTACTCCTCGCGCCACCGGCCGGTGACGCCGTACGCGGCCGTGAGCACCACGTTCGCCACGGACTCGGCGTGCGGGATCTGGCCCGCGAGCGGAGCGGAGCTGACACCGATGCGCGGGCGCAGCTCGAAGACGTCCACCGCACCCAGGATCTCGTCCAGGATGTCCACCATCCCCCGGGTGGGGTGCATGCGGGCGGCCGCGATCGACAGCAGCGTGGACTTGCCCGCGCCGTTGGGGCCCAGGATCACCCAGCGCTCGCCGTCCCGCACCGTCCAGTTCACGTCATCCAGCAGGGTCTTCTCCCCGCGCACCACCGTGACGTCCACCAATTCCAGCACTGAACTCATGACGGCAACTCTAGTGCCCCGCGGGGGTCCGTTCCCGCTGCGGCGCACCGTGCCCGGGGACGCCGGGGGCGCGCGAGGTGGTGAGGGATCGGGGCGTCGTGCGCGCGGGGATCCGGGCGGTCACAGCCCCATCAAGAAGCGCAGCGCGTCCAGGTTGGGGATGGACAGCTGGGTGTCCGCCACCTCGCGCAGCGCGGGCTTTGCGCGGTACGCCACCGAGAGACCAGCCACGCGGGCGAGGTCGATGTCGTTGGCGCCGTCCCCCACGACCATCACGTCCTGCGGGGCCACGCCGAGCTCGGCCGCCCACCCCGTGGCGAGCTCCGCCTTGGCCGCGCGGTCCACGACGCGGCCGGTCACCCGGCCCGTGAGCCGACCGTCCACGATCTCCAGGGTGTTGGCGGCCGCCCGGGTGAGGTCCAGGGAGGCGGCGAGGGGCTCGAGCACCTGCTGGAAGCCGCCCGAGACGGCGGCCACCGCGTGGCCCTCACGCAGCAGGGTGCGTACGAGGGTCTGGGCCCCCGGCGAGAGCCGCACGGCGTCCACGACGTCGTCGACCACGGTGGCCGGCAGGCCCTCGAGCACTGCCACGCGCTCACGGAGGGACTCCTCGAAGTCGATCTCCCCGCGCATTGCCCGGTCCGTGACCGCGGCGACCTCCGCCTCGCGCCCCGCGTGCGCGGCGAGCAGCTCGATGACCTCGTGGCGGATCAGCGTGGAGTCCACGTCCAGGACCACCAGCTTGCGCCGCTGGTGGTCCATCCAGCGGGCGTCCACGGCGTTGAGGTCCATGCCGGGAATCACCTGCTGCAGGGGATCCGGGCGCAGCTGCCGGCGCAGCCGGGGCAGGTCCTCGGTCTCCACGTGGACGGTCAGGGCGTTGTAGCCCTCCACGTCCGCGGCCTGGTCGTCCGAGGCCGTGCCGGTGACCCGCACCCAGTTGTGGGACTCCACCACGGCGCCCGCCCGCTCCACGAGGTCCAGGACGGCCCGGGTGGTCTCCTCGTCCGGGGACACGGCAAAGGCGACAACGGCGCGGTGTGGGGACATGGCGGCAGTGTATCGGCCCCCGCGCCGCACGCACAAAGACCGCGGGGACCTGCCCTCACCTCTGCGCGCCTCCCCCGGCGCGGTGCCGACCGGGTGTCCCCACCCGGGAGGGCCACCACGAGCGCGGCCCGATGTCCAGTGCGAGGGCCGGCACGAGCAGGGACCGGACCAGGATGGTGTCCAGCAGCACACCGATCACCACGATCACCGCGAGCTGCACCAGGAACAGGATGGGCAGCACCGCGAGCGCCGCGAAGGTGGCGGCGAGGACGATGCCGGCGGAGGTGATCACACCGCCGGTGGTGACGAGCCCGGCGAGGACTCCGGCGCGGTGGCCGACCGTGGTGACCTCCTCCCGCACACGGCTCATGAGGAAGATGTTGTAGTCGATCCCCAGGGCCACGAGGAACACGAAGCTGAACAGGGGCACGGTGGGATCCGCCTGGTTGATCCCGGCGAGCTGGAACACCCCGGTGGCCAGACCCAGGGCGGCGCCGAAGGAGAGCACCGTGGTGAGGATCAGCAGCACGGGCATCAGGATGCTGCGCAGCAGGACCATGAGGATCACCAGGATGACCACGAGGATCAGGGGGATGATCAGGGCACGGTCGTGCTCGGAGGCGGCCACGGTGTCCACCTGCACGGCGGTGGTGCCGCCCACCGCGGCGTCCGGGGAGACGGGGGCCAGTTCCGCCCGCAGCCGCTGGACGGTCTCCTGGGCCTCCTCGGAGTCGGAGGCGTGGGTGAGGGTGGCCTGCAGGAGCACGTCCCCGTTGCTGTCCGTGGGCTCCACCCCCGCGAACGGACCGGCCTGCGGTGCGGGGTATGGGAGCGTGCCGCTGGGAGAGTCCTTCGCGGTGAAGGCGACCGTGGCGACGTCGTCCTGCTCCGCGAGCGTGCGGGCCACCTCCTGGGCGTCCTGGCGCGGTGCGAGCACGTAGACGGGATCCCCGGAGCCGCCCGGGAAGTGGCGTTCGATGGTGGCGAGGCCGTCCCGGGCCTCGGACTTCCCGAGCACGAAGTCCGACTGCGGCACGCCGCCGGCGTCCAGCTGGGTGGCTCCGAGTGCGGCGCCGCCGAGCAGCACGGTGCACACGACCCACACGGCGCGGGAGCGGCGGTCCACCAGGCGGGCCACCGCGGGCCACAGGCCCTTGTGGTCCTCGGGGTTCACGGCCTGCTCGTGGCCCTCGGGGTCCTCCGTGACCCGGGGCGTGCGCGGCCACAGGGCCACCCGCCCGAAGATCGCGAGCAGGGCGGGCAGCAGGGTCAGTCCGGCGAGCACCGCGAAGACGACCCCGAGCGCCGTCGCCGGGCCCACACCGCGGTTGGAGGTCAGCTGGGAGAACAGCAGGCACAGCAGCCCCGCGACCACGGTGGTGCCCGAGGCCAGCACGGCGGGCACCGTGCCCTTCCACGCGGTGCGCGTGGCGTTCCAGCGGGAGTCCGTGCGGTGCAGCGCCTCCCGGAACCGGGCCGTGTAGAGCAGCCCGTAGTCGGTGGCGGCGCCGATCACCACGATGGACATGATGCCCTGCGTCTGACCGCTGAGGTCGATCACCCCGTCCTGCGCGAGCGCGTACACCGCGAGGATCGCCCCGCACAGCGCCGCGACGCTCGTGAGCAGCACCAGGAACGGCAGGACGGGCGAGCGGTAGACGACCACCAGGATCACGAGCACCGCGATCAGCGCGACCCCGAGCAGGAGGCCGTCGATGCCCGCGAAGGCCGCGGAGAGGTCCGCCACGAGCCCCGCGGGTCCCGTCACGGCCGCGGTCAGCCCCTCGGGGGTCGTCCCCGCGAGCTCGTCCCGCAGCTGCTCCACGGTGTCCCCCGTGTCTGCGGCGGAGTCCACGAGCGCCACGACCTCCGCGGCCCTGCCGTCCTCGGACGGGATGGGCGGAGAAACCTCCAGGACGCCGGGCACGTCCTTCAGGCTCTCGGCCGCCGAGCGGATCTCCCCCTGCTGCGCCGGGGTGATGGTCTCCGGGGACTCCAGCACCACGATGGCGGGGACACCGTCCGAGTCCCGGAACTCCCCCAGCCTGTCCTGCACGCGCGTGGCCTGGGAGTCCAGCGGGAGGAAGTCCGCCTGCGAGTTGGAGGTCACCTCCGAGATCTTCCCGAACGTGGGTCCGCCCACTCCCATGACTCCGAGCCACACCAGGACCAGCGCCACGGGCACGAGCCAGCGCACCCAGCGGTGCCGCCCGCCCTGCTCGGGCACCTTCCGGACGGTGCGGGTCCGCGCGGGCTCGCCCTGCGCGGTGCGGGTCACCCGGGGTGTGCCCGCGGTGGCCTGCTCCCGCTCGACGGGTCGGGGGGCGGGGCTGCTCGGCATGTCTCACCTTCGGGGTCGTGGCACGGGGGTCCAGGGACAGGGGCGACCGCTCCGTGCGCCACGCACCGGCCCCGACGACGAAGCCGCGGTGCCGCCTGCGCACCGCTGCTCGTCTGCCGCTCATCGTACGGCGGCGGGAGTCCTGGAACCGTGCCATGACTCCCCGCGGCAGGGACCTTCTGGTCAGCGCTGCGGAGGTGGTTGCGGGCCGGTTCACCCGTTGCACCTCCCCATGCCTGGTCGGCGTCCTGTCGACGCTAGAGGGGACAGTCAGGTGACGCGCACCATGCCAGTATGTGTGAACGCAAATACATGCTCATGCAATGGTCCCGTGCCCGACCGGCACACCCCACGAAAGGTGGCCCCGTGGCACACCCGCACTCTCGCTCGCTCCTCCTCTCCGGAACCGCCCTCGCTCTCCTGCTCCTGACAGGATGCGGGGCATCCCACACGGATGCTGCCCCGCAGGGCTGGCAGAGTTCCTCGACCTCTGCGGGCTCCGCGTCACCACACGCGGAGGACTCGTCCGCAGCACCGGCCGCACCCGCCGCGGAGGCAGCGACGACGGAGGGGACCGCCGAGTCCGGTACCGCGGGCTCCGACGGTGTGGGCGTTGCCGGACCGCCCTCGGAGGACCCCGCGACCGGCTCGGCGGACTCCACCGGGGAGAGCCGCGAGCCGGCCGAGGCGCAGGGCCCCGAGGCGTCGGGTGGGGCGTCCGACGAGGCGGGCCAGGCCGGTCACCGCTCCACGACCGTGTCCCAGGGCAGCGCGGTGCGCAAGGCACAGGAGTACCTCTCGTTCTCGGCGTTCTCCCGTTCCGGTCTGATCGAGCAGCTCGAGTTCGAGGGCTTCACCGCGCAGGAGGCCACGGCGGCGGTGGACCAGCTGTCCACCGACTACAACGAGCAGGCCGTGAAGAAGGCGGAGGACTACCTCTCCTTCTCGGCGTTCTCCCGCTCGGGTCTGATCAAGCAGCTCGAGTTCGAGGGCTTCACCCCCGAGCAGGCCGCCCACGGCGTGGACAGCGCCGCGCCCGACTACATGGCCCAGGCGGTCAAGAAGGGCAAGGAGTACCTGGACATGTCCGGGTTCTCCCGGCAGAGCCTGATCGAGCAGCTCACGTTCGAGGGGTTCACCCCCGAGCAGGCCGCCCACGGAGCGGACGCCAACGGACTCTGAGACCGGGGGCGCGCAGGCGCTGAATCGGAAACAGAAAGAACCCCGCTCGACCACTGGTCGAACGGGGTTCTTCTCCGTGCGCGAGGGGGGACTTGAACCCCCACCCTCTAATACGAGGACTAGCACCTCAAGCTAGCGCGTCTGCCTATTCCGCCACCCGCGCAGGTGTCCGGGCCTCAGCGTTCTTCCGGAGAAAAACCGTTGCGGCCCTCGGCAACGACAAGAAACCTACCACAGTTCCGCGGGCCGTTCGAACCGCGCCGACGCTCCGGTTCGAGCCGCACGGTCCGGGCCGGTCCACCGGAACGATCGCGCGAAGCGGACGACGCCGCCGCACGCGAGTTCGCGTGCGGCGGCGTCGTCCGGGGCTCGGGCCGGGTGCGGTGCCCCACCACGGCAGGGCGGGGCACCAGGGTGCCGTGAGCTACTTGCCGGCCTGCGCGAGGAAGTCCTCGGCGCCGCCCACGAGCTCCACGTGGCCGGACTCGACGTCCGCGGTGACCATGGCGGCGATCTCGTGGGCGAACTCGTTGACCGTGTAGAGCTTGCCGGCGGCTGCGCGGCGCTCGTCCAGGGCGCCGGGGCGGGCCCGGTTGAGCAGGGTGGCGGTCACGGTGCCCTCGATCATGTCCGCGGAGACCACCACGAAGTCCACGCCCTTCTCGGCGAGCTCGGGAACCCGTGCGGTGAGGGTGTCCTCGCCGGCGCGCTTGGACCGGGCCACGGCCTCGTACTCGGGCATGGTCTCCACCTCGTTGATGAAGTGCGCCTGGTGGCTCGTCACGAAGACCACGCGGCCACCCTCGGGCAGCAGTTCCAGCGCCTCGGTCAGGGTGTCGTTCTGCGCGTCCCGGTTGAGCTTGAGCGCGTAGCCCTCCCCCAGCTCCGTCTCCATGCCGCCGGAGGCGTTGAGGATCAGCACGTCCACGCCGCCGAACTCGGAGACGGCGGCCTGGAACAGTCCGCTGCGGGACTCGGGGTCCGTGATGTCCGCCTGCACGGCGATGGCGCGGCCGCCGGCCTCCGTGATCTCCTTGACCACCTTGTTGGCCCGCGGGGCCTTCTGGCGGTAGTTGATCACCACGTTGGCGCCCTCACCGGCGAGGATCTTGGCGGTGTCCGCACCCACCCCCCGTGAGGACCCGGTGATGACCACGGTCTTGCCGGCAACTGAACTCATGCGTTCTCTCCTTCGAAGGGGTGTTCCGGGACCAGCAGGCGCGGGATCAGTGCCCCACGCCGAGTCCGCCGTCCACGGGGATGATAGCGCCGGAGACGTAGGCGGCGTCCTCCGAGGCCAAGTACTTCACGGCACCGGCCACCTCCTGGACGTGGCCGAAGCGGGCCGCGGGGATCATGGAGAGGTAGTTGTCCGTGACGTCCTCGGGCAGCTCGTCCGTCATGGCCGTGTGGATGTATCCGGGGGCCACCACGTTCGCCGTGACACCGCGGGAGCCGAGCTCGCGGGTGATGGCGCGCGCCATGCCGATCAGCCCGGCCTTGGACGCCGCGTAGTTCGCCTGGCCGGGTGCCCCGGTGTAGCCCACCACGGAGGAGATGAAGATCACGCGGCCCTTCTTCAGGCGCATGAAGCCCTTGGTGGCGCGCTGGACCACGCGGAAGGCACCCGTGAGGTTGGTGTCCACGACGTCCTGGAAGTCCGCCTCCTTCATGCGGACCAGCAGGGCGTCCCTGGTGATGCCGGCATTGGCCACGAGCACCTCCACGGGACCGAACTCGGCCTCGATCTCCTTGAACGCGGCGTCCACGGACGCGGAGTCGGTCACGTCCGCCTTGACCGTGCGGGCGCCCTCGGGGCCGTCCTCCCCGGAGCGGGAGGTGACCACCACGTTGTCACCGGCCGCCACGAAGGTCTCCGCGATGGCCCGGCCGATGCCGCGGTTGCCTCCCGTGACGAGCACGGTGCGCGCTGCCGAGTTCTGTTCAGACATGGTGGAACCTTCCGTGGAGGGCGGGCGCGGTCGGGGCACCGCACCCGGGGGATCGGGACGTCACAGCATCCTAACCGCCGCCTGACCTGGTGGGCTCCCCCCCACTTGGGGCCGGTCCGCAACGGTGCCACAATGGTCAGCACGCTCCCAGTCACCGGTGGCAGGGTGAGCGCTCCGGAACATCCCCAGGAGATTCGTCGAAGGACCGGTTCCCCATCACACGTTCCCAGCACCAGACGCACGGCTCCACCGAGGTCCACTCGATCACCTCGGCGGCGGATCCGCACACCACGGACATGGCCCACCGGATGAAGGTGTACTCCGTGCAGATGGGCCTGCGCATCGTGTGCATCATCGGCGCGGTGCTCATCGACAACCTCTGGGTGCGCGTCCTGCTGATCGCCGGGGCGGCTCTGCTGCCCTGGTTCGCCGTGATGCTCGCCAACCGCGGCGCGGACCGCTCGGAGCGCCCGGGCTCCGCCTACCGCCCGCCCGCGGCCGTGGAGCTGCCCACGGTGGCGGAGACCCAGGACCGGGCCGCCGCTCCCGAGACCGTGGTCGTGGACGCGGAGTACACCGTGCACCGGCCCCAGCGGGAGCTGCCCGCCCACAGACCCACGGCCACGCGCCGCAACTGAGGCAGCCCGACCTCTCGCCCGACCACGCAGGAACCTCTGGAGGAACGTCACACGGTGGAACTCGATCTGCTCGGCTCGCTGGACCCGCAGCGCCCGGCCCACTCCCCGGCGCCCGACGAACCGGTGGCGGCGCCGCAGGCCGTGTGCTCGCGCCGGGGCTGCGGGGCCCCGGCCGCCTGGAGCCTGTCCTGGAACAACCCCCGCGTGCACACCCCGGAGCGCCGCAAGGTCTGGCTCGCGTGCGACGAGCACCGCGCGCACCTCGCGGACTTCCTGGGCCAGCGCGGCTTCCTGAAGACGGTGGAGCCCTTCCACCAGCACGACGACGCCGCACGCACCCCGGGCGGGCACGGCGACGTCGTCCGCGGTGCCGGGACGGAGCGCGAGGAATGATGCGCCGTTACGGCTTCCTGAAGACCCCGGCATGGATCGGGTGGTTCGCCCTGACCTGCGTGGCGGCGGTGGTCTGCCTGTACCTGGCGCAGTGGCAGATGTCCCGCAACGACCACCTGGTGGCCGAGAACGCGAAGATCACCGAGAACTACGACGCCCCGGCCTACGACCAGGCCACGGGCGCCCCCCTGTTCGAGGACTACGACGACGCCAAGACCTGGCACCCGGTGCGGCTGCGCGGCACCTACGCGCCCGAGGACACCGTGGTGGTCCGCAACCGTCCGCACGACGGCCGGGTGGGTTACGACGTCCTCGTGCCCCTGCACCTGGACGACGGCACCGTGGTGGCCGTGGACCGCGGCTGGATCCCCACCGACAACTCCGCCAACGGCATGCCCTCGGCCGTGCCGCCTCCACCCGCCGGTGACGTGACCGTCACCGCCCGGCTGCGCCCCTCGGAGGGCGCCGTGGACCGCGGCGCCCCCGAGGGCCAGGCCGCGTCCATCGACCTGCCGGCCCTGAGCGCCTCGTGGGGCGGGCAGCTGGCCACCGGAGGCTACGGTGAGCTCGTCTCCGAGGACCCGGCGGTGCCCGGCACCCCGCAGGCCGGGGAACGACCGGAGGTCGCGTACGGCCCGCACCTGTCCTACTCCATGCAGTGGTACGCGTTCGCGGTCCTGGTGTTCGTGGCCTACGGCTACTCCGCCCGTCAGCACGTGAAGAACGAGGAGTGGGACCGCGCGTACGCCGCGGAGGTCGAGCGCCGCCTCGCCGCCTACTACGACGCCGAGGGCACCTACATCGGGGACATGGACGAGTCCCTCGTGATCCGCCAGCTGCAGATGGCCGACGACATGCCGGCCCACCTCAAGTCCCTCTACCGCCCCAAGCGCACCCGGGCCTCCTCCGGGCCCACCGCCGAGGACGAGGAGGACGCGCTGCTCGACGCGCTCGAGGCG
>NZ_PHOA01000096.1 GCF_003687455.1 Kocuria tytonicola | reverse complement strand
GGGCGGGGGAACAGGCCGCCGTGCGGCGCGTCAGCCGACGAGGAAGTGCCCCAGGAGCAGGAACCGGCCGGCGTCCAGGACCAGGAACAGCGCCGCGAGACCCAGCAGCACGGTGACCGCCACGCCGACCCACGGTGAGATCCTGGCCCACGCGCGCTGCATGACGGCGGAGAACCGCTCCTGCCTGCCCAGCACGGTGAGCAGAAGCAGCAGCGTGAGCGCGATCTGGCTGATGAGCGCCCACGCCACCCAGCCGAGCACCATGACCGGAAGGGGCTGGGCGGCGGCCACCGCCACGTGGATGTCGAAGGGCGGGTCGAACACCACGATGCCCACGAACACCAGCGCCGTGACGTAGAGGGCCCACGCGTTCCTGGCCGGCGGCTTCTCCTCCTCGGGGGCGGTGCCCCTGCGCCGGGAGACGGCGCGCACCGCCGCGAACACCCCGATGGCAACGCCCAGGGCCAGCTCCACCCATGCCGCCACGGCACCGTGGCGGACCAGCCCCCACCAGTCCACGCTCTGCAGGACCGGGCCCACCAGGAGCGTGAGCCCGAGCCCCAGGAGGACGGTGCCACCCAGGAGCAGCGCCGAAGCCCCCACGACGTGACGACGCCGCAACCCCGCCCCCAGCGCGGCCGCCATGATGACCATCGGGGCGGGATCGAAGCCGCCCGCGGCTGTGGCCAGGACAGTGGCGGCATATTCCGCGACATTCATCAGCAGGTGTCCAATCTCAGGCGGGCAGGGGGGCGAAACCGGGCGACGTCCGGCCCAGCCACGTCAGGGCAGGGTTCAGCTGGGCCTCCCACAGTGCCACCCGGTGCCCGCCGCTCTCGGAGATGTTGGACACCAGACCGGTGGGCCCCGTGACGGCCGGCGCGAAGGCCTTGACCGCCCGCAGGGAGATGGTGTCCTCCCCACCCGTGAAGAACCAGATGTCCACGTCCGGCTTCTCCCGCCGGACCACCCGTGCAAGGTCGTAGGACTCGGGGTCAGCGGTCTTCCACTGCTGCCCAGGACTGTACATGGGGACGAAGTAGCCGGCGAGGTTGATGCTCGTGGCCCAGATCTCCGGGTGGCGCACGGTGTGCATGGAGGAGCACCAGCCCCCGGCGCTGTAGCCGAGTGTGGACCACGCCCGCCGGTCCGTGGAGACCCGCAGGTTCGTGCGGATCCAGGAGACCACATCCCGGCTCACGTACGTGTCCCAGCGGCCGTGCGTGCTGTCCACGCACTCGGTGTCGTTGTTGCCGGGGTAGACGTCCGGGATCACCACGACGGCCTCGCGCATGGCGCCCTCGGACACCGCCGTGCGGATGTGCTGCGCGATGTTCATGGCCTTGGTGTAGGTCCGGACGTCCCCGGGGAAGCCCGTGAAGGCCGTGATCACGGGGTAGCTCCGCTGCGGCTGCGACATGTAGGAGGGCGGAAGCCACGCCGTGGCCTCCTGTGTGAGACCGGACTGCGGTCCCGGAATCTTGACGTTCACCCACTGCCCCGAGGTGTTGGCGGGATCCAGCTGGGCGCCGAACGCGGGGTTCTTCACCGGGTCCGACTGCACGGTGGTGAACTTCTCATGGGGCAGGTCCTGAAGGGCCTTCGCGGCCACGGGAACCGTGCCCACGGTGGCTGTGGCCACGGGACCCCCGCCGTCGGAGAAGAGGTCACCCCAGCTCGAGTACCACTGGTTGTCCATGTTCATCTTCAGGAAGATCCCGGCCAGCGCGAGCGTGACCACGAGCAGCACGCACACGAGCTGGACCACGTACTTGCGCAGGCCCGGGCGGCGGTTCCTGGGCAGCACCACCACGGTGACGGCCAGGAGGAAGACCGCCAGCACGGTGACCAGGATGAGGAGTGGCCACCCTGTGAGTTCGAAGAACGCCATTGCAGACTGCTCGTTTCCCATGGAGTGTCGGACGACCGCGCGTCCCCCGCCGCGACCGGCCCGTGAGGCCGCCGCGCGGAGTCCGCACGGGGACAGCATAGGGACCGCGCGCGGCTGCAGGGACCCACTGCCCGGTGTCCCGGCGAGTTGCGGGGAGGTCCCCAGCCGGCATCCGGCCAGCGGGCAGCTGCGCCGCGCTTCGGCGCGGGACAGGTCAACGGGGCGGTGGGAGAGGGAACACAGGGCGGCCCCGGACGCCTGTGGAACATGCCCGGCGGGGGAACCGGGCCGGGCGCCGTCGTCACCCGGACCGATGCCGCGGGGGCCGCGGGCGGAGGGCATACTTGGACACCATGACGCCAGAAGTGATCCACACGGCCGGGCTCCTCGCCCCGCAGCTGCTCCCCCTGGGGGACCCCGCCCAACTGCTCGAGCAACTGGGGCCCTGGGCGCTCGCGGGCATGACGCTCATCGTGTTCATCGAATCGGGTCTGCTGTTCCCGTTCCTGCCCGGCGACTCGCTGCTGTTCACGGGAGGTCTGCTGCACCAGGCGCTGCACATCCCGCTGTGGCTCATGATCGTGGTGCCGTTCATCGCGGCAGTCGCGGGCGACCAGGTGGGGTACTACCTGGGGCACCGGTTCGGGCGGCGCTTCTTCTCCGACGACGCACGGTTCCTGAAGACCAAGTACCTCACCCAGACCGAGGACTTCTTCCGCAAGTACGGAGGCCGTTCGATCGTGCTGGCGCGCTTCGTCCCCATCGTGCGCACCTACGTGCCGCTCGTGGCGGGCACCGCGAAGCACCCCTACCGCGCGTTCGTGGGCTGGAACGTGCTGGGCGGCTTCCTGTGGGTCACCATCATGGTGGTTGCGGGATCCCTCCTGGGCGGCATCCCGTTCATCCGCGACAACGTGGACCTGATCGCCATCCTCATCGTGCTCCTGTCCCTGATCCCGGTGGGCATCCAGATCATCACGAGCCTGCGGAACAGGGAGCCGGAGGACGGCGCGGGCCGCTGAGGCGGTCGCGCCAGCCGGGAGCACGGCCGGGACGCGGCACCGTCGGGGCGCGGCGTCGCTGGAACCGCAGCATCCCCGAAAGCGGCGGTGACTCTGGAGCAACGGCGTCTCAGGGGACGATGGTGAACTTGACGGTCCCCTCGCCGCCGCGCTCGGCGAGCCGCAGCACGTCCTCGGTCTCCTCGAGTGTGTGCACGCTGCCGAGGCAGTAGTCCACGGAGACCTCACCGTCGCGGATGCGACGCACGGCCTCGTGGAAGGACACCAGCCCTGGTTCGGACTGGGCTGCCACCGATCCCTGGAGCCGCACGGACTTCCGGAAGACCTCGTAGACCGGCACGGGGGCAGGGTCGAAGCTCTCGTACAGCCCGAACCACCCCACGATGCCGCGGTTGGCCACGATCTCCACGGCCTCGGCCCGCAGGGCGTCGGAGCCCACGGCCTCGATCACGAGGTCCGCGCCCTCGCCGCCGGTGAGCTCGGAAACCACGTCCGGGAGGTTCTCCTGCGGCACCCTCACCGTGTGGGCGCCCAGCTCCCGTGCGATCTGCAGGCGTGACTCCTCCTTGTCGGAGACGATCACCTGCTCGAAGCCCCGCAGCAGGGCATCCTGCAGGAAGAACAGCCCCGCGGAGCCCGCCCCCATGATCACGCAGGTCCCCGCCCGGCGGGCCGGGATCTCGGTGGGCCAGTACAGGTTCATCGCGTAGAGGCACGTGCCCATCTGCTGGGCCATCATGTAGCGGCGCATCTCGGTGAGGTCGTCCGGATCCACGTGCTCGGGCAGGGCCACCGCGTGGAGGTCGTCCAGGAGCATGAACTCGGCGAACGTCCCGCCGAGCTCCCCGGGCGGCACGCACAGCACCGCGGTTCCCACCGGGAACGTCTCGGAGCGGGACTCCGTGACCACGCCCACGCCTTCGTGCCCGGGATACCCCGCGCGCTCAGGGGCGGTGGGGTGCATGGTGCCGTGCAGGACGGAGTGCAGGTCCGAGCCGCACACGGAGGCCGCGACGAGCCGCACCACGAACTCACCGTCCCGTGTGGGGTGCGGATCCGGCCACTCCTTCACCAGGACGGTTCCGGTGGCGGGGACGTGGGTGGCTCGCATGCGGTTCTCCTTCGAACGGGCCCGGGAGGTCGAGAGTTCCTGACGTTCCACGGTACGCCACGACAAGACCCGAACCAGGGCTGCCGGGGCGCGGAACGCGGGCGCGGGTCTCCTGCCACGGGGTCCCTCTTCCCGGGGGCCGACCACGGGACCACCGCCACCGGACCGGGGCCGGCGCCCGGTAGCCTGGGGCGGTGCAGCTTCCCCGCGCCCTCAGGCCCTTCTCCTCCCCCGCCTACAGGGTGCTCGCGCTGGCCATGGGCGTGAGCGTGTTCGGCTCCGGACTGTGGGCCGTGGCCATGGTGGCCCGCGTGATGGCCCTGGGTGGTTCCGCCGTGGACCTCTCGCTCGTCACCGCCGCGGGCGCTGTGGGCATGGTGATCTTCGTGCTGCTCGGGGGCGTGGCCGCGGACCGGTTCCGGCTACCGGTGATCCTGCGCTGCGTGGAGCTGACCAATCTGGCCACGGCCCTGACCGTCGTGGTCCTCACCTGGACGGACGCGCTTGCCCTGTGGCACCTGGGTGCAGCGGCCTTCGTGTTCTCGGGCGCCGTGGGATTCTTCTACCCCGCGTACTCGGCGGCACTGCCGCGCATCCTGCCACCGGCCCAGCTGCTCGCGGCCAACGGGGTGGAGGGCACTGCCCGGCCGCTGCTCCAGCTCGCCGCGGGCCCCGCCGTGGGGGGCGCGCTCACGTCGCTCGCACTGCCCGGCGCCTCCGTCCTGGCCATCGCGGTGTGCCACGCCGGCGCCCTGGTCCTCATGCTGCGGCTGCGACTGCCCGAGCGGGACGACCCGCAGGACGCTCCGGGGCACGACGACGCCGCGGCCGCACCCCGGGCGACCATCCTCCGGGACATGCTGGACGGCTTCCGCTACTGCCTCCGCACGCCGTGGCTGCTGTGGACCCTGCTGTGGGCCATGAGCGCGATCTTCCTCTTCACCGGTCCCCTGGAGGTGCTGGTGCCGTTCCTCGTGGTGGACCGGCTGGGCGGCACGGTGGCCGGCTACGGCGCCATGCTGGGGCTGTACGGGATCGCCACGGCCGTGGGATCCAGCCTCATGGCGTCCTTCCGGCTGCCCCGGAACTACCTGACCACCATGGTGTGGCTGTGGGGTTTCGGCACGCTGCCGTTCGGACTCGTGGGAATGACCGGCTCATGGTGGGTCATGGCGCTGGCCCTGTGCGTCTTCGGCGCCACCGGGGGAGCGGGTCAGGTCATCTGGGGAACGCTGCTGCAGCGGCGCGTCCCGGGGCACATGCTGGGCCGGATCTCGTCCCTGGACTTCTTCGTCTCACTCCTGCTCATGCCCATCTCCATGGCGGTGGCAGGTCCTGTCGCGGAGGTCCTGCCCCCGGTCACCATCTTCTGGGGTGTGGCCGTGCTGACCCCCGCACTGGGTGTGCTCGCGGTGGTGGCGGGCCGGATGCGCGCGGACCAGCAGGCGCACCCGCTGCACTGAGCGCGCGCGGCGTCGTCCCGGCCCGGAGCGCCGAGGTCGACGAGATCGCGTCCGCGCCCTCGCGGCGCCCCGGGCGGCAGGACGGGAAGTGCTGACGATCGGGCTTCTGACCCGTGCCTATGCCTGGATCAGTATGCCTTGTTGCGCTGCTCCACCACCAGGTGGATGAGAGCGAACGTGTGGTCCTCGTCGATGGCACGGAAGGCCTGCTCCAGGGCGCCGGGGATCTCCGACTCCCGCTCCACGCGCGCCCCGAACCCGTGGAAGGCGTCCGCCATGGCTGCGAAGTCCGGGTTCTTCAGCTGGGTTCCGGACACGTGGCCCGGGTACTGGCGCTCCTGGTGGGTGCGGATGGTGCCGTACTCCTGGTTGTCCATCACGATCACCAGGGGCGTGGCGCCGTACTGCGCGGCAGTGGCCAGCTCCTGGCCGTTCATGAGGAACTCGCCGTCCCCGGCGATCGAGATGACGCGACGGCCCGGGAAGTTCAGCGAGGCGGCCACGGCGGAGGGCACCGAGTAGCCCATGGAGCCGTTGCGCGCCGAGATCATGGAAGCGTAGCCGTTCGTGGGGAAGTACCGGTGCGCCCAGTTGGTGTGCTCGCCCGCGCCGAACGTGACCATGGCGTCCTCGGGCAGGGTCTTCACCAGCTCGCTCATCATGGTGTCCATCGTGGCCGGACCGTCCTGCTCCGGAGCGGGCTGCGGTGCGCAGAACTCCTCCTGCTGCCGGCGCATGCGGCGGCACCAGTCCCGCCACGTGTCCTTGACGGGCAGGGTCATCCGCACCAGGTCCCGCACGAACACGTCCGGCTTGGCCACGATCTGGTACGTCACCGCGCCGGAGCGGCCCCGCATGGAGGGGTCCATGGTGACGATGAAGTTCTTCTTGGACCAGTCCTGGCGCACCAGGAACCCGTTGGTGATCACGTCCCCGGGGACGGTGCCCACGAAGACGAGCAGGTCCGTCTCCTCCAGCAGGTCCACGGTGGGCTTGGGCCGGCCGTAGCCGATGGGCCCCACGTAGGACGGCGAGCCGAACGGCACGGTGCCCTCGCAGCGCCACTCCGCGGCCGCGGGGATGTGGTGCTCCTCCAGCCACTGGGTGAAGCGTTCCGCGCCCTCCACGGTCCAGTCGTTGCCGCCGAAGACGAACAGCGGTTTCAGGGACTGCTTCAGTGCGGCCTCCAGGGCCTTCCAGTCGTCCACGGTCATGCCGCCGCCCGCCACAGGGATCACCGGGTGGAGGGTGGGCTCGATCTCGCGGGTGATGACGTCCTCGGGCAGCCCCACCACCACGGGGCCCGGGCGCCCGGAACGCGCCGCGAACATGGCCTCCGCCACGTACTCGGAAGCCCGCTCCGCGTGGTCCAGGACCATCACGCGCTTGGCGCCGGACGCGAACCACTGGTGCGGGTCGAACTCCTGGAACGCCTCCTTCTCGCGGTGCTCGAAGGGGATGAGCCCCACGAACAGCACCATAGGGGTGGAGTCCTGCCACGCGGTGTGCAGACCCACGTGCGCGTTGGCGGCGCCGGGGCCGCGGGTCACCATGGCCACGCCGGGGACCTCGTTCATCTTCCCCTCCGCCTCCGCCATGTACGCGGCGCCGCCCTCCTGCCGGCACACCACGGTCTGGATGGGGGAGTCGTCGAGCCCGTCCAGCACGTCCAGGTAGCTCTCACCGGGAACCACGTAGGCACGCTCCACGCCGTGGGCCGCAAGGGAGTCGACGATCACGTGGCCCGCGGACTTGCGTCCCGGAGCTGCGGTGGCGGTCTGCTGGATCATGGGAGTCTCTTTTCGCCGTCGAAAACAGGGGGCGCACCGGGTCCCGACACCCGGGCGCCTGCACAGGTGTCTCGAAAATACCCGACCGTCGGTCTCCGTCCCGCAATGCGTCCAGCATCCGGGATGCACGCGTCACGGGGGACGACGACGCCCCGGTGCGGTGCGGGCCGCGGGCCGGGGCGTCGTCGTGGGTGGAGCGTGTGAGGGCTACTCGTGCATGTCCTCGAGCTCCACGTTGGTGGTCTCCCGCACCATCTTGATGGTGAAGATCAGCGAGACCAGGGCGAAGAACGCGTAGATGCCGTAGGTGAGGCCCAGCGAGTAGTTGGACAAGGAGGGGAACGTGACGGTCACCGCCCAGTTGGCGATCCACTGCACTGCACCGGCCACGGCCAGGGCGGCGCCGCGGATGTGGTTGGGGAACATCTCCCCCAGCAGCACCCACATGAGCGGGCCCCACGAGACGCCGAAGAACACCACGAAGAGGTTGGCGGCGATCAGTGCCACCGGCCCGGCCACGGGGCCGAGGTCCGGGGTGAGCTGGCCGTCCACCATGACCTTGCTGGCGGTGGCGAACACCACGGCCATCACACCCAGGGAGAGCGCCATTCCGGCGGAGCCCACGAGCAGCAGCGGGCGGCGGCCGATGCGGTCCACCAGGAAGATGGCCACGATGGTCACCAGCACGTTGACCACGGACGTGGCCACGGAGATCGTGAAGGAGTCGGACTCCTTGAAGCCCACCGACTCCCACAGCACGTTGGAGTAGTAGAAGATCACGTTGATGCCCACGAACTGCTGCAGCGCGGCCAGGCCGATGCCCACCCACACCACGGGCTTGAGTCCGGCCATGGAGCCGCGCAGGTCCGAGAAGCGGGGCTTGCGCTCGTTGTTGACGGTGGTGCGGATCTTCTCCACGCGGCTCGCGACGGCGTCGTCGCCGTGGATGCGGGAGAGCACCGCCGTGGCCTCGTCCTCGCGGCCGGCGGAGACCAGGAAGCGCGGGGACTCGGGGATCAGGAAGGAGCCGATGCCGTAGAGCACTGCGGGCACGGCCATGATGAGGAACATCCAGCGCCAGGCCGCCAGCCCGAGCCACAGCTCCTGGGAGGCGCCTCCGGCCCAGTTGGCCAGCAGGGCGTCCACGAGCAGGGACAGGAAGATGCCGAGCACGATGCCCATCTGCTGCAGCGAGCCCAGACGGCCGCGTAGGTGCGCCGGGGAGACCTCGGCGATGTAGGCGGGGGCGATCACGGAGGCCACGCCCACGCCGACGCCGCCCACCACGCGCCAGAAGATGAGCCACTCGATGCTCTGCGTGAGGGCGCAGCCGATGGCGGAGAGCAGGAACAGCACCGCCGCGATCTTCATGATGGGGATGCGCCCCGTGCGGTCCGCGATCCGCGACCCGAAGAACGCGCCCACCGCGGCACCCAGCAGGGCCGCCGCGACGGCGAAGCCGAGCGGACCGGGCCCCACGTCGAACGAGGACTGGATGGAGGAGACCGCGCCGTTGATCACGGCGGAGTCGTACCCGAAGAGGAGGCCGCCGAACGCGGCCACGGTGGTGATTCGTACGACGGCACCGGTGTTCGTCTGATGATGCTCCGGTGAGTGTGCTTGCGCTGGATGGCTCATCCCGCAGCTCCCTTGCTGTCCTGAATTTCAACGCTCGAGAGTCCCCCGCCCGATGACACCGTGGCTGCCGGGAACTGTGACCGCGGGGTGCTCCGAGAGAGCTGCGAGCGGGACCTGCCGGGAGGGGTGGCGGCTGTCGGGGAAGGACAGTGCCCCAAGAGTAGGACTCGCATCACAGAATGTCCATGAGTCGAACACAAATGGGAGCCATGTCGTGCCATCGTTCGTCAGGGTCAGGGTCAGGGTCAGGGTCAGGGTCAGGGTC
>NZ_PHOA01000095.1 GCF_003687455.1 Kocuria tytonicola | reverse complement strand
GTACACGATGCCCTCAACCATCGTGCGCGCGTCGGAGAACTTGCGGCCCGGCTTGCCCGTCGGGCGGGGCAGCAACTGCGCGATCAGTGACCACTGGGCATCCGAGAGAACCTGAAAACGTGACACGTCCTGATCGTTTCAGACCCCGCGACTAACCTTTGTCAGACACGCCCTAACTCGTGGCCACAGCGGCGATCACGTCGCCTTTCTCCACCACCAAGTGCCACGTGAGGTCTGCCGCCATCAATTCCGCCGCTTTCTCGCTGAGCTGCGGGATGCGGTCGACGCCGATCAGGGCGGCCTCCACGCGATAGGCCACGCGTTGCAGGTTCACGAGTTCATCCGCGTGCCCCGCAAAATCGGACGGGGTGAGTTCGCGGATCACCACCCGTGCAGGACCGTTGTCAGGCATGGTTCCATTGAAACAGCACGGAGCCAACTCGGGAAGATCAGCGATATGGACCGCTCGGAAACAACCAGGGGGGTCACCGTTACGGAATGAGGCCTCTGCTTATACGAAGACCCTCACCCCTCTTGAAGCCAGGTAGCCGCGATCATGCGGATGGGTAAGGGACGAACCCTAGGCCTTTGTAGAGGCCCATCGCTGCGGGTGACGTGCCGTCTCCGAAGCGCAGACTGATCGCAGCATTGCCAGCTAGCGAGCATGCCTCGATGGCATGCAACACGAGGGCCCGTCCCGCACCCAAGCCCCGATAGTGTGGATGGACGAATAGATCAATGATGAACGGACCATCCAACCACTCATCCCAGATAGAATAGTCCACCACCATGACCGCGCCAACGGGCCGATTGTTGACCCACGCCGTGGCGCAAGCATCCGGTCTTAAGGCACCGTAGTCTCCCCGGAAAACCGCGTCAATTTCTTCACGGGCCGAGGCCATGTCTTCGGCGGCGACTCCTAATGGATATCCCTCGAAGTAGAGCTTCGCCAGGGAGGTTCGAGAAGCCGCGTCCAAGAAGCGGATGGAGACCGGGGACGATCGGTGGGTTGAGCGAGTGACTGTGTGAAGTGAGAGGCGCAAAATATCTGAGGGCATGAGTAATCCGTTCTGGTCGAATTGACAGAGCAGGAAACTACTCACGCGCGGCGCATGCTTTTGATTATAACCATGGGTGGCTTGCACACAAGACCTTTGGGCGCGCGGCGTAGAACCCGTTCAGTCGTCGCCTGAGGAGCAACGTGTGCTAGACATGTGACCGTCCACACGGGAGCCCCAGACACGGGGGCTGAGATCGGGCCAGTGCTGCCCGAGACCGTCGAACCTGACCCGGGTCATACCGGCGTAGGAAGTGAGGAACGGCCATGTCTTCGCATGCCCCCACGCCCAGCACCACCGCCCACAGCACCATCACCCCCACGGGCATCATCCCGAGAGATGGGGACGGCACCACTTTACGTGCCGCAACCCAGTCCGAGCAGCACGAATCCCACCGCCTCGCCTGGCTAGAAGACTCGGAGCACTCCATCCAGGTCCCCATCACAGAGATCCACCAGCTGGACTCCCCGGACGGCACACCCAACGAGCCCCTGCGCGTGTACCGCACCATGGGCCCCGGAAGCGTTCCGGAGGAGGGCCTGGAGCCCTGGCGTGCCGAGTGGATCGAGGCCCGCGGGGACACCGAGGTTTACGAGGCCCGCGGGAGGAGGCTCGAGGACGACGGTCGCAGCGCCGTCCGCCGTGGTGCCCCGCAGCAGCAGTGGCGGGGGAGCAAGCCGGAACCCCGGCGGGCCCGGCCCGGCAGGTGCGTGACCCAGATGCACTACGCGCGCCGCGGCGTCGTCACCCCGGAGATGCGCTTCGTGGCACTGCGAGAACAGTGCGACGTCGAGCTCGTGCGGGAGGAGGTGGCCGCCGGCCGCGCCGTGATCCCCCTGAACGTGAACCACCCGGAGTCCGAGCCCATGGTCATCGGGCGGAAGTTCCTGGTGAAGGTGAACGCGAACATCGGCAACTCGGCGGTGACCAGCTCCATCAGCGAGGAGGTGGCCAAGCTGGAGTGGGCTGCCAAGTGGGGAGCGGACACGCTCATGGACCTGTCCACGGGCAACGACATCCACACCACGCGCGAGTGGATCCTGCGCAACTCGCCCATCCCCATCGGCACGGTGCCCATCTACCAGGCCCTGGAGAAGGTGGACGGGGACGCGGACGCGCTCACGTGGGAGATCTACCGGGACACCGTGATCGAGCAGTGCGAGCAGGGCGTCGACTACATGACGGTCCACGCGGGCGTCCTGCTGCGCTACGTGCCGCTCACCGCCGAGCGCGTCACGGGCATCGTCTCGCGCGGCGGGTCGATCATGGCCGGCTGGTGCCTGGCGCACCACCGCGATAACTTCCTGTACACGCACTTCGACGAGCTGTGCGAGATCTTCGCGCGCTACGACGTCGCCTTCTCCCTGGGCGACGGCCTGCGCCCCGGCTCCATTGCGGACGCCAACGACGCTGCCCAGTTCGCCGAGCTCGACACCCTCGCCGAGTTGACCAAGCGCGCCTGGGAGCACGATATCCAGGTGATGGTGGAGGGCCCCGGCCACATCCCGCTGCACAAGATCCGCGAGAACGTGGAGCGCCAGCAGGAGCTGTGCGACGGCGCCCCGTTCTACACGCTGGGCCCGCTCGCCACGGACATCGCGCCGGGCTACGACCACATCACCTCCGCGATCGGCGCCACCGAGATCGCCCGCTACGGCACCGCGATGCTCTGCTACGTCACCCCCAAGGAGCACCTGGGCCTGCCCAACCGGGACGACGTCAAGACCGGCGTGATCACCTACAAGATCGCCGCGCACGCGGCGGACATCGCCAAGGGCCACCCCGGCGCCACCGAGCGCGATGACGCCCTGTCGGAGGCGCGCTTCGAGTTCCGCTGGCGGGACCAGTTCGGCCTGGGCCTGGACCCGGTCACCGCGCAGGAATACCACGACGAGACCCTGCCCGCCGAACCCGCCAAGACCGCCCACTTCTGCTCGATGTGCGGGCCCAAGTTCTGCTCCATGCGCATCTCCCAGGACATCCGCGACACCTACGGCAGCGCGGAGAACCAGGCGGCCATCGCGGGCATGCAGCGCAAGAGCCAGGAGTTCCTCGCCGCGGGCGGACAGGTCTACCTCCCCGAGCCCACGCTGCGGGAACCGGACGGCGCCACCCCCTGACCCGCACCACGGCGCCGCACACCGCGGGACCGCAGACGACGACGCCGCCCGGATGGCTCCCTGCCGGGCGGCGCCCTTCGGGGGCTCGGGCCCGCTGCGGTGCCTGCTCCGGGTGTGGCCCGCACCTCGCGAGACTGTGAGGAAAACGACGTGTGACCTGCGGAGGAACCTCTGGATCCCTGAGTGTCATCCGTATCTGAACGGTGGGGTGAGGGCTAGCGTTGACACCATGATCAAGGACTCGAAACTCACCGTCGTCGGAGCCGGAGCCGTGGGATCGAGCGTGGCCTATGCCTCGCTGATCCGGGGGTCCGTGCGCCACATCGCCCTCTACGACATCGCGTCCGCGAAGGCCGAGGCGGAGGCCCTGGACCTCGCCCACGGCTCGCAGTTCGCCGCCCACACGGACATCGTGGGTGGCGGCTCGGACATCGCGCTGACCGAGAACTCGGACGTGGTGGTCATCACCGCGGGTGCCAAGCAGAAGCCGGGGCAGACCCGCCTGGACCTGGCGGAGACCAACGCCAAGATCATGTCCCAGCTGGTGCCGCCGCTGCTGGAGGCCTCCCCGCACGCTGTGTTCGTGGTGGTCACCAACCCGTGCGACCCCCTCACCACGCTGTCCCAGCAGGAGACCGGGCTGCCCGCGGAGCGGATCTTCGCCTCCGGCACCGTGCTGGACACCTCCCGCCTGCGCTGGCTCATTGCCCAAAAGGCGGGCGTGGCCACCTCCAGCGTGCACGCGCACATCGTGGGCGAGCACGGCGACTCCGAGTTCGCGCTGTGGTCCACCGCCACCATCGGCACCGTGCCCATCCTGGAGTGGACCCGGGACGGTGAGCGTGTGTTCACCCGTGAGGACCTGGACCAGATCCTCTCCGAGGTGCGGGGCGCGGCCTACAAGGTGATCGAGGGCAAGGGCGCCACCAACGACGCCATCGGTCTGTCCAGCGCGCGCATCGTGGAGGCCATCACCGGTGACCAGCACGCCGTGCTGAACGTGGCCCCGGTGCTCTCGGACTTCCACGGCATCGACGGCATCGCCATGTCCGTGCCCAGCGTGGTCAGCGCGGCAGGTGCCGTGCCCATCCGCGAGACCCCCTTCGCCGAGGACGAGCTCGACCGGCTGCAGGCGTCCGCGAACACGCTGCGCGGCGTCGTCGACAGCCTGTCCTGAGCCCAGCCCCGCCCCACGTCCTGAAAGAACAGCGCCATGTGGACCCAAACCCTCGACACCCTGGGCAGCCTGCCCCTGACCGCGCTCGTGGCCGCCGTGCCCATCGTCGTGTTCCTCGCGTGCATGATGCTCTTCAAGCTCACGGGCCTGAAGTCCGGTGTGATCGCGCTGGTGGTGCAGGTGCTCGTGGCGCTGCTGGTGTTCCGCATGCCGGCCTCCGCGGTGGCCGGGGCGGGACTGCTGGGCCTGCTCACGGCGTTGTGGCCCATTGCGTACATCATCGTGATGGCGGTGTGGCTGTACCGGTTGAGCGTGCGGTCGGGGCGCTTCGACGTGATCCGCTCCTCCATTGCGAACGTCTCCGCGGACCAGCGGGTGCAGGTGCTGCTGATCGGGTTCGCGTTCGGCGCGTTCCTCGAGGGCGTGGCCGGCTTCGGCGTGCCCATTGCCATCTGCGCGGCACTGCTCGTGCAGCTGGGGTTCCCGCCCCTGCGCGCCGCCGTGCTGTGCCTCGTGGCGAACGTGGCCGCGGGTGCGTACGGCGCCATCGGCGTGCCTGTGCTCGTGGGTGCACAGGTCACGAACATGGACGTCCAGGACCTCTCCCGGGCGCTCGTGGTGCTGCTCCAGCCGCTCACGTTCCTGGTGCCGTTCCTGCTGGTCTGGATGGTGGACGGCCTGCGCGGGCTCCGCGAGACCTGGCTCCCCGCGCTGGTCTCCGCCACGGTGTTCTGCGTGGTGCAGGGCGCTCTGCTGTGGTTCATGGGCCCCGAGCTGGCGGACCTCGCGGCCGGTCTGCTGGCCATGGTGTCCCTGTTCGTGCTGTGCCACGTGTGGACCCCGCGCCGGGTGTCCCGCGCCCCCGAGGCGCCGGAGACCGCCGAGGCGAGCCACCCGCTGGGCGAGGTGGTCCGGGCCTGGAGCCCGTTCTACATCCTCACCATCGTGATCCTGCTCTGGTCCGTGCCCGCGGTGCAGCACCTCTTCACCCAGGGCGCGCTGGGGTTCACCACCTTCACGGTCCCCATGCCCGGGCTCACCGGCCACGTGACCGCGGCCGCCGGGACGGTGGTGAACGCCACCTGGAACTTCTCGATCCTCGGGGCCACCGGCACCGCCATCCTGATCGCCGTGCTCATCACGTTCTTCACCACCCCGCAGCTGCACGCCAGGCAGCTGTTCGAGGAGCTCTCGGGCGCCGTCAAGGCACTGGGCCCGGCCATCGTGCTGATCGCCGTGATCCTGGTGCTCGCGAACATCGCCAACTACTCGGGCGGCTCCACGGCCATGGGCACCGCGCTCGCGGCCGCCGGTCCGGTCTTCCCGCTGATCGCCCCGGTGATCGGCTGGATCGGGGTGTTCCTCACCGGCTCGGTGGTCAACAACAACACCCTGTTCGCGCCGCTGCAGGTGGCCACCGCCCAGGGCATCGGGGCCAGCCCCGCGCTGCTCGTGGGCACCAACACCGCGGGCGGCACCACCGCCAAGGTGATCTCCCCGCAGTCCATCGCCATCGCGGCCGGCGCCGTGGGGCTCAACGGCCGCGAGGCCGAGATCATGCGCGGCTCGCTGTTCTACAGCCTGGGCATGCTCGCCGTCACGTGCGTGTGGACGTTCGTGCTCGCCGCGGTGCTCTGAGCGCGAGCAGCACGGTCCTGCACCGACCCGCGGTGCCCGCCCCGTTCAGAGGTGGGCGCCGCGGGTCGCTCCGTTCCCAGACTTTCCTGCCGCTCCGCGAAAGGCTCCCGTGTCCCACGTCGACGACGCCGCACCGCAGCTCCCGCACGTCCGGCCCCTCCACCTCGCCGACGCCCCGCAGGTTCTGCAGGCGTTCCGCTCCGACCCCGAGATGTCGAGACAGGGAGCCGTGACCACCCCTGAGGAGGCGGTGGAGTACGTGCGGCGGGTCAGCAACCCTGGCAGCGGCGTCGCCTGGGCGGTGTGCGGGCGCAGTGGTCTGGTGGGCGTCGTGGGCATCACCGTGGACCACGCCAACCGCAACGGGTGGTTCTGGTACTGGATGACCGCGGAGGCGCGTGGTCGTGGCTGGACCACCCGTGCGGCCGTGACCGTCGCGGACTGGGCGCTCACGGAGGGTGGTCTGGAGCGTCTGGAGCTGGGTCACCGCGTCAACAATCCTGCCTCGGGAGCGGTGGCCCGGGCCGCGGGGTTCGTGAAGGAGGGGACCGAGCGCGGAAAGTTCCTGATCCGGGGCGAGCGGATCGACGTGGACACCTACGGTCGTCTGCGTACGGACCCGTGGCCCGAGCGTGCTCGCCTTCCCCGGATTCCCTGAATCGAGTCAGCCCCAGGGATCCACGAGGGGAACACCGAGGGGCTCGAAGTCCTTGACGTTGCGCGTCACGACCGTCATCCCGTGGACGGCGGCCGTGGCGGCGATCAGCGCGTCCCTCTCGGGCCGGGGATCAGAAACGTGGAAGTAAGCCGCGTGCCTGGCGACCGCCAGGTCCACGGGAAGGATGCGGCCTGAGAACACGGGAAGCAGATCGTTCTCCAACCATCCGGTGAGTCGATCCGCCTGCGTGGCATCCTTGCGCCGCAGCCTGCCGATCCCGATCTCCACCTCCAGAACGGTGAGTGCGCTCAGGTGCATGTCCACGGGGGACCGGGCTGCGATCCACGCACGGACAGCGGGGTCTGCGCGTGCCGCTGACTTCCTCAGCTCGCTGATGACATTGGTGTCGAGCAGGTAGGTCACAGTTCCGGGACCCGGGGAGAGATGCGGGCGGGCTCGAAGTCCACCTCGATGTCCTCCTCCATGCTCAGGCGGTCCACCAGGGACTCACCCGAAGTGGTGAGGCGCCGGAACTCGTGGATCGACAGCAGCACGTAGGCCGGTTCGCCGCGGTCCGTGATGAGGACGGGATGCTCATTGGCCGCCCGTTTGGCCGCACTGACGTCGCGGTTGAACTCGCGGGCCGTAATGGATGTCATGTGAATCTCCCGTAGGTACGTACCTGCAAGGCTAGGTGACCGGAGGAGGGAGGGCAAGAGAATGGTCACGGCCCGCGGTTCTCGCAGCCCTCCGCGCCGGTCAGCCAGTCCACCAGGTCCGGCCACACGGTGGTGCCCACATTGCGGCGGAGCAGGCCGTGGTGACCCACCCGCTGGGCCCCCAGCTGCTCGGGCGTGAACGTCCTGTGCTCCACGCGGGCGGCGGTCAGGTGGGAGGTCAGCGCGCGCATCTGCGCGGGGCTGGCCCAGGGGTCGTCCGAAGCACCCAGAGCCAGGACGTCCTGCGTGACGGCGGCGGCACGGGCAGCGGCGTCCATCGAGGGGTCGTCGAAGAAGTAGTTGCGGTGCCGGGCCCAGTTTCCCCACTCGACCATGGCCGCGGTGGGCATGTCCTCGCCGATGCCCAGCCGTCTGCCGGGCATGTACCCCAGCGCTCGGCTCAGGGTGGGGCCTACCGCATGCAGCATCAGGGCCACGCGCAGCCGCTCCATCGGCGGGGGCACGGTGCGGGTGTCCGCCACGTGGGATGACACCACGGCGAAGCGGTCCAGGTGCTCCGTGCCGTGCCCGAGCACGAGGGCGTGCCCACCAATGCTGTGGCCCACCGCGGTCATCGGCAGCCCGGGGAAGTGCGAGTGAGTCCACTGCGCGACGGCGGGGACGTCCGTGGCCATCCAGTCCCGCATCCGCAGGTGCTCGTGTCGGCGCGGATCTCCGGAGCGTCCTGTACCCCGGTAGTCGTACGTGACCGCGGCCAGCCCCCGCGAGGTGAGGTATTCGGCAATGCTCGAGTAGAACCGCTCGGGGGTGGCGGTCGCCGGGTGCAGCACCACCACTCCCGTGGGCTCGGTGACCGGTGTCCACACGGTCCCGCGAATCACGTCACCGGCCACGGGCAGGTGGAGGTCCGAGCGGGAGAAGTCGGCAGTGGCGCCGGTCACGGTGTCCATGGACGCCACTGTAACCGGCGAGTAGATAGGCAGGAGGCATCGGGGGGGACCCGGGAACCGGTGCCGCGCGGGCGCCCCCGCAGGGGAGCTGAGCCGCGCCGGGAAAGGTTGGACGAGCGTCGTCGTGGATGCGGCAGCCAGTGGCCGCGAACGGGGGTGGTGGGCGTCAGTCCAGGTAGAAGGCCGCGGCGTTGTTCCAGAAGACGTCCGCCACCTGCTCCGGGGTGAGCACCTCACGGATGAGGTCCAGGTCCTCGGGGCGGAAGGGGCGTCGGGCCCGCGTGGAGGGCAGGTCCGTGCCGACCATGAGCGCGGTCGGGTCCGTGGCCACGACGGCCCGGATGGTGGCCGCCGGGTCCAGCTCCACCCGCCCGAACCCGGTGGCCTTGACCTTGACACCGCGCTCCACGAGGCGCAGCAGCGCCGGGAGGCCGTCCTCGTGCATCCCGAGGTGGTCGATGCTCACCGCGGGCAGCGCCGCGATGCGGGGGAGGAGGGCGTCGTCGATGGCGCGGGCGTCGATGTAGAGCTCCGCGTGCCAGCCCACCAGGTGGTGGACGCGCCGCGCCAGGCGGTCGAGGTCGTCGAGATCCGCCGAGCCGCCGCGAGCCACGTTGAAGCGCACCGCGCGCACACCTACGCCGTGCAGCCGCTCGATCTCCCGGTCGCTCGTGTCCACGGGGATCTGTGTGACACCCACGAAGCCCGGCCCGAGGGCCGCCAGGGCATCCACGAGATAGCCCTGGTCGAAGGCCTGGAAGGACCCGGAGACCACGGCCCCGCCCTCGATGTTCAGCCCTGCGGTGCGATCGCGGTAGTCCGCCACCGTGAACGGCTCCGGCAGGAACCCGTTGTTCTCCACGAGGGGGTGGGCGGGGTCGACGATGTGCAGGTGGGTGTCGAACAGGCGCTGGACCATGCGGGTCTCCTTCGAAGCGGTGCGATGCTGCGCGG
>NZ_PHOA01000094.1 GCF_003687455.1 Kocuria tytonicola | reverse complement strand
GGGACGGGGGCGTGGAGCGTGCCATCAGCGCCGGGCCAGGGCCGCGAGCAGCTGCGGGCCGAGCGCGGTGACGTCCCCGGCACCCACGGTCATCACGACGTCGCCGGGCTCGGCCCGTTCGACGACGGCCGCGACCGCCTCCTGCATGGTGGGGGTGGAGACCACGCGGGCATCCCGGGCGTGCCCCGTGATCGTGGCACCGGTGATGCCCGGCTCGGGCTGCTCCCGGGCACCGAAGACGTCGGTGACGCACGCGAGGTCCGCGAGCTCCAGGGCACGGCAGAACGGCTCCGCGAACTCGCGGGTGCGGGAGTACAGGTGGGGCTGGAACACCGCGAGCACACGGTGGCCCTGGGCCACGTCCCGGGCGGCACCGAGAGCGGCGGCCACCTCGGTGGGGTGGTGGGCGTAGTCGTCGAAGACGCGCACGGAACCCTCCTCTCCCTTGAGGTCGAAGCGCCGGGCGGAGCCGTGGAACTGCCCGAGCCCGGCAAGCAGCAGCTCGGGATCCCCGCCGGCGGCGAGGCCCGCGGCGAAGGCCGCCGCGGCGTCGGCCACGTTGTGGGCACCCGGCACGGCGAGCGCGAGCTCCACCTCGCGGCGTCCCTCCCCCGCGGGGAAGCTCAGGCGGCACGTGGCGCCGGTGCCCGCGGGACGCACCTGCGACACGTGGACGTCCGCGGAGCCGTCCGTCCCGTAGGTCAGCACCGCGGCACCCAGCTCACGACGCCGCCGCGCCAGGCGCGCCACCCCGGGATCGTCCACGCAGGCCACCAGGGTGCCGCCCTCACGGACGGTGTCCGAGAACTCGTCGAACGCGCGGTGGAACGCCTCGGCGCTGCCGTAGTGGTCCAGGTGGTCGGGCTCCACGTTGGTCACCACGGCGATCCGCGGGTGGTAGGCCATGAACGAGCCGTCGGACTCGTCCGCCTCCGCGACGAACCAGTCGCCGTCCCCGAAACCGGCGTTCGCACCGAGGTCCGCGACGAACGCGCCGATGGCCCACGAGGGGTCCAGCCCGGCCGTGCGCAGGGCCACGGCGGTCATCGAGCTCGTGGTCGTCTTGCCGTGGGTCCCCGCCACGGCGATGACGTGACGGCCGTGCATGGCCGCCGCGAGCGCCTCGGAGCGGTGCAGCACACGCAGACCGGCGGCGCGGGCGGCGGCGAGCTCGGGGTTGCTCTCCCGGATGGCCGTGGAGACCACCACCGTGGCGGCGCCGGACACGTTGGAGGCGTCCTGTCCCACGAAGACGGTGGCGCCGAGCTCCTCGAGCTCGCGCAGCCCCGCCGAGTCCTTGGCGTCGGATCCGCTCACCGGCACACCGCGGGCGAGCAGCAGGCGGGCCACGGCGGACATGCCCACCCCGCCCATGCCGATGAAGTGCACGCGCCCGAGGGCGTGGGGGTCGAGGGGTTGCTGGCTGGTCACGGGGAACTCTCCTGAGGGCGAGGGGAAGGGGATCAGGCGCGCGCGGCGTCGAGGGTCAGCCGCGCCATCACCTGCGCGGCGTCGCGCACGCCGTGCGCCGCGCAGGCCCGCGCCATGCGCTCCAGACGAGCGGCGTCCGTGACGAGCGGTGTCACGGTCTGCCGGTAGAACTCGGGGGTGAACTCAGCGTCCGGCACGAGCTCGGCGCCCCCTGCGGCCACGAGCGAGCGGGCGTTGAGCGCCTGCTCCCCGTTGCCGATGGGCAGGGGCACGAACACGGCGGGCAGGCCCACGGCAGCCACCTCGCACACCGTGGCCGCACCCGCTCGGGCCACGAGCAGGTCCGCGGCGGCGTAGACCGTCTCCATGCCGTCCACGAACTCGGTCTGCACGTAGTTCTCGGCGCGCAGCAGCTCACCGTCCGGGGTGCGCACCTCCTTGGTGCGCCCCGTCACGTGGAGCAGCTGGTAGCCGGAGCCCCCGATCTCCCGTGCGACCGCGGCCACCGTGCGGTTCATGGACTGCGCCCCGGACGAGCCGCCCGTGACCACCACGGTGGGCAGGTCCGGCTCGAGTCCCAGGGCGGTGCGTGCGGAGGCGCGCTGCGCCGCACGGTCGAGCGTGGCGATCTCCCTCCGCATGGGCATGCCCACGGTGTGGGCACCGCGCAGGGGCGTGTCGGGAAACGCCGTGGCCACCACCGTGGCGAAGCGCGCGCCCACCCGGTTGGCAAGTCCCGGCCTGGCGTTGGCCTCGTGGATCACCACGGGGATGCGACGACGGGCCGCGGCAAGGTACACGGGCGTGCACACGTACCCGCCCACGCCCACCACCACCGTGGCCTGCTGGGAGTCGAGGATGCACCCGGCCTGCTGCACGGCCGTGGCCATGCGCCGCGGCAGGCGGAGCAGGTCCGCGGAGGGACGGCGGGGCAGCGGCACGCGCTCGATCAGCTCGAGGGGCACTCCGGCCTCCGGCACCAGACGGGTCTCCATTCCCGACGCCGTGCCCACGGCGCACACGCTCGCGTCCGCCCGTGCCTCCTGAACCGCGTGGGCGATCGCCAGCAGCGGGCTGATGTGCCCCGCAGTGCCGCCGCCAGCGAGCACCACTCGTGCTGACCCCGCCCGCTGCGGGTGCTGGTGCGAGTCCTCGGTGGATGTCATCGTCGTGCCTTTCCGATCAGGCCGCCCAGGCTGCGGGTCCAGGCTGGGCGGGAGCCCTCGTGCTCAGAGTCGTAGCCGCGCTCGCGCGCCTCCTGCGCGTCCAGGATGCGCTCCTGCCCGTCACCGCCCGGTCCGCGGTCCGTGCGGACGCGCACCGTGCGGGGCACCCGGGCGAAGGACATCACCACGCCCACGGCGGCCATGGTGGTCAGCAGGGCTGATCCACCGTAGCTGATGAACGGCAGGGGGATGCCGATGACCGGCAGCAGCCCGGTGACCATCCCCAGGTTCACGAAGGCCTGACCCACGATCCAGGTGGTGATGCACGCCGTGGTGATCCGCACGAACGTGCTGCGGGTGCGGGTGAGGATGCGAGCCATGGCGACGACCACGACGATGAAGAGCATCAGGATGATGGTGGCGCCCACCAGTCCCAGCTCCTCCCCGATGATCGAGAAGATGTAGTCGTTGTGCGCCTCCGGCACGTAGTTGTACTTGAGCCGGGACTGGCCGAGCCCCACACCCCACCAGCCCCCGGTGGCCAGCGCGTTGAGGCCCTGCTGGGCCTGCCAGCACGCGTCCGTGGCGCCGCAGTCCGCGAACAGCCAGCCCGTGATGCGGTCGAGGCGGTGGGGCGAGGTCACCACCAGGAACAGGCCCACGACCACGAGCAGCGCCGCGCCGCCGACGAAGATCTTCAGGGGTGCGCGCACGAACCACAGGGCGCCCGCGTAGATCATGGCGAAGACGATGGCCGTGCCCGCGTCCCCTCCGGCGAGCACGAGACCGGTGGGGACGATGAACCCGAGGAGCGAGGGCCACAGGGCCTTCTTCCAGTCGTCCGCCACCTCCCGGCCCTGGCGGGCGAAGAGCGCGGCGAGCCAGATGCTCAGGGCGAGTTTCGCGAGCTCGGAGGGCTGGATGGACTGCCCGCCCACCACGAGCCAGTTGCGGTTCCCGTTGACCTCCCGTCCCAGCGGGGTGAACACGAGCGCGGACACGAGCACACTGACGAGCCACGCGGGCCAGGCGGCCTTCCGGTACACGTGGGTGGGCACGAGCGAGAGCACGACCATCAGGACCAGGCCGATGAGTCCGAACGCCGCCTGCTTGGCGAAGAGGGAGTACGCGGAGCGCGAGTCCGAGATGGACTCCACCGCGGAGGCGGAGAGCACCATCATCACGCCGATGCCGGTGAGCAGGACAACGCACCCGGCGAGCGCGTAGTAGGAGTGGACGAGCGGCCCGTCCGTGACGTGGTGCCAGACGTGGCGCGCACGGGTGCTCAGCGCCGCACCGCCGCGCCCGGCAGCGGGTGCGGCGTCCGGCCGCGCGCTCCGGGTGGTGCCCGTGACCGGTCCGGTGCCGGTGGTTCGGGTGGCCATCAGAACCCCAGTTCCTCGTGGACGCCGTGGGTGAACGCGGTGCCGCGGTCCGCGTAGTCGTTGAACTGGTCCATGGACGCGGCCGCCGGCGCCATCAGCACGGTGTCCCCGGGAGCCGCCTGCTCGCGCGCCAGGCGCACCGCGCGGCGCATGACCGCGTGGCCGTCCGCGGGGTCGGAGCCGTCCTCGGGGGCACCGTCCCCCTCGGCCCGCGGGGTGGCCACCAGGACGGGCACGTCCGGGGCGAGCCGCGCGAGGGAGTCCAGCAGGGCGGCGTCGTCCGTGCCGATCACGACCACCGCCTTGAGCCGGGGCGCGTGACGACGCACGAGATCGTCGTAGGTGACGCCCTTGGACAGCCCGCCCGCGATCCACACCACGGGGTCGAAGGCGGAGAGCGAGGCCTGGGCGGCGTGGGGGTTGGTGGCCTTGGAGTCGTTGATCCAGCGCACGCCGCCCGTCTCGGCGACGAGCTGGATGCGGTGGTCGCCGGGACGGTGGGCACGCAGCCCGTCCCGCACGGCTTCGGGCTCGACTCCGACGGCGCGCGCGAGGGCCGCGGCGGCCAGGGCGTTGGCGACGCCGTGGCGCGTGGGGATCTCCCCCGTGTCCGCGACCGAGCCGATCTCCGCGGCGGTCTTCACGCGGTCCGCCACGAACGCGCGGTCCACGAGCAGGTCCTCCACGACCCCCAGCATGGACAGCCCCGGGTGCTGGGTGGTGAAGCCCACGGCACGGCAGCCCTCGACCACGTCCGCCGCCGCGACGAGCTCCTCGGCGCCCTCCTGCTCGGCGTTGTAGACGCACGCCACCTGGGTGTTCTCGTACACGCGGGACTTGTCCGCCCGGTAGTTCTCGAAGCTGCCGTGCCAGTCCACGTGGTCCTCGGCCACGTTGAGCACCGCGGAGGCCACCGGGGAGACCGAGTGCGCCCAGTGCAGCTGGAAGCTCGAGAGCTCCACGGCCAGGACGTCGTACTCCACGGGATCGCGCAGGGCGTCCAGGATGGGCGTTCCCACGTTGCCCACGGCCACGGCCTTGAGCCCGGCGGCCTGCAGGATGGACGCGGTCATCCCCACCGTGGTGGTCTTGCCGTTGGTCCCGGTGATGCACAGCCACTGCGGGGTCCTGCGCCCCCGGCGCCGGCTCACGCGCCACGCGAGCTCCACGTCCCCCCAGATCTGGATGCCCTCCGCGCGCGCGGCCTCGAGCAGCGGGTGGGTGGGCCGGATCCCGGGTGAGGTCACCACCAGGTCCGGGCGCTCCCCCGCGACATCCGGCAGGCTCGTCATGGCGTCCGGGCCCAGCACGACGTCGCTCGCCCCCACGATCTTCAGGGTGTCCGCGCTCTGCCGGTTGCGCTCGGTGTCCCCCGAGTCCACGACCGTCACCACGGCCCCGAGCTCGATCAGGGTGTCCGCCGCCGCGAAGCCGGAGACGCCGATCCCGGCCACGACCACGCGCAGCCCGGACCACGGCGCGTCCCAGCTGGTCAGCTCCGCCAGCCGGGGATTGTCCAGGACGGGGTTCTCGTTGCTCGCGTGCATCATGTCCGGTGTCTGCCTCATCCTCAGGGGTCCGTGCGGGGGTCGTGGAGCGGGGTGCCCGGTGCTCACCGGGCGGGGCGTCAGTGCAGGGCCTCCGTGCCCGGGAACGCGCCGCCGTTGTGGAGCAGCCAGTCCCCGTAGAACACGCCCAGCGCGGCCGCCACGAAGAGCCCGGCGATGACCCAGAAGCGCACCACGATGGTGACCTCCTGCCAGCCCTTGAGCTCGAAGTGGTGCTGGAGGGGCGCCATCTTGAAGATGCGCCTGCCGTGGGAGAGCTTGAAGTAGCCCACCTGCAGGATCACGGACATCGTGATGACCACGAACAGTCCCGCGATCAGGACCAGCAGCAGCTCGGTGCGGGAGAGCACCGCGAACGCGGCCAGGGCGCCGCCCAGGCCCAGGGAACCGGTGTCCCCCATGAAGATCTTGGCCGGGGAGGTGTTCCACCACAGGAAGCCGATGAGGGAGCCCACCAGCGCCGCGGCCACGACCGACAGGTCCATGGGATCCCGCACCGCGTAGCACGCGGTCTGCGCCACGTTCTCGCACAGGTGCCCGGCCTGCCACAGTGTGATGAGCATGTACCCGCTGAACACCAGGAGGGACGCGCCGGTGGCGAGCCCGTCCAGACCGTCCGTGAGGTTCACGGCGTTGGTGGTGCCGGTGGCGATGAGGTTGACCCAGACCACGAAGAGGATCAGCCCCACCACGGGTCCTGCGAAGGCGAGGTCGATCCCGGTGTCCCGGGTCCAGGAGATGGCCGTGGAGGCGGGCGTGTTGCCCGCCGCGTCCGGGAAGAAGAGCACGAGGACCGCGAAGGCGCTGCCGATCGCGCCCTGCAGGACCATCTTGCCCGCGGCCGTCAGACCGAGGTTCTGCTTCTTGGAGATCTTCTTGTAGTCGTCCAGGAAGCCCACCAGGCCCATGCCCAGCATGAGCCCGAGCGCGAGCAGCCCGGAAAGGGTCACTCCCCCGTTCTCCGGCCACGCGATCACGCTGACGAGGTGGGTGATCAGGTACGCGGCCACCACCGACAGCAGGATGGCCACGCCCCCCATGGTGGGAGTCCCGCGTTTGGTCTGGTGGGAGGTGGGGCCGTCGTCACGGATGTACTGGCCGTAGCCGTTGCGCGCGAGGACCTTGATCAGGGCGGGGGTCCCGAACATCGAGAGCACGAGACCGAGCCCCGCTGCCATGAGCAACTGGATCATGGGGCTCAGCCCTCCTGGTCGTTCGAGTCGGACCCGGACGCCGCGATGCGGTCACCCAGGTGGTTGAGTCCGGCGGCGTTCGAGGACTTCAGCAGCACGATGTCCCCGGGGCGCAGCACCGAGCGCAGGTGCTCCTCGGCGTGCTCCGCGTCGGGCACCCACGCGGCCTCCTCGCCCCACGAGCCCTCCAGCGTGGCGGCGGTGTGGACCGGGCGGGCCGTGTCCCCCACGGCCACCACATGCGAGATGTTGAGCCGCACGAGCAGCTGGCCGAGGTCCGCGTGCGCGGCGATCGAGTCCTCACCGAGCTCGTACATCCCGCCCAGCACGGCGATCGTGCGCCGCGGCGGGTGCTCGGCGTCCCCGCGTCCGAGCTGCGCGAGCGTCTGCAGCGCGGCCTTCATGGACTGCGGGTTGGCGTTGTAGGCGTCGTTGATCACGGTCACGCCGTCCGCCCGCTCGGTGCGCTCCATGCGCCAGCGCGAGCGCGCGGCCGTGCCCTCCAGCCCCGCGGCGATGCGCTCCGGGTCCACACCGGCGCCCAGGGCCACGGACGCCGCGGCGAGCAGGTTGGTGACGTGGTGGGCTCCGATCAGCCGGGAGTGCACCGGGTACGCCGAGCCGTCCGGGAAGTGCAGGGTGAAGGACGGGCAGCCGTCCGCGCCCACCGTGACGTCCTCGGCCCACACGCGCGCGTCGTCGTGGCCGGTCTCGTGCGCGTCGGGTCCCTGGCCGAACGAGATGATGTGCGCCTCGGTGCGCTCGCGCATGGGACGCACGCGGGCGTCGTCGTCGTTGAGCACGGCCGTGCCCCGCGCCGAGAGGCACTCGACCATCTCGCCCTTGGCGCGGGCGATGTTCTCCACGCCGCCGAACTCGCCGGCGTGCGCGGTGCCCACGCACAGCACGGCACCCACGTCCGGGCGGACCATCTCGCACAGGTAGCGGATGTTGCCGATGTGCGTGGCACCCATCTCCACCACGAAGTACGCGGTGTCCTCGGTGGCGGTGAACACCGTGAGCGGGACGCCCACCTCACCGTTGTAGGAGTTGCGCGGGGCCACGGTGGGGCCCTCGGCGCCGAAGATCCCGTGCAGCAGGTCCTTGGTGGTGGTCTTGCCCACCGAGCCCGTGACGGCGACGACCGTCACGGGATGCTCTGCGCGCAGCCGCTCCAGCACGTGGCTCGCGAGTGCGCCCATGGCCAGGACGACGTCCTCGACCACCACGCAGGGGTACGGGGTCCCCGACTCGTCCACGACCTCGCGCTGCGTGAGGTGCAGCGCGGCACCGGACGCGGCGGCCTGCGGCACGAAGCGGTGGCCGTCCGTCGTCTCCCCGGGCTTGGCCACGAACAGCGTGCCGTCCGTGACCTCGCGCGAGTCGGTGGTGACCGACGAGACCGTCACGGCCCCGGGGTCCGGGACCCCGGCGAGCCGCCCGGCCACGGCCTCCGCGAGCTCCGCGGCGGTGATGGCGATCATTTCTGCTCCTTCGTCTGCATGTGCATCTCCGCCAGGGCGTCGCGCAGCTCCACGCGGTCGTCCAGGGGGATGTCCACGCCGTTGACATCCTGTGCCGTCTCGTGCCCGCGCCCGGCCACGACGATCGAGTCCGCGGGCCGGGCCATGCGCACGGCGGTGCGGATGGCCGTGGCGCGCGGCGCGATGACCAGCACCTCCGCCGCCCGGGCGCCGTTCGCCACGGCCTCCCGGGCACCCTGGGCCACCTGCTCGCGGATGGGGCCCGGGTCCTCCCGGTGGGGGTCGTCGTCGGTGACGATCACCACGTCGGCCTCCTCCGCGGCCACCCGGCCCATGACGGGACGCTTGGTGGTGTCGCGCTCGCCGGTGGCCCCGAAGACCACGATCACGCGGCCGTCGTCCTCGCGCGGGTCCACGGAGCGCAGTGCCCGCACGAGGGCGTCCGGGTTGTGCGCGAAGTCCACGAGCGAGGTGGGTTCGGTTCCCACGAGCTCCATGCGTCCCGGAACCGATGCGGTGAGCGGGTCGTGCTCGTCCAGGGCCGCCTGGAGCCGGTCGAGGGCCACGCCGGAGTCCAGCACCATGAGCACCGCGAGTGCCGCGTTGGCCACGTTGAAGTCCCCGGGCAGTCCCGTGTGCACGCGCAGCACCCGGCCGTCCGCGTGCTGCAGCACGAACGAGTTCCCGATGCCCTGACGGGTCAGCGAGCGCAGGGTCCAGTCGGCGGCCTCCGCGGCGGAGGTGTCGCTGCCGCGCAGGGCCACCGTGGTCACGGCGGACGCACCGAGGTTCTCCCTCGCGCGCTGCGCCATGGCACCGCTCCACGGCTCGTCCGGGGAGAGCACGACGACGGCGCGCCGCGTCCGCTCCCGGGTGAACAGCTGGGCCTTCGCCTCGAAGTACTCGGCCATGGACCCGTGCAGGTCCAGGTGGTCCTGGGTGAGGTTGGTGAACCCGGCGACGTCGTAGTGCACGCCGTCCACGCGGTGGAACTCCAGCGCGTGGGAGGAGACCTCCATGGCCGTGGCGGTGATCCCACGCTCCCGCATCAGGGCCAGGAG
>NZ_PHOA01000093.1 GCF_003687455.1 Kocuria tytonicola | reverse complement strand
CTCAGGAAACTCCGGGGTGCGTGGGCATTGCCGGGCGGTCGGTGCGGTCGGTGCGGGAGCCGGGCGGGCGGCGTCGTCGCCTATCGTGGGGGCGTGATCGAGACAGCGCTGACCGAGTCCCTGTGGAGCCGTGGCCGACGGCCCGAGCCCGTGGCGGGCGAGACTCCCGCCGCGTACCGTCCCGAGTGCTATGCGCTCGCGGGTGACACCCCGAACGGGGAGGGCACCGAGCGGCGCGCGGACACGGACGTGCACGGGCAGAAGCGCAACCTCGTGTTCCCCGCGCTGCCCGAGCCGCTGCCGCACCCCGTGGTGGACAACCACACCCACCTGGACATGCAGGACGGCCGGGTGCGGGTGTCCGTGGTGGACGCGCTGGCCACCGCGCGGGACGCCTCGGTGGCGGGGCTCGTGCAGGCGGGGTGCGACGTCGAGTCCTCGCGCTTCGCCGTGGCCGCCGCGCAGGCGGTGCCCGGGGTGCTCGCCGCGGTGGCGCTGCACCCGAACGAGGCTCCGCAGCTCGCCCGCGCCGGGGAGCTGGAGGACGCGCTGCGCAGCATCGACGCGCTCGCCGCCGAGGACCGCGTGCGGGCGGTGGGGGAGACCGGGATGGACCGGGTGCACACCCCCGAGGAGGGACTGGCCGCCCAGGAGGAGTCCTTCCGCGCCCACATCCGGATGGCCAGGGAGCACGGGTTGGCCCTGCAGATCCACGACCGCGAGGCCCACGAGGACGTGCTGCGCATCCTGCGGGACGAGGGCGCGCCGGAGCGCACCGTGTTCCACTGCTTCTCCGGGGACCCGGAGCTCGCCGCGGTGTGCAACGAGAACGGCTGGTACATGTCCTTCGCCGGGACCGTGACGTTCAGGAACGCCAAGGCGCTGCAGGCCGCCCTGCGGGTGGCGGACCCGGCACTCGTGCTGTGCGAGACGGACGCGCCGTTCCTCACGCCCCACCCGTTCCGGGGCCGGCCCAACGCGCCGTACATGGTGAACTGCACGGTCCGCGGCATGGCCGGGATCCTGGAGACCGACCTGGAGACGCTGTGCCGGCGGATCTGGGACAACTCGCGGGCGGTGTACGGGGAGTTCTGACCCGCGTTCCGTGTGCTGCCGGGCCCGCCCCGTAGGATTGTCCGGTGACCGAGCACAGCACAGCCGGCCCGCTGCTGGGGCCCGCGGAGATCAGGGAACTCGCCGACACGGCGGGCATCCGCCCCACCAAGACCCTGGGTCAGAACTTCGTGATCGACCCCAACACCATTCGCCGCATCGTCGCGCAGGCCCACCTCTCACGGGACGAGCACGTCCTGGAGGTGGGGCCCGGGCTGGGGTCGCTCACGCTGGGGCTGCTGGCGGCGTCGTCGGCGGTCACGGCGGTGGGGGTCCACCCGCCGCTCGCCCGCCAGTTGCCGGAGACCGTGGCCCGCTTCTTCCCGGAGGCGGCGGGGCGCCTGCGCGTGGTGGAGGGCGACGCCGCCCGCGTGCGCGAGCTGCCCGGGGGCACCGATCCCACGGCGCTCGTGGCGAACCTGCCGTACAACGTGGCGGTGCCGGTGCTGCTGAACATCCTGGAGGTGTTCCCGTCCATCCGCCACGGGCTCGTGATGGTGCAGGAGGAGGTCGCGGACCGGCTGGCCGCGGGCCCCGGGTCGCGCGTGTACGGCGTGCCGTCCGTGAAGGCGTCCTGGTACGCGGACGTGCGCAAGGCCGGGGTGATCGGCAAGAACGTGTTCTGGCCGGCACCCAAGATCGCCTCCGGTCTGGTGCGCTTCGAGCGTCGCGAGCCCCCGGTGGCGGACCGCCTGCGGATTCCCACGTTCGCGGTGGTCGACGCCGCGTTCGCCCAGCGGCGCAAGACCCTGCGGGCCGCGCTCAGCAGCTGGGCGGGGTCCGGTGCGCACGCGGAGAAGATCCTGCGGGAGGCCGGGATCGAGCCCGCCCAGCGCGGGGAGAAGCTGGACGTGGCGGACTTCGCACGGATCGCGGAGGCATCCAACGCGGTGGCCGCGGACCGCGGGGACCCGGCCCCGCCCAGTGCCCCGGAGGACGAAACCGCCCCGATCGACACGGACGCCGCCAACCCCGCGGAGGAGCTCGCCGCGTCCGCTACCCCTGCCGTGCCGGGGGCAGCCCGGCCCGCGGCAGAGCCTGCCCGGCCCGTGACGGAGCCCCGCGAGGACCGGGCGTGAGCGGGCCTGCCACGCGGATCACCGCGAGCGCCCCCGCCAAAACCAACCTGCTGCTGCACGTGGGCAGCCCCACCCCGGACGGCTACCACCCGCTGGAGACCCTGTTCCTCGCGGTGGACCTGCGCGAGACCGTCACGGCAACCCTGGACCCGGCGCTCGCCCGGCGGGGCCCCGGCATCTCGGTCTCGGTGGAGGCGGCCCCCGGCAGCGCGTACGAGCGCATGGTCGCGGAGGGGGCGGCTCGGCTCTCGGACATTCCCTTGGACGCCGAGAACCTCGCGGTCCGTGCGGCGCTCGCAGTGTGCGAGGCGTGGGGCGTGGCGGTGCCCGGTCTCCAGCTGCACATCGGCAAGGCGGTTCCCGTTGCGGGCGGCATGGGCGGCGGCTCCGCGGACGCGGCGGCCGCGCTCGTCGCGGTGGACACGCTGCTGGCAGAGCACCTGGGCACGGCGGCGTCGTCCCCCGAGGAACTCGCCCGGCTCGGAGCGGAACTGGGCGCGGACGTCCCGTTCATGCTGCTCGGCGGTGCGGCCGTCGGACGCGGAACCGGCACCGAGCTGGAGCCCGTGGCCGCGGACGGCTCCCTGCACCTCGTCCTCGTCCCGCAGGACCAGGGACTCTCCACGCCCGCGGTCTACCGGGAGTGGGATGCCGAGCACGCGGTGGCCAGTGCCACGGAGGCCCCGGGCGGGGGCGTCGGCCTGGCGCCGGACCCGGTGCCTGCCGAGACCCTCGCCGCGCTCGCCGCGGCCGACCCGGACGCGCTCGCCGCCCGCGTGCGCAACGACCTGCAGGCCCCCGCCCTCCGCCTGCTGCCCGAGCTGGAGACCCTGCTCAACCACGGGGTGCAGCTCGGGGCGCTGGCGGGCTGGGTGTCCGGGTCGGGGCCCACGGTGTGCTTCCTCGCGCACTCGCGGGAGGCCGCCCGGCAGCTGGTCGGCGAGTTCGGCCGTGAGCGGCGTCGTGCCCTGGCGGTCACGGGCCCGGTCCCCGGCGCGCGGGTGGACTCGCGCGGATGAACCCGTGCCCGCGGGTGACGCGGGGCACAATCGGGACCAGACGCATGCGTACCACGGTTTCGAGAGCCGGCGCGTGCCCGGGGCCCACGGCTCCGGGCCCGTGACCGGGTGAGGAGTCCCCATGGCCATCCGACCGCAACAGGTCCGCCCCGTGCCCGCCCCGCTCGTCGCCGCGCTGGAGTCCCTGCAGCGCGAGCTGGGCATTCCCGCGGACTTCCCGGCCCCGGTGCACGACGCCGCCGCGGCCGCCGCTGCCTCGCCCCGCCTGCCGTCCCTGGACCGCACCGACCTGGAACTGGTGACCATCGACCCCCAGGGGTCCCGGGACCTGGACCAGGCGGTGTTCATCGAACGTGCCGGTGAGGGTTTCACCGTCTGGTACGCGATTGCGGACGTCGCCGCGTTCGTGACGCCGGGCGACCCCGTGGACCTGGAGGCGCACCGGCGGGGGCAGACCCTCTACGCCCCGCCCCGGCGCACGCCGCTGCACCCGCCGGAACTCTCCGAGGAGGCCGCGAGCCTGCTGCCGGACCAGCTCCGCCCCGCGGTGCTGTGGTGCCTGGGGCTCGACTCCCACGGCGAGCTGCGCAGCACGTCCGTGACCCGCGCCGTGGTGCGCAGCCGCGCCCAGCTGACGTACCGGGAGGTGCAGGAGCAGCTGGATGCGGGCACCGCCCCCGGCGCACTGCAGCTGCTGCGCACCGTGGGACAACTGCGGGAGCAGATCGAGCGCGAGCGCGGTGGCGTGAGCCTGCGGATCCCGGAGCAGGAGGTGGTGGTGGAGCAGGACCAGTGGCGCGTGGTGCACCGCAGCGCCCTGCCCGTGGAGGGGTGGAACGCCCAGGTCTCCCTGCTCACCGGCATTGCCGCAGCTCACCTCATGCTCGACGCCGGGGTGGGCCTGCTCCGGGTGCTCCCACCCGCCACGGACGCCGCGCTGCTGAAGCTCCGCGTGACGGCGGAGGCCCTGCGGATCCCGTGGCCGGAGGAGGTGTCCTACCCCGAGTTCGTGCGCGGGCTGGACCCGGGGACCGGGACCCACGCCGCCATGCTCTACGCCTGCACGCTGCTGTTCCGGGGTGCCGGCTACGCGGCCTTCGACGGCCGGCCGCCGGAGCAGAGCGAGCACTCGGCCCTGGCCACCCCCTACGCCCACGTGACCGCGCCGTTGCGCCGCCTCGTGGACCGCTACGGCAGCGAGGTGTGCCTGGCGCTGAGCGCCGGGCAGCCCGTTCCGGAGTGGGTGAGCCAGGCCCTCCCCGGACTGCCCGAGGAGATGGAGTCCTCGGCCCGCAGGGCCTCCGCGTACGAGCGGGGCATCGTGAACATGGTGGAGACCCTGGCGCTGTCCGCGCGCGTGGGCGAGGAGTTCACCGCCACGGTGGTGGATGCCAGGGAGGACGGCTCCAGGGGCACCATCATCATCCGCGACCCCGCGGTGGAGGCGTCGCTCAAGGTCCCGGGCCTGCAGCTCGGCGCCGAGGTCCGGGTGCGGCTGGTCAGCGCGGACGCGGCGGCGGGACGCAGCGTGTTCGAGCCGGTGGCGGGCGCGGCTGCCGGGTGACCGGCACGAACTGCGCTCTCCCGCCCCGGTGGAGAACACCGACGGCGAGCACTCCCGATCCTTGTGAGCGCACCCCCAGCACCCGCTCACCGTCCCGGCCTACAGTGGGACTCACCACCACAACCACCAGGAGGCTGACATGTCCGTCGTGAAGATCAACGCCATCGAGGTGCCCGAGGGCTCGGGCCACGAGCTGGAGGCGCGGTTCGCCGCCCGTCGGCACGCCGTGGACGGTGAGCCCGGTTTCGAGGGCTTCCAGTTGCTGCGTCCGGTGGCGGGGGAGAACCGTTACTTCGTGGTGACCACGTGGGCCACCCAGGAGGCCTTCGAGGCGTGGCGGGACGGCAACGCCAAGGCCGCCCACGCCGGTGGGGACCGCAAGCCCGTGGCCACCGGTGCCTCACTGCTGGAGTTCGAGGTCGTGGACCTCGGCGCCGCGGACTGAACCCACCGCCCGGGCCACGACGACGCCGCGCGCCCCTGCCCTGCGGGCTCCGCGGGACGGCACGAGGGCCGGTTGTGACTGGCACTGGACCGTCACGACGACGACGCTCGGCGCGGGCCCGCCGCCGCCCGTCGTCGTCGAGGACGCTGCCCGGCGGCGGCGCCCGCACCCATGAGATCACCCACTCGACCGAGGAGCACCCCATGACCGACACCGTTGCCGGGATCACCGTTCCGGACACCGCCCTGACCCGTGACATCACCGACTACGTCCGGGACACCGAGGGCGACCTGCTCTACCACCACTCGCGCCGCGTGTTCTTCTTCGGGGCGCTGATCGGGCAGGCGCAGGAGCTGAGCGTGGACCACGAGCTGCTCTACGCGGGCGCCATGTTCCACGACCGCGGGCTCACCGAGGACCACAGGGACTCCACCCTGCGCTTCGAGGTGGACGGCGCGAACGAGGTCTTCGAGTTTCTCATGGAGCGCGGCGCGTCCCGGGAGCGCGCGCACAGTGCCTGGCTCGGGATCGCCCTGCACACCACGCCCGGGATCCCCGAGTTCATGGCGCCGGAGGTCGCGCTCGTGAGTGCGGGGGTGGAGACGGACGTGCTGGGCCTGCACTTCGACACGGTGAGCGAGGAGCAGCGCCGCGCCGTGGTCGAGGCCCACCCCCGGCCGGACTTCAAGAACCGGATCCTCTCCGCGTTCCACCACGGCATGGCCCACCGTCCGGGCTCCACGTTCGGCACCATGAACGCGGACGTGCTGGAGCACTTCGAGCCCGGCTTCACGCGGGACGACTTCGTGGAGATCATCAAGGGCAACGACTGGGGCGAGTGAGTCCCCACGCCCTGTGCGGCCCCGTCCGGTTCTCCTCCGGGCGGGGCCGCGGCGCGTTCCACCCCCCCCGGATTTACATGCGAACGGTTATCATGTGAGCGGGGGTGAGTCGACGGCCGCCCCCGGCACAGCACACCGCACTCAGGGAGGCATCCATGGACCCGGTCGACGTCGTGGCGGTGGTGGGCGGCTGCCCCCCCGAGCGCTCGCACTTCGCGCGGGGGGTCGCTCGCAGCACGGGGCGCATGCCGATCCCGGCGCAGCGGCTCGCGGCGGCACCGGATCCCGTGGTGGAGGCGGTGGCCCTGGTTCCCTGGTGCTCCCGCGAACAGGGCGCCCTGGTGGAGTTCCCCGACCACGCGGACGTCACCGAGCTGATCGGGGCCTGCGCGCACCCCGGTTCACCCGCGGTCCTCACCGGCGTAGTCTGCGTGGTGGATGCGGCGCACGTGATGGCGGACCTCAACCGTGAGGACTGCGTGCTGCGACCCGCCGTGCCGCACGCCCCGTGGCACCAGATCGCCCGCGCCCTGCTGCACGTGATGAACGTGGAGTTCGCGTCCGCGGTGGTGCTCGTGAACTGGGAGTCGCTGGATACCCCGCAGCTGTCCAGCACCATGGCCCTGCTCAACCACCTGGCGCCGCACGCTCGGCTGCAGCTGCACCGCGGGGCGGCGGACGGGCGGGCCGCGGTCGAGTGGACGGCCGAGGCGCTGACGGACGGAACCCCCTACGACATCACCCAGGAGCGTGCCGGGTGGGTCACCCTGCTCAACGGCGAGCACGACCCCTTCATGGCCGACCCGCACGTCAGTGCCGTGCACTACGAGAACGTGCGGCCCCTGCACCCCGGGCGGCTCGAGCGGCTTCTGGAGCACCGCCTGGAGAACGGCGAGTTCGGCACCGTGCTGCGCTCGGCGGGCTTCTGCCGCCTGGCCACGCGCCCGGACGTCACCGCGCGGTGGAACCACGTGGGTCGGATGATCGCGTTCTCACCGCTCGCCGTGGACCAGGACCTGGGGGAGGAGGACGAGCTGCTCGCCCTCGGCCAGGACCTCGGGATCATCGGCCTGGACCTGGACGTCCCCGCTCTGACGGCTGCGCTCGACGACGCCGCCCTCACCGACGCCGAGTTCGCCGCCGGTCCCGAGGCGTGGTCCCTGTTCCCGGACCGCTTCCCGGCGTGGCCCACGGTCTCGGACCGCGCCGACTGAGTCCGGTCCCTACTGCTCCAGGGCCTCGCCCAGTTCGAGCCAGCGCAGCTCGAGCTCGTCCACGGTGTCCTGCAGCCCGGACTTGCGGGCGGCCAGCTTCCCCAGCCCCTCGAAGTCCGCGGGGTCCGCGGCGGCCATGGCCTCGTCCAGCTCCGCGACCTCGCCCTGCACCTTCTGCAGCTTGCGCTCCACGGCTCCCAGCTCCTTCTGGGCGGCACGCGCCTCGGCGCCCCCGAGCGCGGGACGGGACCGGGCGGCGTCGTCGGAGGACGGGGTGGCGCGGGGGGCGGCACCCGGGTCCGAGGAGGCCGCCAGGGGGTTGGAGGCCCCCGTGGAACCGGCCGCGGAACCGGAGGCCGCCGTGGAGGACAGCTGCAGGTACTCGTCCACCCCACCGGGCAGGTGGCGGAACCGGCCGTCGATCACGGCGTACTGCTGATCGGTCACGCGCTCCAGCAGGTAGCGGTCGTGGGAGACCACCAGCAGCGTGCCGGGCCACGTGTCCAGGAGGTCCTCCATGGCGGCGAGCATATCCGTATCGAGGTCGTTGGAGGGCTCGTCCAGGATCAGCACGTTGGGCTCGTCCAGCAGGATCAGCAGCAGCTGCAGCCGCCGCTTCTGCCCGCCGGAGAGGTCCTTGACCGGGGTCTTCAGCTGCGCGGAGGTGAAGCCGAGCCGTTCGAGCAGCTGCGTGGGCGTCATCTCCCTGCCACCGGTCACGTACGAGGTCTTCTTCTGGGCCACGACGTCCGAGACACGGTCCTGTGCCACATCCTTCAGCTCGTCCAGCTGCTGCGTGAGGGTGGCGATCCTGACCGTCTTCCCGCGCTTGACCCGCCCCGAGGTGGGCTGCACGTCCCCGGTGACGAGGCCCAGCAGGGTGGACTTGCCCGCGCCGTTGACACCCAGGATGCCCGTGCGCTCGCCCGGGGCGATGAGCCACGTGACGTCCTGCAGCACGCGGGTGGTGCCGGAGCCGTCCGCGGCAGGGAAGGAGACCGAGACGTCCTCGATGTCCACCACGTCCTTGCCCAGCCGGGAGACCGCCATGCGGGACAGGGAGACGGTGTCGCGCGGCGGCGGGACGTCCTCGATCAGCGTGTTCGCGGCCTCAATGCGGAACTTCGGCTTGGACGTGCGCGCGGGCGCCCCACGGCGCAGCCACGCGAGCTCCTTGCGCATGAGGTTCTGCCGCTTCTGCTCCACCACGGCGGCCTGGCGGTCCCGCTCCACGCGCTGCAGCACGTACGCCGCGTAGCCGCCCTCGAAGGGTTCGACCATCCGGTCGTGGACCTCCCACGTGTCCGTGCACACCGCGTCCAGGAACCAGCGGTCGTGGGTGACCACGGCGAGCGCGCCGGAGCTCCGCGACCACCGGGAGTTCAGGTGCTTGGCGAGCCACGTGATGCCGTCCACGTCCAGGTGGTTGGTGGGCTCGTCCAGGAAGATCACGTCCCAGTCCCCGGTGAGCAGGCTCGCGAGCGCCACGCGGCGCCGCTGCCCGCCCGAGAGCTGGCCCACGGGGGTGTCCCAGTCCACGTCCGCCACGAGCCCGGAGACCACGTCGCGCACCTTGGGGTCCGCAGCCCACACGTAGTCCGGGACGTCGCCCACCACGGCGTGGCCCACGGTCAGGTCCGGGTCCAGGGTGTCCGCCTGGTCCAGCATGCCCACGGTGGTCCCGGAGCGCACGGTCACCCGCCCGGAGTCGGGCCGGATGCGCCCGGCGAGCAGCCGCATGAGGGTGGACTTGCCGTCCCCGTTGCGGCCCACGATGCCGATCCTGTCGCCCTCGTCGATCCCCACCGTCACCGCGTCGAACACGGTCTTGGTGGGGTACTCCAGGTGTATGTTTTCTCCGCCGATCAGATGAGCCACCCGCCCAGGATACAAGCGCGCGGCGGGCTCCCCGGGTGCCGTCGGGCCGCCGTGCAGGGTCCCTGCCGCACCCCCGTCGGACGACGACGCCGCACGGCCGGGTGGGCAGGGCGCGGGCAGTTGCCCGGCCACCGGGGTGCCGGCACCGTGGCCACGTGATCCCCAGGGGCGCTTGGCCCGGTGCGCGGGCGGCGTCGTCGTCCGACGGGGGTGCGGCAGGGAC
>NZ_PHOA01000092.1 GCF_003687455.1 Kocuria tytonicola | reverse complement strand
GCCCGTGCGCGGCGGGTCCGGGAGGGAGACCGCCGAGGGGTCGAGTCGCTCGGTGCTGTCCCCCACCTCGAGCGAGCGGGTGGCGTCCGTGGCCGGTGCTGCGGTCCCGGGGGTGTCCTGCCGCGCCGGTGCTGGCCGGGTCCCCGGCCCCGACAGCTCCTCCGGATCCGCGAGCGCGGCAGAGCCCACGCGGCTCACACCGCCCGCCGCTGGGTCCACGCGGGGGCCGGGCGCGGTCACGGGTGCGAACGGACGCAGCGGGTCCTGGCCCTGCTCGGCCATCGCGGGCTGAGCGGGGTTCGGGATGGCCTGCCGGTGCACGGCGTGCCACGCGATCGGCGCGTCGTGCCCGCCGCCCGCCGAGGGCAACCGGGCGGCGTCGGCCACCGGGGACAGCTCGCGCTCCGTGGTGGGTTCGAGCACGTCGAAGACCTCGAACGGCTCGCCGTCGGCGGTCTCCCCGGAGCGGCCCGCCCGTGCCTCGGCCCCGGCCAGCAGCTGTCCGAGGAGCCGGTCCGCCGCGTCGATGCGCTCGTCCGGGATGCGGCTGAGCAGTCCCTCGACCCCGGAGCGCAGGGCGGGCGAGTCCTCGAACAGGCCCAGCCGTGCGACGTCGTCCGGGCCCAGTGGATCTCCGCTGAGGTCTGCCTCGGGCAGCACCATGCGCACGGCGGTGACCCCCGCGGCGTAGAGGTCCATGGCCCGCGAGGGGCTGCCCGGCGCGTAGGCCTCGTGCGGCAGGTAGCCGGGGGTGCCCACCACGGTGCCCGTGTGGGTCAGGCGGGCGTCGTGGAGCCGCACCGCGATCCCGAAGTCCGCGAGCCGGGCCACGGGCAGCTGGGAGCCCGTGGGCTCGAGCAGCACGTTGGCGGGCTTGACGTCCCGGTGCACCCAGCCGCGGGTGTGCACGAAGCGCAGGGCCTCGAGGAGCTGGCACACGAGCTCCTCCGCGAGCCAGTCCGCCACCGCACCGTTGTCCTGCAGGGCCGCCTCCAGCGTTCCGCCGGAGACCAGCTCCATGGCGATGGCCACGTGCTCGTCCTCCGCCGCCCAGCCGTACGGTGCCACGACGTGCGGGTGCTCGAGGTTCACGGACTGCTCGCGGACGAACCGGAGCAGGTCCGCGGAGTCGCGCTGGCGCAGCACCTTGGCGGCGCACTCCCGCCCCAGCCGCAGGTCGTGCGCGCGCCACACGGCGCCGCTGCCCCCTTCCGCGATGGGGGTCAGCAGCTCGAAGCGGCCGGCAATGGTGTCCCGCACTCCGGGGTGCGCCCTAGCCCAGCATCGCGCGGCGGGCGCTGTCGGTGCGCTGCCCGGGGTCGCCGATCTTGACGGAGGCCGAGAGCACGGTGAGCACGGAGCCGGAGAGCACCACGGGGTTCAGCTCCAGGAAGGCGATCTGGGGGAACCGGTCCTTGAGGAAGGCCACGCGGTTCACGAGCTGCTCGAGCCCCGCGGTGTCCACCGGAGGCACCCCCTGGTACCCGAAGAGCTTGCGCGCGGCCTTGGGTGCGCGCACCATGCGGGTGATGTCCCGGTCTGTGAGGGGCGGCACGCGGTGGGCCCAGTCGTCCAGCAGGTTCACGGCGTCCCCGGCCATGCCGAAGGACAGCACCGGGCCGATCAGGGGGTCCTCGGCGGCACGCAGCACCACGGTCTGTCCCGTGGGGGCCATGGGCTGCACCTCGAAGTCCGTCACGTTCCACCCGGAGAGAGTGCGCGTCATGGTGTCGATGGCCGCGCGCAGCTGGTCCGCGTCCTCGATGTTGAGCACCACCCCGCCCAGGTCCAGGCGGTGGCGCAGGAAGGGGTCGGTGGTCTTCAGCGCCACGGGGTAGCCGAGCCGTTCCGCGGCCGCGGGGGCCTCCTCGGGGTCGGTGAAGTGCACCGACTCGAGCACGCGGATCCCCGCCAGACCCAGCAGCTCGTTGCGCTCCGCCGCGCTCAGCTCGTAGAGGGTGTCCCCGCTGACCTTGTCCCGGTGCCGTTCCAGGAAGCCCTCCACCCCGGCCAGGTCCACGTCCTGCGGGTCGTTCACCACACCCTGGTCCTGCGAGCGCCACGTGGTGTAGTCCACCACCTGGGCGAGGGCGTGCATCGCGGTGCCCGGGGAGTCGAAGCACGGCAGGGCGGCGTCGTCCGCCACGCGCACGGTGGCCGTGACGGCGTCGGGGCCGTGCTGTCCGGTGAACACGGCCACCGTGGTGCGCCCGGCATCGTGGGCGGCGAGCGCCAGGTCGCGCACCAGCGCGTCATGGTCCAGGCCCGGGACGGGCATCAGGACGAGCACGAGACTGTCCGCGGCGTCGCCCGCGAGCTGCTCGCGCGCCGCGGCCAGCACGGCGTCGTGCGCGGCGGCCGGGCCTCTGGAGGTGTCCACCGAACCGTCCACCACGGTGGGCTCGAGGTCCAGGCGCAGCGCGGTGTCCTCGGTGAGCTGGGCCAGGGCGAGCGCGTTGGAGACCACCGCGATGCGCCGGGACGCGGGCAGCGGCTGGCTCTCGGTGATCGCGGCGATGTCCAGCAGCTGCTCGGCGGTGCTCGCGCGGATCACCCCGGCCTGGCGGAACATCGCGTCCAGGGCACCGGCCGGGGCCTGGGTCACCCGTCCGGTGTGGCCCGGGGGCAGGCGCAGCCCCGTGACCTCCGACTTGGCGACGATCACGGGCTTGCTCAGGGACAGCCTGCGGGCGATGCGCGAGAACTTGCGCGGGTTGCCCACCGACTGCAGGTACAGCCCGCACACGGTGGTCCCCGGGTCGTCCTCCCAGAACTGCATGAGGTCGTTGCCGGAGACGTCCGCGCGGTTGCCCGCCGAGAGGTAGCTGGACATCCCCACGCCGTGGCGCAGGGCGGCGCCATACAGCATGGTGCCCACCGCACCGGACTGCGAGAACAGTCCCAGCCCGCCCCGGCGCGGCATCTCGGGCAGCACGGAGGCGTTGAGCGAGACCTCGGGGTCCGTGGTGATCAGCCCCAGGCTCGCGGGACCCACCACGCGCATGCCCGCGGCACGGGCGATCCGTACGAGGCGCCGCTGCGCCACGGCCCCCTCGATCCCGTCCTCGGCGTAGCCGCCGGTCATCACGACGACGGCGCGCACGCCGGCCCGGCCGCAGTCCGTCACCGCCTCCTCCACGGCCTCGCGCGGGACGGCGACCACCGCGAGGTCCACGGTGCCCTCGATCTCCGCGAGGGAGGAGACGAAGGTGAGACCGGCCCGCTCGTACGGGGTGTGCCCCACTCCGTAGAGGGTGCCCGTGTAGCCGCCGTCGAGGATGCCCTCCACGGCGTGGTGGCCCGCGTGGTCCCCGTGGGCTGAGGCCCCGATCACGGCCACCGTGGCAGGGGTCAGCAGGTCCTGCACGGAGCGGGCCTCGGCCCGGTGCTCGCGCGCGGCCATCACGGCCAGGGACTTCTCGGTGGGGTCGATGTCGAACTCCACGACCACCACACCGTCCTCGAACTGGCGGGAGACGTCGTAGCCGGCCTCCACGAACACGTGCAGCATCTTGCGGTTCTCGGGCAGCACCTCCGCGGTGAAGCGGTCGATCCCGTTCTCCCGTGCGGCCGCGGCCAGGTGCTCCAGCAGGATGGAGCCGATGCCCCGGCCCTGGTGGTGGTCCGAGATCATGAACGCGACCTCCGCCGCGCGCCGGGAGGTGCGGTCGTAGCGGCCCACCCCGATCAGCTTCTCGCCCAGGATCAGCACGAAGCACACCCGGTCCCGGTGGTCCACCGTGGTGAAGCGCTCGAGCTCCCGCTGGGACAGCCGGGGCTTGTAGGAGAAGAAGCGCAGGTAGATGCTGTCCTCGGACTGGGACGAGTGGAACTCCTGCAGCAGGTCCTGGTCCTGCGGGCTGATGGGCCGCAGGTGGGCCGTGGCGCCGTCGCGCAGGATCACGTCCGCCTCCCAGTACTCGGGGTAGGCCTGCTGCTGCGGAGTCTCGTCGTTGGAACCCATAGACTTCACACTAGCCAACCGCCTGCTCCGGACACAGGAGCACGCACCGATTCCAAGGAGTTGCCGCTCGATGGCTCGTCGCCGCTCAGCCACACGTTCCCCCCAGGACGACCTGCCCGAGGACTTCGTCGAGCACATCGTGGACGTGGACGTCACCCAGGAGATGGAGACGAGCTTCCTGGAGTACTCCTACTCGGTGATCTACTCCCGTGCCCTGCCGGACGCCAGGGACGGCCTGAAGCCGGTGCAGCGGCGCATCCTGTTCATGATGGACCAGATGGGTCTGCGCCCGGACCGCGGCCACGTCAAGAGCGCCCGCGTGGTGGGCGAGGTGATGGGCAAGCTGCACCCCCACGGAGACGCCGCCATCTACGACGCCATGGTCCGCATGGCGCAGTCCTTCGCGATGCGCGTGCCCCTGGTGGACGGCCACGGCAACTTCGGCTCGCTCGACGACGGTCCGGCCGCCCCGCGCTACACGGAGGCCCGCATGGCCCCCGCCGCCAGGACCCTGACCGGGGACCTGGACGAGGACGTGGTGGACTTCGTCCCCAACTACGACAACCAGTTCCAGCAGCCCGCCGTGCTCCCGGCCGCCTACCCCAACCTGCTGGTCAACGGCGCCACGGGCATCGCGGTGGGCATGGCCACCAACATGGCCCCGCACAACATGCGGGAGGTGGCCGCCGGGGCCCGGCACCTCGTGCTGAACCCGGAGGCCACGCTCGAGGAGCTCATGAAGCTCGTCCCCGGCCCGGACCTGCCCTCCGGCGGGCGGATCGTGGGGCTCGAGGGCATCCGGGACGCCTACCGCACGGGCCGCGGCTCGTTCCGCACCCGCGCCACGGTGTCCGTGGAGCAGGTCTCCCCGCGCAAGCAGGGCATCGTGGTCACCGAGCTGCCGTACATGGTGGGTCCGGAGAAGATCACCGAGAAGATCAAGGACGCCGTCCAGGCCAAGAAGCTCACGGGCATCTCGGACGTCGTGGACCTCACGGACCGCACCCACGGGCTGCGGCTCGTGATCGAGGTGAAGAACGGCTTCAACCCGCAGGCCGTGCTCGCGCAGCTCTACAAGCACACCCCGCTCGAGGAGTCCTTCGGGATCAACAACGTGGCGCTGGTGGACGGCCAGCCCCGCACCATGGGCCTGCTGGAGCTGCTGCGGGTCTACACGGACCACCGCATTGCCGTGGTCCGCCGCCGCACCGCGTTCCGGCTGGCCAAGCGCCAGGACCGGCTGCACCTCGTGGAGGGGCTGCTGATCGCGATCGTGGACATCGACGAGGTCATCCAGATCATCCGCGGCTCCGAGGAGACCGCCGAGGCGAGGGACCGCCTGACCGCGGTCTTCGACCTCTCCCGCGCCCAGGCCGAGCACATCCTCGAGCTGCGGCTGCGCCAGCTCACCAAGTTCTCCCGCATCGAGCTCGAGGCCGAGCGCGACAGGCTGCAGCAGGAGATCGCCGAGCTCGAGGCGGTCCTGGGTTCCGAGGCAGCACTGCGCGGCGTCGTCGCGGACGAGCTGTCCGAGACCGCGGAGAAGTTCGGGGACGACCGCCGCACCGTGCTGCTCGAGGCCGAGGACCTGCCCGCGGTCACCGCCGCGCAGCCCGGGGGCAAGAAGGCGGCCCACACGTCCGTGGCGCTGGAGATCAGCGACGACCCGTGCTGGGTCTTCCTCTCCACCACCGGGCGGATCGCACGCAGCGCGGCACGCACCACGCTCGCGGACGGGTCCCGGCGGTTCAAGCACGACGCCCTCACGAGCGTGGTCCCCGCGACCGCCCGTGGCGAGATCGCCGCCGTGACGTCCACGGGCCGCATGCTGCGCGTCTCGTGCGTGGACGTGCCCGTGCTGCAGGACTTCGACGGCGTTCCCCGCCTCGCGGACGGCGTGCCCGCCGCGGACTTCCTGGGTCTCGAGAAGAACGAGGCCCTCGTGGGTCTGGTGCCCCTGAACGAGGTGGTGGCCATCGGCACTGCGGCCGGTGTGGTCAAGCGCGTCACCCCGGACTACCCGCTGAACCTGGACCAGTGGCCCGCGATCAAGCTCAGGGACGGGGACCGCGTCGTGGGGGTCAGTGCGGCACCTGATGCCACGGAACTCGTGCTGGTCTCCTCGGGCGCCAAGCTGCTGCGCTTCCCGGCCTCCGCAGTGCGCCCCCAGGGCCGCACGGGCGGCGGAGTGGCCGGGATGAAGCTCGCCGAGGGCGAGCGCGTGATCTTCTGCGCCGCCGTGTTCCCGCAGGAGTCCACCGTGGTGGTCACCCAGGCCCGCAGCGACGGCCAGCTCCCCGAGATGGGAGAGGCCTCGGTGAAGGTGACCCCCCTCGGCGAGTTCCCCGCCAAGGGCCGCGCCACCGCCGGTGTCCGGGCCCAGCGGCTGCTCACCGGAGAGGACGGTCTCACCCTCGCGTGGGTGGGTCACGGTCCCGCCAAGGCGGTTTCCGCCGCGGGCGTCGCCCGTTCCCTGCCCACCGAGTACGGCCGCCGGGACGGCTCCGGGGTGGGTGTCGACCGCGCGGTCGCCGCCGTGGGCCCGGCTCTCACGGGGCTGCCCGCAGAGGTGCCCGCCACCGGAGCGGTCCACGGGGAGGACACGGGCACCGCGCCCAGGCAGGAGTGACCCACCCGGTGGCCGTTCGCGCCGCAGCCGGGCCCACCGCCCTCCCCTGCCGGCGGGCGCGGCGCCGCGGCGCCCTTCCCCCCTCAGCGCGGGTGGTCCGGTTCAGGCGTCGATCTGGTCCTGGTTCAGGTGCGAGGCGCCGGCCACGATGAAGTCCTTGCGCGGGGCCACCTGCGAGCCCATGAGCAGGGAGAACGCGCGCTCGGCGGCCTCCGCGTCGGCGACGCGCACGCGGCGCAGCACGCGGTGGCGGATGTCCATGGTGGTCTCCGCGAGCTGGTCGGCGTCCATCTCCCCGAGGCCCTTGTAGCGCTGGATGGGCTCCTTGTACCGCCGTCCCTGCTCCTCCAGGCTTCCGAGCAGGGTTTCCAGCTCGCGCTCCGAGTAGGTGTAGACCATCTCGTTGGCCTGGGAGCCGGGGTTGACGATCTGCACCCGGTGCAGCGGCGGCACCGCGGCGTACACGCGGCCGGCCTCCACGAGGGGGCGCATGTAGCGGTAGAAGAGGGTGAGCAGCAGTGTGCGGATGTGGGCACCGTCCACGTCCGCGTCCGTCATCATGATGACCTTGCCGTAGCGCGCGGCGTCCAGGTCGAAGCTGCGCCCGGACCCCGCGCCGATCACCTGGATCAGCGCAGCGCACTCGGCGTTGGCCAGCATGTCCGTGATGGAGGCCTTCTGGACGTTGAGGATCTTGCCGCGGATGGGCAGCAGCGCCTGGTGGTTGGAGTTGCGGGCCAGCCGGGCGGTGCCCAGGGCGGAGTCCCCCTCCACGATGAACAGCTCCGAGCGGGCCACGTCCGCGGAGCGGCACTCCACGAGCTTCGTGGGCATCGAGGAGGTCTCCAGCGCGTTCTTCCGCCGCTGCGTCTCCTTGTGCACCCGCGCCGAGATGCGGGACTTCATCTCCGCGACGACCTTCTCCAGCAACTGACCCGCCTGCGCCTTGTCGTCGCGCTTCGTGGAGGTCAGCTGCCTGGTCAGCTCGGACTCCACCACCTTGGCCACGATCTGGCGCACGGCCGGGGTGCCCAGCACCTCCTTGGTCTGGCCCTCGAACTGGGGCTCCGCCAGGCGCACGGTGAGCACCGCGGTGAGCCCGGCCAGGACATCGTCCTTCTCGAGCTTGTCGTTGCCCGCCTTGAGCTTGCGGGAGTTCGCGTCCACCTGCTTGCGGACCGTCTTGAGCAGGGCGTTCTCGAAGCCGCTCAGGTGCGTGCCGCCCTTGGGCGTGGCGATGATGTTCACGAACGAGCGCACCGTGGTGTCGTAGCCCACGCCCCAGCGCAGCGCCACGTCCACCTCGCACGTGCGCTCCACGTCCTGCAGCTGGGCGTGGCCGGAGTCGTCCAGCACCGGGACCCGCTCCGTGAACGAGCCCTGCCCCTGCAGCCGCCACACGTCCGTGACGGGGGCGTCCGCGGCGAGGAACTCGGTGAACTCCGAGATTCCGCCGTCGTACTGGAACACCTCCTCCACCGGACCGTCGGCGCCGGGCGTGCCGGGCAGACGGCGCTGGTCCGTGATGGTGATGCGCAGCCCCGGGATGAGGAACGCCGTCTGACGGGCCCTGCGCACCAGTTCCTCGGTGGAGAACGTAGCGTCCGGGGTGAAGATCTGGTCGTCCGCCCAGTAGCGGATGCGGGTGCCCGTGACCCCGCGCTTGGCCCTGCCCACCACCTGCAGGTGGGAGTCCGTGGTGAACGGCTCGAACGGTGCGCTCGGCGAGGGCGCGCCCTTGTCCGTGAACGTCCCGGGCTCACCGCGTTTGAAGGACATCTGGTAGGTCTTGCCCCCGCGGTCCACCAGGACGTCCAGGCGCGCGGACAGGGCGTTGACCACCGAGGCGCCCACACCGTGCAGACCGCCCGACGCCGTGTAGGAGCCGCCGCCGAACTTGCCGCCCGCGTGCAGCTTGGTGAACACCACCTCCACACCCGTGAGGCCCGTGCGGGGCTCGGTGTCGATCGGGATGCCGCGGCCGTCGTCGTGGACCTCCACCGATCCGTCCTTGTGCAGGATCAGTGCGATGTCCTGTCCGTAGCCCGCGAGCGCCTCGTCCACCGAGTTGTCGATGATCTCCCACAGGCAGTGCATGAGCCCGCGCGAGTCCGTGGAGCCGATGTACATGCCCGGGCGCTTGCGCACCGCTTCCAGGCCCTCCAGCACGGAGAGGTGGCGGGCGTTGTATTCGGATCGAGACGGTGTCACGGTGGAGCTTCTCCCGGGAGGTCGGTGTGCGGCGGGGGCCGGTGGGGACCACATCACTCTAGACGGCGCCCCATGGTTTGTGCGCGGTGGGCGAAAAGGTCGACTCCGGGGAAGCATTGCGCGGGTACGTGGGTTGTACTGGTACGTGCGGTCAGCGCGGGTCAGCCCGGCGTCGCACAGCGGCCGCCCCGTGAGGGGGCCGCATTCCACACCTGTGAGGAGGATCCCCATGAACGCGACACTCGAAGCGCGTGAACTGAACGCGACCCACCGTTGCGATGCCTGCGGAGCCCAGGCCTACGTGCGTGTGGTCCTCGAATCCACCGGCGGTGAGCTGCTGTTCTGCGCCCACCATGCGCGCGCCAACGAGGACAAGCTCCGTCCCCTGGCCGCCACGTGGCAGGACGAGACGGAGAACATCGGGGCCTGAGTCGGGCCCGGGGCCCACGGAGGTCGAACGGAACGAGGCGCGCACCGTACGGTGCGCGCCTCGTTCCATGGGGGCTTCCATCCTTCGGGGGTCTCGTTCCGCTGGAAGCTTTGTTCAGCGGGGGTCTCGCCCCCCCCCCCCCCC
>NZ_PHOA01000091.1 GCF_003687455.1 Kocuria tytonicola | reverse complement strand
TTAGCGTGGGTCATGAGCGGGTTCTTTCGTGCGGATGGGTTGTTGAGGAACTTCCATCCTGCGGGGTAGAGCCCGCTCACCTCACATCAGCCCACCGCTCGTGCCAACAACCTCATGCCCCACAACACCTAGGATGATGCGCATGGGCAGAGCGATCATGATCATCGGCGCGGGTGCACTGGCAGTGGGCGTCATCATCTACGCGCTCATCGAGTGCGCGCAGTCGGAGAAGTACACGGTGCGCGCGATTCCCAAGGGCGCGTGGCTGCTGGTGATCCTGCTCCTGCCCGTCGTCGGCGCCCTGCTGTGGCTCTTCTTCGGCCGCCCCCGCAACGACGCCGCCCGCGAGCCGGCGCGCGGCCGCGGCCCCGACGACGACCCCCAGTTCCTCCGCAACCTCGAGGAGCGCCGCCGGCAGCAGGAGCGGGCCCGCAGGCTCCAGGAGTGGGAGAACGAGCTCAAGCGCACCGGCCGCTCCCCCCACCGGCACGACGCCGCCGGGGGCGATGACGCCGGGAACGGCACCGCCCGGAACGATCCGCTCGACCCCGCCGATCCCCGGTTCGAGAGCCGCGGCCCGGGGCGCCCGGAGAGCCCCGGGGACCCGGCGGAGGACACCGGCAACGACCCCGAGCCCCCGCACGGCAGCTCCCCCTCCGCGGAGCGGTAGCCGGTCCGGAACCACCGCTCCCGGGACACCCGCGAGTCCCTACGGCAACGAGCCCGCCCCCGCACCGAAGTGCGGGGGCGGGCTCGTCGTCCGAGGGGTGGGGCGGCGTCGTCGTCCGGGGAGCGCGGCACCCGCGCCACCGGAGGGACTCAGCGCGCGGGGCTCACAGGCCGGAGTAGGAGTGCAGGCCCGGGAAGAGCGTGTTGACGATGGTGAAGTTGAAGACCACGCACATGTACCCGGCGATCGAGAGCCACGCGGAACGGTTGCCGTTCCAGCCGCGGGTCACGCGGGCGTGCATGTAGGCGGCGTAGACGGTCCACACCACGAAGGTCCAGACCTCCTTGGTGTCCCAGCCCCAGAAGCGGCCCCAGGCCTGGTCCGCCCAGATGGCGCCGGCGGCCAGGGTGAAGGTCCAGAACACGAAGCCGACGGAGTTCAGGCGGAACGCGAAGTTCTCCAGCGTCACGGAGTCCGGGACGGCGCGCAGGAAGCCCATGCGGGACTCCTCCCCCGCCGCCAGGCGCTTCTCGCGGCGGGACTGCAGCAGCTGCAGCACGGCCATGGCGAACGTGATGGTGAAGATCCCGGAGGCCGCCACGGCAATGGAGACGTGGATGATCAGCCAGTAGGACTGCAGCGCGGGCTGCAGCGGGGACACCGGGGTGGGGAACGCGATGGTGGCCAGGCACAGCATGATGAGCACGAGCCCGGAGACCATGGGGCCCACGAAGCGCAGGTCCTTGAAGACCAGGGTGACCAGGTAGACGCCCGAGACCACGAGCGCGCCCGTGCTGCAGAACTCGTACATGTTGGCCCAGGGCACACGGTCCGCGGCGATGCCGCGGGAGACCACGGCGAACGCGTGCAGCAGGAACGCGATGACCATGAGGGTCACCGCCACCCGGGCCGCGGGGCGGCGGGCGTTGCGCCGGTAGTTCAACGACTCGAACTCCCCGGCGCCCCTGGTGGAGTTGTCCGCGGTCGTGCGGAACTCGCCCGGAGCGGCGTCGGCCGCCGCCGTGGCGCGGACGGACCGCCCGGAACCCGGGTGCTCGGCGCCCGCCGCCGAGGAGCCGACGGCGCCGGCTCCCACGAGCTCCCTGGCGTCCTCCTGCTGCGCGGCCGCCCGCTTCTGCGCGCGGCGCTGCTCCTGCAGACCAAGGGTCTTGGAGTGGGAGGCCATGTCCCACACGAACGCCACGAACACCACCATGTAGGTCATGGCGGCCAGGAGCATGAACCACTCGCTCCAGTTGCCCAGAGTCACATTGATGTCGCTACCCATTGCCTCACGCCTTATCCGACGAATTCAGGTGGTACTCCCGCACGCCGCGGTCCTCCCACAGTGACGTCCACAGACCGGTCAGTTTCTCCGCCTCCGCGCCCAGGCGGTGGTCCTCGCCACGCGCCAGGAGTCCGTACTCCAGCACAGTACACCGCACCCCGTTGGCGTCCTCCGTCTCGGTGGCGCGCACCCAGGCCCGGCGGCGGGCGATGAACAGGCTCATGATGAGCCCAGCGAACGCCACCAGGAAGGAGATGAACGCGGGGATGCGCCCGGGGTCGCTGTGGATGTCCAGACCCACGTAGCGCTTCACGTCCAGGAACTCCACGCTGCCCTTGCCACCGGGCAGCTGCGCGGTGCGGTGCTGGCCGTCCAGCAGGAGCGGCCCGTTGCCGGAGGACAAGGAGTTGAGCTCGGTGAGGTGCTGGGTGTCCAGCACGTACACGTTCTGCGGCTGGCCGCTGTCCAGGCCCAGGTCCCCGGAGAACGAGGACAGGAGCAGGGCGGGGTTGTTCAGCGCCGGGTCCACGGACTTGGGAATCTGCCCCTCCTGGGACACCGCCGTGGGCAGCAGGAGCCCCGCGAAGCCCAGCTGGTCCGGCTGCGCGTCCGGGACCTTGAGGGTGAGCGAGGACGTGTACACGGAGTCCGAGGGGACGGTGACCACGGGGCCCTCGTAGGCCACCTTGCCCTCGCCGTCCTTGACCCGAACCACCGGGGCGTAGCCGTTGCCCACCAGGTACACCTTGGTGCCGTCCACGTTCAGGGGCTTGTTCACCGCGAGGTGCACGTCCTGCGGCTGCTCCCCCGGGCCCTCCCGGACGGTGAGGTCCGCGTTGAAGTCCGTGGGCTGGCCGTAGTGCTCGGGGTCGGAGGTGTCCCGGTTGAAGGTGGCCTCGAACGATGTCAGCTGCACCGAGAACGGGTTGAGGGAGTCGGGGTTGAAGTTCGTGCCGGGGTTGAAGGAGTCGTAGTCCACCAGGGTGTTCACGAAGGACTCCCCCTCCACCACGATCTTCTGGCCCTTGTACCCGAACAGGGAGCCGATGGCCACGGAGATCAGCACCGCGAGCAGCGCCACGTGGAAGAGGATGTTCCCCACTTCCTTGATCATCCCGCGCTCCGCCGCGACCGACGGCGCGGCAGAACCCAGGTCCTGCGGCTGCACCCGGTAGCCGCGCTTCTTCAGGGCCGCCGCCGCCTGCTCCACGGCCTCCGTGGGAGTGGGCCCCGCGGCGCCGTCGCGCCCGCCGAGCATGACCTTGCGGTACTGGGGCAGCCGCGAGATCCGCTGCGGGGTGCGCGGGGGCTTGGAGCGCCACGCCTTGAAGTGCTGCACCGCGCGCGGGATCACGCAGCCCACGAGGGAGATGAACAGCAGGAGGTAGATCGCGGAGAACCAGTAGGACGAGTAGACGTCGAAGAGCTGCAGCCGGTCCAGCCAGGGCCCCAGGGTGGGGTTGGCCCGGATGTAGCCGGCCACCTCGTCCGGGTCCTGCACACGCTGGGGGAACAGGGAACCCGGGACCGCGGCGATCGCGAGCAGGAGCAGCAGCACCAGCGCCGTGGACATCTTGGTCAGCTGCCGCCAGGCCCACCGCAGCATGCCCACGGGTCCCAGTGTCGGCAGCTCCACGTCCGGGCGCTGCGCCTTCCGCTCGCGCGGGGTACGCGCCTTGGTCATATCGGCATCACCCAATCGGTTACGAATTCGGACTGGATCCAGGAGACCAGTGCGGACCACACGCCCGTGGCCATGGCCAGGCCGATGAGCACGAGCACCGCTCCGCCCACGCGCTGCAGCGTGAGGCGGTGGCGGCGGAAGAAGGACATGGCTCCCACGCCCCGGCGCAGCGCCAGGGCGATGAGGACGAAGGGGATCCCCAGACCCAGGCAGTACGCGAGCGTCAGCACCACGGCCTTGCCCGTGGAGACACCGTCCACGTACGCGAGGGCCTGCACGGCGGCGAACGTGGGCCCGATGCACGGCGCCCAGCCCAGCCCGAACGTCATGCCCAGCACGGGCGCGCCCCACAGGCCCGGGGGCGGGCGGCGCTCGATCTTGCGGTCCCGCTGGAACCACGAGAGACCGCCCAGGAACACCACGCCCATGAGCACCACCAGGATCCCCAGCACCACCATGATCCACTGCTGGCCCAGGAACCAGGCGAACGCACCCAGCTGGGCGAGCACCACGGACATCAGCACGAACACCAGCGAGAACCCCAGCACGAACAGCAGCACGCCCCAGAAGATCCGGCCGCGCCTCTGCTCCCGCAGGTCCACGCCGGTGAGACCGGTGATGTAGCCCAGGTAGCCGGGAACCAGGGGCAGCACGCACGGTGAGGCGAAGGAGACGAAGCCCGCGAGCAGGGCCACGGGCAGCGCGGCAATCAGGGAGCCGTCGAGGATGACCTCGGCGAAGGGATTGCCGTTCATGCGGACTCGGCCACCGTGTCCTTGATGAGCGCGTCCAGCGTGGACTTGTCCGCCTTGCCCAGCACGCGCGCGGCCACCCGGCCCTGGGAGTCGAGCACCAGGGTGGTGGGCACCGCCTGCGGGGGGACGTAGTCGCTCAGGGCGAGCAGCACCGCGCCGTTGAGGTCGGTCGCGGAGGGGTAGGTGATCGTGAAGTTGCGCTCGAAGGCCTCGGCGGTGGCCTGCTGGTCCCGCAGGTTCACGCCCATGAACTGCGCCTCGTCCCCGTGCTCCGCGTGCAGCGCCGCCAGGTCGGGGGCCTCCGCGCGGCACGGGGCGCACCCGGCGTACCAGAAGTTCAGCACCACGGGCTTGCCGCGCAGGCTCTCGGCGGTGACCGTGCTGCCGTCGTACATCGCGGCGTCGAAGGTCACGGGCTCCTTGCGCTGGTCCGGTGCGTACTCGCTCACGGAGCCGTCACCGGCCACGTACCCCTTGTCGCCTCCGGCATTGGCCTGCTCGGCGAGGTCGTCGTTGCCGGACGAGCACCCGGTGAGCGCCAGGCCCAGGGCCGCCACGACGGCGACGACGCCCGTGCGCACCCGCGTGCGGGCGGCGGGCCGGGAGGAGGAACGCGGAGAATTCACGAGGGCAGCACCTGAAGACGTCGTGGGTGGGGTGGACACCGATTATGAGCCGGGAAGCTGGTTGACACCTGGATAGAGGTGGGCCGCCGGTTCCCGGTAGGACACCGTGGGGACCTCGGCGGCGTCGACGTCCCGGAACGTGAGGGAGGTCAGGGACGCGAGGTTGCACTCGCGCCTGCGGGGGTCGTGCGGGAGGGGGCGGCCCTCAGCGGAGAGCCGGGTGAGCCAGATGGGCAGCTGGTGGGACACGGCCACGGCCTGGGCGCCGTCGCCACCGGCCCGCACGGCCTCGCGCGCGATCTCGCGCACGGCCTCCGCCATGCGTGCCACCTGCTGCCGGTAGGGCTCACCCCAGGACGGGCGCAGCGGGTTGAGCATGTGCGGCCAGTGCTGCGGTTTGGCCAGCTCCCGCCCGGTGACGTGCAGGCCCTCGAAGTGGTTCGCGGGCTCGATCAGCCGCTCGTCCGTGTGGACGCCCAGACCCAGCTCACGGGCCACGGGCCCCGCGGTCTCCCGGGTGCGGGTCAGCGGGGAGCACGCGAGGAACGCGATGCGCTCCCCCTCCTGCACGCGCTGGGCGAGGTCCGCCGCGGCGGCCTCCGCCATGCGGGCGCCCTTCTCGGAGAGGTGGTAGTCCGGCAGACGGCCGTAGACCACGTGCTCGGGGTTGTGGACCTCGCCGTGGCGCAGGAGGTGGACGGTTGCTGAAGGCATGGCTCCAGTGTCTCAAACCCGGCCGGGCGGCCCCAATCCGGTGGAGCGCGCCACGGTCCAGGCGCGCACCGCGGTCCGGGCGCGTGCCCCGCTCCGGGGGTGCACCGCGGTCGCTGTGTGCGCCTCAGTCCAGGACGGCCCGCAGCCGGTCCGGGTCGATCCGCCACCGGTCCCACGGGGCGCCGTCCACGAAGACCACGGGCACGAACTCGGCGTAGTCGCGCAGCAGGGCGGGGTCCCCCGTGATGTCCTGCTCGCGCACGGCGCTTCCGGTCTCCCGGCAGACCGCGGCCACCACGGCGCGGGCGTCCTCGCACAGGTGGCAGCCCGGCTTGGTCAGCAGCACGACCTCGTGGCGGGGTGGGCTGTCATGGCGCCCATGCTACGCACATGGCGAAGGCCCCGTTCCCAGCGGGGAACGGGGCCTGTCTCACGCGCGCCTACTTCTTGTTGCGGCGCTGGTGACGCGTCTTGCGAAGCAGCTTGCGGTGCTTCTTCTTGGACATGCGCTTGCGGCGCTTCTTGATGACCGAACCCATAGGATCCCTCACAGTTCTCTGGACAGTGTGTTTGCTGGTGCGGCGAGTCAACGCCACCCCGCCCCACGGAAGACAGGGGCAACATCCGATTAACGGCAAACTACCGTTTACCATACCGCGTGACCCCGCTCCGCCCGAAAACGGGCGCGGCCCGCCGCCGGCTCAGGCGCTCGCGCGGTCTGTCGCCTCGAACTCGTCCGGCCCGGGATCCCTCGCGTCCGTCGAGGACGCCCCGGGGGACTCCCCGGTGGACGACGACGCCGCGGTGCCCGCTCCCCGCGGATCGTGCGTGGTGGTGCCGGAGCGCTCCGGGTCCACCCCCGCCTCCTCGTACTGGTACTCGATGTGCTCGCGCACGAGCCGGGCCGCGAGCGTGCGGTCCCCCGCCTCCAGGGCGCCCACGATGGCGCGGTGCTCGGCCCGGATGCGGCTGGACGTGGTGCTCCACAGCGGCACGTGGCCCACGAGCGCCATCGTGTACTCGTAGATGGAGTCCCGCAGCGCGGTGAACAGGGCCACGTTCACCGCATTGCCGCTGGCCTTCACCAGGGCGATGTGGAAGCTGACGTAGAGGTCGTGGAACTGCTTGAGCCCCAGGTCCTCGCGGTCCATCTCCGCCATCACGGCCTGCAGCTCCGCCCGCGGGATGCTGCGCCGCTCCGCCTGCTGCAATGAGGCCGTCTCCAGCAGCACCCGGGACTCCACGATGTCCCGCAGCGGGTGCTCGGACGTGGCCATGTGCAGCTGCAGCGCGGGGCCGGCCGAGGCCGCGGGCTCACGCACCAGGATGGGGAGGATGCTGCGGTGCTGGCCCTCGAAGAGCTTCACGATGCCCTGCGCCTCGAGGATCTTCAGTGTCTCGCGCATGGAGTTGCGGGACACGCGGAAGATCGCGGCCAGGTCCTTGTCGGTCGGGAGCCGCTGCCCCAGCACCAGGTGTCCGTCGAACAGCTCGTTCTCGAGCCACTGCAGAACCTCTCGATGCGTTGCCATACACCCCACCCTAGACTCGACGGGTGAGCAACCGCCGCATGCCGCGGCCGGTGCACCCCCCGGGTTGTGTCACGATCCGGTATCCCTCAGATGATGCCCTGCGCCACCATGGCCCGGGCCACCTTGATGAACCCGGAGATGTTCGCACCGGCCACGTAGTTGCCCGGCATGCCGAACTCGTCCGCGGTGGCCGCGCAGCTCTCGTGGATCCCGCGCATGATCTCCTGCAGCCGCTCCTGGGTGTAGTCGAAGCCCCACGAGTCCCGGGAGGCGTTCTGCTGCATCTCCAGTGCGGAGGTGGCCACGCCGCCGGCGTTCGCGGCCTTGCCCGGCGCGAACAGCACGTCCGACTCCTGGAACATGTGCACGGCGTCCGTGGTGCAGGGCATGTTCGCGCCCTCGGCCACCGCCACCACGCCGTTCTCCAGCAGCGTCTTGGCCTGGCGGCCGTTGAGCTCGTTCTGGGTGGCGCACGGCAGGGCCACGGAGGCGGGGACGTCCCACACGGAGCCGTCGCTCACGTAGGTGGCGCTCGCGCCGCGGCGCTCGGCGTAGTCGCTCATGCGCCCGCGCTCCACCTCCTTGATCTGCTTCAGCAGCTCCAGGTCGATGCCCTCGGTGTCCACCACGTAGCCGCTCGAGTCCGAGGCGGTCAGCGCCCGGGCGCCCAGGGACTGCGCACGCTCGATCGCGTAGATCGCCACGTTGCCGGAACCGGAGACGACCACGTCCCGGCCCTCGAAGTCCAGGCCCTTGGTCTTGAGCATCTCCTCCGCGAACATCACCGCGCCGTAGCCCGTGGCCTCGGTGCGCACCAGGGAGCCGCCCCAGGACAGACCCTTGCCGGTGAGCACACCGGACTCGTAGCGGTTGGTGATCCGCTTGTACTGGCCGAACAGGTAGCCGATCTCGCGCCCGCCCACACCGATGTCACCGGCGGGGACGTCCGTGTACTCGCCGATGTGGCGGTACAGCTCGGTCATGAAGGACTGGCAGAAGCGCATGATCTCGGCGTCGCTGCGCCCGGAGGGGTCGAAGTCCGAGCCGCCCTTGCCGCCGCCGATCGGCATGCCGGTCAGGGCATTCTTGAAGATCTGCTCGAAGCCCAGGAACTTCACGATCCCCAGGTACACGGACGGGTGGAAGCGCAGCCCACCCTTGTAGGGGCCCAGGGCGGAGTTGAACTCCACACGGAAACCGCGGTTGATGTGCACGGTGCCCTGGTCGTCGGTCCACGGCACGCGGAAGATGATCTGGCGCTCCGGCTCGCAGATCCGCTCCACGATCGCGGAGTCCAGCAGCTCCGGGTAGCGGGCCACCACGGGGCCCAGCGACTCGAAGACCTCGTCCACGGCCTGGTGGAACTCGGACTCCCCCGGGTTGCGCGCCGTGACGATCTGTCGGATGGGGATCAGTTTCTCGTGCATGGCTCTCCTGCCGTCTTGGACTGTTCAGTGGATGGCGTCTCAGTCGCGGCGCGAACCGCGGCCCCGGCGCCGGAAACCCGTCAGAGTGGACAGCAGACCGCTCTGACGGCGGTGCGCCCCACCACGGGGACGCATCGGCTCCCCGTGCTCGGACACGGCCACCTGCTCGAACGCGTCCCGGGGTGCGACGCCGCCGGGCCCGCTCTCGGACGAGAGCCCCGGCTGCACCGTGGCGTCGGCACGGGCATCGTCCTCCACACTAGCGGCTGCGCCCCCGGGCTCCCCCTCGGCCTCCGTCACGGTCCCGTCCTCGGGGGCCTCCGGAGATGCCTCCCCGGAGTCCTCCGCGGCGACGACGGCACCCTGACCCTGCTGCACGACGGCACCGTCCTGCGCCTCCGACTCCGTGGAGGCCGGCGACTCGTCTGCCATGGGCTCCGAGCCCTCACCCGTCGTCCACGATCCGGTGACGGCGGCCGTCTGCCCGTGGGACGGCCCGGTCGTCTCGGTCTCCGCGGTGGTGGCCTCCGGGTCGGCGGTCTGCGTGTCCGCGGCCTCGGCCTCGGGCGCAGCCCGCTCCGTCACGTCGGTGACCTCGGCGGCGAACCACGGGACGGGCTTCTCGCTGGTCAGCGGCTCCGGAGATCCGGGGGCCTCCTCCTCGGGCGTCACCGAGTCCTCACGCTCGGCCGGTTCCAACACGTCGGCCTCGTGCTCGACGGAGGGCGCCGTGGCCGCGGGGCGCTCCGCAACGGGCTCGGCGGCAGCCGCAGGCTCCGTACCGGCGGGGACTGTGGCAGCGGCGTCGGCGGGAGCCGACTCGGAGGCGCTGGACCGCGAGGCGGCGGACGGGGTGGCGTGCTGCGG
>NZ_PHOA01000090.1 GCF_003687455.1 Kocuria tytonicola | reverse complement strand
CCCACACCCCGGCGGTGACGCTGTGAAGTGGAGCAAATGCAGATTCCGCGGTGCGGCTGCGCATTTGCTCCACTTCACAGCGTCTGGCTCCCGCGGACGACGCCGCACGGTCAGGTGACGTCTCCCGCGGCACCGTTGCCGGTTGGTCGGCGACGCCGCGGGGGCACCCGGGCGGGCGGCGTCGTCGTCCGTCACGGGAGAGCGGCTGCGCGGACCCTGCGGGCGCGGTGCGGCGCGGGTGCCTACACTGAGAGCCATGGCTGAAAACACCGAGTACCGCATCGAACACGACACCATGGGCGAGGTGCGCGTGCCCAAGAACGCGCTCTACCGTGCCCAGACGCAGCGCGCCGTGGAGAACTTCCCCATCTCCGGCACCACCCTGGAGCGCGAGCACATCCGGGCGCTGGCCCAGGTGAAGAAGGCCGCCGCCACCGCCAACGAGGAGCTGGGGGTGCTGGACGCGCAGCGCGCCCAGGCCATCCGTGACGCCGCGGACGCCGTGGCCGCGGGCGAGTGGGACGACAACTTCCCCATCGACGTGTTCCAGACCGGCTCCGGCACGTCCTCCAACATGAACACCAACGAGGTGCTGGCCACGCTCGCCTCGCGCGCGCTCGAGTCCGCCGGGGTGGAGGTCCACCCCAACGACCACGTGAACGCTTCGCAGTCCTCCAACGACGTGTTCCCCACGTCCGTGCACGTGGCCGTGACCAACGCCCTGATCAACGACCTCAAGCCCGCCATGGAGGTGCTCGCCACCTCCCTGGAGAAGAAGGCCGCGGAGTTCAAGGACGTGGTGAAGTCCGGGCGCACCCACCTGATGGACGCGACCCCCGTGACCCTGGGCCAGGAGTTCGGCGGCTACGCGGCGCAGGTGCGCTACGGCATCGAGCGCATCGACGCCTCCCTGCCGCGCGTGGCCGAGGTCCCGCTGGGCGGCACCGCCGTGGGCACCGGCATCAACACCCCGGACGGCTTCTCGGCGCGCGTGATCGAGCTGCTGGCTGAAGAGACCGGGCTGCCCCTCACGGAGGCCCGCAACCACTTCGAGGCGCAGGCCAACCGCGACGGTCTGGTGGAGGCCTCCGGGCAGCTGCGCAACATCGCGTACTCGTACATGAAGATCATGAACGACATCCGCTGGATGGGCTCCGGACCCAACACGGGCCTGGGCGAGCTGCACATCCCGGACCTGCAGCCGGGCTCCTCGATCATGCCGGGCAAGGTCAACCCCGTGATCTGCGAGGCGACCATCCAGGTGGCCGCCCAGGTGATCGGCAACGACACCACCGTGGCGCTGTCCTCCACCAACGGCGCGTTCGAGCTCAACGTGGGCATCCCCGTGATGGCGGCGAACCTGCTGGAGTCCATCCGCCTGCTCGCGAACGCCTCACGCGTGGCCGCGGAGAAGATGGTGGACGGGCTACAGGCGAACGAAGAGCGCTGCACGTTCCTGGCCGAGGCCTCCCCCTCGATCGTGACCCCGCTGAACAAGGCCATCGGCTACGAGGCCGCCGCGAAGATCGCCAAGCACGCCGTGGCCAACAAGGTCACCGTGCGCGAGGCCACCATCGAGCTCGGCTACGTGGACGGTGAGAAGCTCACCGAGGAGCAGCTCGACAAGGCACTGGACGTCACCACCATGACGGGCAGCTACTGAGCACCATCGGCTGATCCGCTCCGCCCGAGGAACCCGGTCACCCCCCCCGGCTGGAGGGGGGGGTGACCAGGTTCCTCGTTCTCGCACGCCGTGGGGCGGGGCACGGCCCACTGTTCCGTTGCCCACAAACCTTTTCTCCCGAAAACACCCGCGGCTAGGCTGGACGGCGAGCACATTCGTCGTGCCCGTCCGGCAACCAGGACCGGCGTGGGCGCAGCATCGGAGGAGACAGCGTGAAACTCGCAGAGCAGATCATCCAGCAGCTCATCGACGCCGGCGTGGAGCGCATCTACGGTGTGGTGGGCGACAGCCTCAACCCCATCGTGGATGCCGTGCGGCGCACCGGCGGCTCCGCCAAGGGCGGCATCGACTGGGTGCACGTGCGCCACGAGGAGGCCGGGGCGTTCGCGGCGAGCGCCGAGGCCCAGCTGACCGGCAAGCTCGCGGTGTGCGCGGGCTCGTGCGGCCCGGGCAACCTGCACCTGATCAACGGGCTGTACGACGCCAACCGCTCGGGAGCGCCCGTGCTGGCGATCGCGTCCCACATCCCCTCCCAGTACATCGGCTCCGGGTACTTCCAGGAGACGCACCCGGACCGGCTCTTCACCGAGTGCTCCGTGTACTCCGAGCTGGTGAGCACCCCGCAGCAGTCCCCTGCCGTGGTCAGCTCCGCCATCCAGTTCGCGGTCACGAGCCCGGGCGTGTCCGTGGTGACCCTGCCCGGTGACCTCGCGGACTCCGACGTGGCCGCCGAGGCCCGCCCGTACGCGGTCCCGGAGCCCAGCGCCGTCGTCCCCTCGGACGAGACCGTCGAGCGCATGGCGCAGGTGCTGAACTCGGCGAAGAAGGTCGCGCTCTTCGCGGGCATCGGCGTGGCCGGCGCCCACGACGAGGTGATCGCCCTGGCGGACACCCTCAAGGCGCCCGTGGGCCACTCCCTGCGCGGCAAGGACCAGATCCAGTACGACAACCCGTTCGACGTGGGCATGACCGGTCTGCTGGGCTACGGCGCGGCGGCCGAGGGGCTGCACGGCGCCGACGTGATGGTCATGCTCGGCACGGACTTCCCGTACGACCAGTTCCTCCCGGACGTCACCACTATCCAGGTGGACACGGACCCCACGGTGATCGGGCGCCGCACGGGTGTAGACATCCCGGTGCACGGTGACGTGAAGTCCACGATCCTCAAGCTGCTGCCCGAGCTCACGGTCAAGACGGACCGCTCGTTCCTGGACAAGACGCTGGCCAAGCACGACAAGCTCATGAACAAGGCCGTGGGTGCGTACACCCGCAAGGTCGAGAAGATGACGCCCATCCACCCGGAGTACGCGGCGTCCATCCTGGACCGGGTGGCGGCCGAGGACGCCGTGTTCACCGCGGACACCGGCATGTGCAACGTGTGGACCGCCCGCTACATCAACCCGCTCGGCACCCGCCGCATCCTGGGCTCCTACCTGCACGGCTCCATGGCCAACGCCCTGCCGCAGGCCATCGGCGCGCAGGTCGCGGAGCCCGGGCGCCAGGTCATCTCGGTCTCCGGGGACGGCGGACTCTCCATGCTGATGGGCGAGCTGCTCACGCTCGCGGCCTACAACCTGCCCGTGACCGTGGTGGTCTTCAACAACTCCACGCTCGGAATGGTCAAGCTCGAGATGCTCGTGGACGGGCTGCCGGACTTCGGCGTGGACGTCCCCCAGGCGGACTACGCCGCGATCGCCCGCGCCGTGGGCATCCAGGGCATCCGGGTGGAGAAGCCCAAGGACCTGGAGTCCGCGTTCACCTCTGCGCTCGCGCACCAGGGCCCGTCCCTGGTGGAGGTCATCACCGACCCCAACGCGCTCTCCATCCCGCCGGAGATCAAGAAGGACCAGGTGTTCGGCTTCGCCACGGCCATGTCCCGCATCGTGCTCAACCGCGGCGCCGGCGAGGCCGTCTCGATGGCCCGTTCCAACCTGCGCAACATCCCGCGCGGCTGACACCCCACGGTCGGGTCCCTCCCGGCCACGCCGCAGAACCGACGACGACGCCGCGGGGCCGCCCCGCGGCGTCGTCGTCCTTTTCGGGCACTTCAGGGACCGCGTTGCGCGGACGCGTCCACGGCACGCTGATGCTCACGGTTCCCGTCGTGGTGGAATGGTGGGACGTCCCGGTCACTGGGCCGCGTCCGAAGGGAGCATCCGCATGGCAGCCGTCGTCGGCATCGACTCGTCCACCCAGTCCTGCAAAGTGGTGGTCGTGGACGCCGCCACGGGGCAGGTCCTGACCCGCGGGAGCGCACCCCATCCGGACGGAACGAGTGTGGACCCGCGGTCCTGGCTGACCGCGCTGCGTGCTGCCTGGGCCGAGGCGGGCGTGGCCTCCCGGGACGACCTCGTCGGCGTGTCCGTGGGGGGTCAGCAGCACGGCATGGTGGCCGTGGACCGCCACGGCGAGCCCGTGTTCGACGCCCTGCTGTGGAACGACGTCCGCAGCGAGCCCCAGGCCCGCCGCATGCTCGAGGACCATGGCGCACAGTGGTGGATGGAGTGGGTGGGCATGTCACCCGTCCCGGCCATGACCCTGTCCAAACTCGCCTGGCTGCGTGAGAACGAGCCCTCAGCGGCCGAACGGGTCGCGCGGGTCATGCTCCCGCACGACTGGCTCACGCTGCAGCTGTGCGGGGAGTTCGTCACGGACCGTTCGGACGCCTCCGGCACGGGGTACTTCGACGCCGCGCACGGCAGCTACCGCCCGGAGCTGCTCCGTAAGTACTTCGGCGCCGTGCCCGAGCTCCCTCGCGTCCTCGCCGCGGACGAGGCCGCTGGGACGCTGTGCCCGCAGTGGGGCGGCGGGGACGGCGTCGTCGTGGGCCCGGGCTCCGGGGACAACGCCGCCGCCGCGCTCGGGCTGGGTCTCGGCGAGGGCGAGGTGGTGGTGTCCGTGGGCACCTCCGGCACGGTGTTCGCATGCAGCCCGGAACCGCCGCGGGACCCCACGGGCGTGACCGCCGGGTTCGCGGACGCCACCGGGCGCTTCCTCCCGCTGCTGTGCACCCTCAACGCGGCCCGTGTGATGACCTCCACCGCGCAGCTGCTGGGCGCGGACCTGGACGAGTTCACGCGCCTGGCCTCCGCCGGGGACGCGGACGCCGGAGGTCTCACGCTGCTGCCGTACTTCGACGGCGAGCGCACGCCCAACCTCCCCCGCGCCACGGGGCGGCTGGAGGGGATGACCCGTGCGTCCCTGACCCGCGAGAACCTGGCGCGGGCCGCAGTGCTGTCCGTGGCGAACTCGCTCGCGGACTGCCTGGACGTGCTGCGCGGCGTGGACGTGGCGGTGCACCGGGTGCTGCTGATCGGCGGCGGCGCGAAGTCCGAGGCGCTGTGCGGCGTCCTGCCGGACACGCTGGGGATGCCCGTGACCGTTCCCCGCTCGGACGAGTACGTGGCCCTCGGGGCGGCCCGCCAGGCCGCGTGGGTGGCCACGGGCGCGTTCCCCGAGTGGCCCCGCGCGGTGAGCCGTGAGCTGCACCCCGCGGAGCGTGGCGACGCCGCCCGCGCCTTCCGCGAGCGCTACGGCGCCGCACGCACCCGCCTGGAGTCCGAACTGGGCTGAGGCCTGCTGACCCACCGTGCCGCACGGGGCCACTGCCCCGCGGCGGCGTGCAGGCTGCCCGGTTCCTCCGCCCCGCCCGGTTCTCCCGCCCCGCCCGTGGTGGGGCGGGACGTGCGTGCGCCGGCTGGAGCCCGGGGCCGCTACTGCGCGAAGCGTGCCACGGCGTCCTCGATGGTGGCCCGCGCCCCGCGCTCACGGAAGCTGCGCAGGGCCGCGGCGTAGAGCCGGGTGAACTCCTCGTGCCGGACGAGGTCCCCGAAGAGGGCCTCGTCCCGGAGGAAGGCGAGCTCGTCCTCGCCGTGGCGCGCGGCGGCGGCCATCACGCGCTCCCGGCGCTGGTCCACCACGGTGATCGCGGCGCCGTTCTCGTCCGTGCCCTCGGCGTAGCGCGCCCACGAGGCCACGATGGTGGCGCTGAGTTCCACCGGCCGGCCCTGGGCCAGGTTCTCGCGGATCACGGGCACCAGCCACGTGGGGATCCGGTCCGAGGACTCCGCACACAGTCGGGCCAGGGTGTCCCGCACGTGGGGGTTCGCGAAGCGCTCCACCAGCTGGTGCTTGTACGCCTCCAGGTCCACCCCCGCCACGGGCCGCAGCGTGGGGGTGGCCTCCCGGTCCATGTACCCCAGCACGTAGGCCACGAACGTGGGGTCCTGGCACACCTCGTGCGCGTACTCGTACCCGGCCAGGAACCCCGGGTAGCACAGCGCCTGGTGGCTCGCGTTGAGCAGCCGCAGCTTCATGAGCTCGTAGGGCTCCACGTCCGGGACCACCTGCACCCCCACCTCCTCGAAGGCGGGGCGCCCGTCCGCGAAGGCGTCCTCCAGGGCCCACTGGGCGAACGGCTCGGCCACCACGGGCCAGCGGTCCGCGACGCCGAAGCGCTCGGCCACCAGCTGCCGGTCCCCGTCCGTGGTCACGGGGGTGATGCGGTCCACCATGGAGTTCGGGAACGGGACGTTGGCCTCGATCCACTCCGCGAGCTCGGGATCACGCAGCCGGGCGTAGGCGGTGAACTGCTGGTGGGCCATGTGGCCGTTGCCCTGGATGTTGTCGCAGGACATCACCGTGAACGCGGGCGTGCCCGCCTCCCGACGGCGCGCCAGGGCCTCCACGACCATGCCGAACACGGTGCTGGGCGGCTCCGCCTCCCGGGCCTGCGCGGCGGCCCGGGCCTGTTCGAGGTCGCGGGCCACGGCGGGGTTCTGCGCGTCGAACAGACCCGTGGAGGAGCTGAAGTTGTACCCGCCCTCGGTGATGGTCAGGGAGACGATCCGTGTGGCGGGATCCGTGAGCCGCGCCATGGCCTCCTCGGGCTGCTCCGGCGCGAAGACGTAGTCCACGATCGAGCCGACCACCCGTGGCTCCAGGGTGCCGTCCGGGTGCTTGAGCACCAGCGTGTACAGGTGGTCCTGCTCCGCCATGACCTGCTTCATGGCGGCATCACCGGGGAGCACGCCCATGCCGCAGATGCCCCAGTCGAGGTTCTTGCCCTGGTTCATGAGCCGGTCCAGGTACATGGCCTGGTGCGCCCGGTGGAACCCTCCCACGCCGAAGTGCACGATGCCCACGGTCACCGCAGAGCGGTCGTACTCCGGGACCGGGACGTCCAGCTCGCCCAGCACCGCCTGTGAAAGCCGCACCGCGTCCGTGGCGGATGTGTCCTGCTGCATGGCTGCTCCCTCCTGGGCACGGACCGCTTGTGGCCCGCACCACGTCAAACTACCAGTCCCAGGGCCCCGCAGATCTGGGGTGGAACGGCCCGTGGCCCGGGATTCCGCACCGGGCCACGGGCACGACTCAGACGGCGGTGTAGCCGCCGTCGATCACGATGTTCTGGCCCGTGACCATGGCCGCGTCGTCGGAGGCCAGGTACCCCACGAGAGCGGCCACCTCACGCGTCTCCGCGAACCGGCCCACCGGTATGGCCGCCCGCATCTGCTCGCCGGGCTCGCCCTCCCATGCCTGGCGGCCCAGCTCGGTGTCCACGACCGTGGGGGACACCGCGTTCACCGTGACTCCGTGGGCGGCCCACTCCGCGGCGAGCACCCGCGTCATGCCCACCACGGCGGCCTTGGACGCGCAGTACGCCACGTGCCGGTCCAACGCGACCACGCTGGCCTGCGACGCGAGGTTCACGATCCTCCCGCTTCCACGGTCGAGCATGAGCGGGCCGAGGGCCTGGCACACGGTGAAGCTGCCGGTGAGGTTCACGGACAGGGTACGGTCCCACTGCTCGGCGCTTAGTTCGCGGGCCGGAGCCAGCAGCGCGATGCCCGCGCAGTTCACCACCACGTCCACGCGACCATCGAACTCCTCCCGCACCACGGCCGCCAGCGCGGCCACGGAGGACCGGTCGGCCACGTCCACCACCACGGCACGGTGCCGCTCGGGGTGCGGCAATCGGGCCACGGCGGGGGATCCGTCCGCGAGGTCCGCGACAACCACGCGGTCGCCACGCTCCGCGAAGTGCGTGGCGCACTCGAAACCGATGCCGGAGGCACCACCCGTGACCACGACCCCCCGCCTCTCCCGCGCGGCATCCACTGTCATGCTCAGCACCCCTGGCTCTCGGGGGCCACGGGGTGCTGCGCCTCGTAGTTCTCCAATACCTTGATCTTCTCCGCCGAGGAGGACTGCGGATCGAAGGTGTAGCCCAGCCACTCGCGCGCCAGCCGGCGTGCGAGTTCCAGACCCACCACGCGCTGGCCCATGCAGAGGATCTGCGCGTTGTTGGAGAGGATGGAACGCTCCACCGAGAACGAGTCGTGGGCCGTGACCGCGCGGATCCCGGACACCTTGTTGGCACTGATGGCCACTCCCAGCCCGGTGCCGCAGATCAGCAGCGCCCGATCCGCCTCACCGTCCCGGATCTTTTCCGCAGCACCGATGGCCACCGTCGGGTACGGGGTGTGCCCCTCGTTGCCCACGCCCACGTCGATCACCTCGGCCACGCGCTCGTCCCCCTCGAGGTCTCTCTTGAGGACTTCCTTGTACTCGTAGCCGGCGTCGTCGCTGCCGACCACCACTCGCAGCTTCTTGCTCATGGTCTCGCTCACTTTCCGTTGTTCTCGTTGCTGCTGCCGGACACGAAGCCGTCGAGCGCTTGCAGGATCATCCCCATGGACGTGGCCCCGGCGTCCGGGTGCCCGAGGCTCTTCTCGGCGAGCGGGCGGGCTCGCCCCACTCTCGGCCGCAGTTCGGCTGTCCCGCGGGCGGCTTCCGCCGCGATGCGGGCGCCGTCCCGCCACGCCTCCGCCACGGGCTCATCCTGGCTCCGGGTGAGCCGTTCCACGAACGGTAGGAGAGCATCCAGCATGGTCTTGTCACCCAGCTGCGCACCCCCCAATTCCTGGATGGTCTCGGTGAACGCGACGACGCCATGGCGCAGCAGTGCGCCGTCGTAGCCCTCCGCGGCGTCGTCCACGGTGCGAGCCGCGGCCTCCAGCGCTGCGCCCCACAGCACGCCCGAGGTGCCTCCGGCACGTTCCGCCCAGCTCTGACCCGCACGCGCGAGGGAGAACGACGCCCCGGCACGACCCGCCAGCGCCTCCACTGCCTCACGAGCGGCACCGGTGCCCTTTTTCATGCCGCGGCCGTGGTCACCGTCACCCGCGATCGCGTCGATCTCGCCCAGCGCGGTCTCCTCGCGGGCGATCAGCTCGTCGACTGCAACGACCGCGTGGCGCAGCGTCTCGGCGAGCCGGGCGGAAGCCTCCCCGAACTCGGGGATCTCCTCCTCCGAGGAGTCCTGCAGCGCCGCCGCTGCACCGTGGTCGATCTCCTGCAGCGCGGCTGCCTGCTTGCGGTAGGCCGGCGTGTAGGCGCCCGCCCGCCACAGGGGCTCCGTCTCGTCGTCGAGCCATGTCAGGGTCAGGGAGCACCCGCCCATGTCCAGGCTAGTGACGAGTTCTCCGACCTCCGGCTCCACCACGGTCAACCCCCGCTCGTCGAGCAGCCGTGACACATGGCGGAACAGCAGGAACAGCTCCTCGTACTTGGTGGTGCCCAGGCCGTTCACGATCACACCCACTCGGCGGGACGTCTCCGTCCGCGCGTCGTCGAGGATCGGATCGAGCAGGAGATGGGCCAGTTCTCCGGCGCGCGGCATCGGCACGTCCCGGATCCCGGGTTCGCCGTGGATGCCGAGCCCCAGGCCCAGGTGGTTGTCCGGGACGGTGAACAGGGGCTTGTCCGAGCCGGGCATGGTGCACCCGCCGAACGCAACCCCCATGGTGCGTGTGTGCTCGTTCACGTGCCGCCCGATCCGCTCCACCTCGTCCAGGGAAGCGCCACGAGCCGCTGCCGCCCCCATGGCCTTGAAG
>NZ_PHOA01000008.1 GCF_003687455.1 Kocuria tytonicola | reverse complement strand
GTTCCGCTGGGGGCAGGTGGGAACGGCGTCGCTCGTCTCCCTGGCCCACGGCACGGGTGACGCTCAGAAGACCATGGGCGTGATCGCCCTGGCCCTGATCGCCCACGGCAGCCTCAGCATCCAGGGAATCGAGGAGAGCGGTCTGCCGGTGTGGATCATCGTCAGCTGCGCGGTGGCCATCGCGCTGGGCACCTACCTGGGCGGCTGGCGGGTGATCCGCACGCTCGGCAAGGGTCTCGTGGAGATCGAACCCCCGCAGGGCATGGCGGCGGAGGCGTCCTCGGCGGCCATCATCCTCACCTCCAGCCACTTCGGCATGGCGCTGTCCACCACCCACGTGGCCACCGGCTCCATCCTGGGTTCGGGCGTGGGCAAGCCCGGCGCGCACGTGCGGTGGGGCGTGGCCGGGCGCATGGTCGTGGGCTGGCTGCTCACTCTCCCGGCCGCCGCCGTGGTGGGAGCGGTGTGCTTCGTGCTCGCCCACGCCGTGGGGGGTCTGCCCGGCGCCGTGGTGATCTTCCTGCTCCTGGTGGTGGCCTCCGCCGGGATCTACGCGCGGTCCCGGCACCAGAAGGTGGACCGCCACAATGTGAACGCGGACTGGGACGAGGAGACCCACTCCGTGGTTCCCGCCGACCCCGACCGTGCCGACATCCAGGAGGTGGCCCGCTCATGATCGCCGAGATGGCCCGATCCGCCCTCGCCGTGCTGCTGGCAGGGCTCTGCTTCGGCGCCGGGCTGCCTGCCCTGTTCACCGTGGGCATCGCCCTCTGGAGCCGTGCCACCCCGCAGCCCGGACCGGACGGGACGGCCCGCCGCGGTGGCGCCGCCCTCGTGGGTGCCGTGCTGTGCTTTGCCATCGTGCTCGCCGCCGTGGTGATCGGAGTCCTGTGGATCACCCGCAAGAGCTTGGACCACTACCTAGGGATCTCGGTGTTCGGATGATGACCTTCGACGCGGCACTCGACCACATTCGCGCCGCCTACCCGCACGGCGTCCCGCGCGATCAGCACGCCCCGCTCGCGGAGCTGCTGGCCCGCACGGTGGGCCCCCACCGCACCGAGCGGCTGCTCGAGACGCTGGGGCTGCCTGCGGGGGACCTCCTGGGACCGGCGGCGGCATCCGAGACCCAGCTGGGCGACGTCGCCGCCGAGCTCGCGCGCGCCGGCTGGCCGCTCGTGGGGGCGAGCCAGGACGAGGTGCCCCGGCAGCCGGGGTACGTGGCCCGGGTGATGAACTGGCTGCGCGCCGACTACCCCAACGGGGTGCCCGCCCAGGACTACCTGCCCGTGCTCGCGGTGCTGCGCCCGCAGCTCGCGGAGGAGGACATGGCCGCGATCGCGGAGCAGCTTGCTCAGGACGCCCGCGCCCACGGTGTGGCCCCGTCCGAGGCCGACGCCCGAGAGGCGATCCACCGCGCCACGGAGGACGAGCCCAAGCCCGAGGAGCTGGAGCGCGTCCGCGCGATGCTCGCGGCGCACGGGTGGCCGTTCGAGGGGGAGTAGGGGTTCGTGCCCCGCGGGTGGACGGGCCGTTCCGAACGGTCGGGGTGGGTTCTGCCCTGCGGGCGGGGCCCCGCAACGGTGGCCCGACGCGTCAGGGGAAGGTCGGTCACCGATAACGCATATTTCGTTGGTGGAAGCTCGCCTCAGACGCGGTGCTTGCGCGGCCTCGGTCGTCTCAGCTCTGCTCGCGCAGCAGCCGCGCGGCATCCCGGTAGTCCTCCAGGTACTCCAGCTCGGCAGCCGCCTCCCGGTCCAGAAGCACGGTGGTGTGTGGATGGAACTGCAGCACGGACGCGGGGCAGCGCGCACTGACCGGCCCCTCCACCATGTCCCGCACGGCGCGGGCCTTGCCGCTGCCCACGGCAAGGAGCACGATCTCGCGGGCTGCGGAGATGGTGCCCAGCCCCTGGGTGAGGCACAGGCGGGGAACCTCCTCCCCGTGGTTGAAGAAGCGGGAGTTGTCCGCGCGGGTCTGGCGTGTCAGCGCCCGCACGGTGGTGCGGGAGGACAGCGAGGATCCGGGCTCGTTGAACCCGATGTGCCCGTTGGTCCCGAGGCCCAGGATCTGCAGGTCGACGCCGCCCGCTGCTGTGATCGACTCCTCGTAGCGCTGGGCCTCGGCCGCAGGGTCCGGGGCGTCTCCGCGGGGAGTGCGCAGCCGCTCCACCGGCAGGTCCACGTGGCTCACGAAGTCCCGCAGGATGGTCGCTCGGTAGGACTGCGTGTGCTCGGACGCGAGTCCCACGTACTCGTCCAGGGTGAACGCGGTGGCACCCGCGAAGCTGAGACCCTCCTCCCGGTGCCTGCGGATCAGCTCCCGGTAGGCGGGCTGGGGTGTGCCGCCGGTTGCGAGACCGAGTACCGCGGGTCCCCGCCGCACCCGGCGCGTGACCAGGTCTGCGGCGGCCACGGCGACCTCAGCGGCGGAGTCGCACAGGATCACGTGCATGCTCGCTCCTCACTCGGTGACGGGTGCGCCGTTCTTGACCACGGTTCCGACCGTCAGGTCCTGTCCGGCGACCACCAGGTCCGCGCGGGCCCCGGCACCCAGGTGGCCGACGTCGTCGAGACCCAGGGCGCGGGCCGGGGTCCACGACGCCGCGGTCACGGCGCACGGCAGGGGGATGCCCCAGTCGACGCAGTTCCGCACGCCCTCGATCAGCCGGCTGGTTCCCCCTGCGATGGCACCGTCCGTGGAACCAGGCTGGTCCGGATCCAGGCGGGCGACGCCGCCGCTCACGCCCACCTTCAGCGTACCGAGCGTGTAGTGCCCGTCCGCCATGCCCGCAGCCGCCATGGCATCGGTGATCAGCGCGACGGCCTCGGAGCCCACCAGGGAGAAGACCATGCGCACGATCTCCGGGTCCAGGTGCACGCCGTCCGCGATCAGCTCCAGAACCATGGACTCCGGGTCCTCGCGAGCGTTCTCCAGGAGCACGGGCACGGGCCCCGGCGTGCGGTGGTCCAGGGCGGGCATCCGGTTGAAGAGATGAGTTGCGGTCCAGGTGCCGCCCGTGAGGTCCGCGGCGAGGGCGTCGTGGGTCTGGGCGGCCGTTGCGGCGGTGTGCCCGATGGAGGGCACGACACCGTACGCTCGGCACAGTGCCACGAGCTCGGAGAAGCGCGGGGTCTCCGGCGCCAGGGTCATGGACCGCACGGTTCCCTGGCCCTCCCGCAGCCACTGCTCCAGCAGTTGCGGATCCCCGGGGATGATCGCGTGCGGATCCTGGGCACCGCACATGGACTCCGTGATGAACGGCCCTTCCAGGTGCAGCCCCGTGAGGTCCCCGCGCTGCACGAGGGGGCGCAGCGCCCGGATCTGCTCCAGCAGCACGTCCGACGGCGCGGAGACCAGCGACGCCAGCACCGACGTGGTGCCGTGGGCCGCGTGGTGGCGGGCCGCGCGGAGGCTCCCGGGGACGTCCGCCGAGAACGTGGCACCCGCACCGCCGTGGCAGTGCACGTCCACCAGGCCGGGCAGCACCAGGGGAACCCGCCGGGCGGCGTCGCGCAGGGCGGCGGGGGCGTCGTCGGCGGGACCGCACCATGCGATGTGCTCGCCCTCGACCACCACCAGACCGTCCCGCACCGTGGGCTCACCGGGCAGACCCGTGCAGAGCTCGCCCCGCAGTGCCCAGGGTGCGCTCGCGGGAACGTCGCGGGGGGTGAGCACGGGATCAGGCGACATGCGTGTCCTCCGTGGCCGCGGCGTCGTCCTCACGACCCGGGGTCTTGAGGTTCCAGCGGCGGATCACGAAGCGGAAGAGCACGTAGTAGACCACCGCGTAGCCCAGCCCGATGGGGATCAGCAGCAGGGGTTTGGTGGCGATCCCGAGGTTCAGCACGTAGTCGATCGCTCCTGCGGAGAATCCGAAGCCGTCGTGGATGCCCAGGGCGTTGGTGAGCATCATGGACGAGCCCATGAGCACGGCGTGGATGATGTAGAGCGGCCAGGCCACGAACATGAAGGAGAACTCGAGCGGCTCGGTGATGCCGGTGAGGAACGCGGTGAGCCCGGTGGAGAGCATGATGCCGCCCACCACCTTCTTCTGCTCGGGGCGGGCTTCCTGCCAGATGGCCAGCGCTGCGGCAGGCAGGGCGAACATCATGATGGGGAAGAACCCGGTCATGAACACACCGGCGGAGGGGTCCCCGGCGAAGAACCGGTTGAGGTCGCCGTGCGCACCGTTGTAGTCGCCGAGGATGAACCACACGATGGAGTTCAGGATGTGGTGCAGACCCAGGGGGATCAGCATCCGGTTGAGGAATCCATAGAGACCGCTGCCCACCACGGCGTTCTCGGAGACCGCGTGGCCCACCGAGGTCAGGCCACGGTCAAAGAGGGGATAGATGAACGCCAGCACCACGCCGATCAGGATGGCCGCCACCGCGGTGAGGATGGGTACCAGGCGCCGCCCGGAGAAGAAGCCCAGCCAGTCGGGAAGCTTGGTGCGGTGGAAGCGCTGCCAGATCAGCGCCGTGGTGATACCCATGATGATGCCCGCCAGCACGCCGTAGTCGATCTTCGGGGCCTTGCCCGCCACCTCTGCCGTGCCGAGCACCAGGGGGGTCATGGCCTCGAAGACGTTGGTCATCACCAGGTAGCCCACCACCGCGGCGAGGGCGGTGGAGCCGTCGCCCTTGCGGGCGAAGCCGAAGGAGATGCCGACGGCGAAGATCAGGGGGAGGTTGTCGAACAGGGCCCCACCGGCGGCGCTGATCACGTGCGCCGCGGTGGCGAACCACCCGATGCTCCCCAGCAGGTCGTCCTGCCCCAGGCGCAGGAGGAGTGCCGCCGCGGGCAGCGCCGCAATGGGCAGCATGAGGCTCCGCCCGAAGCGCTGCAGGTTCTGGAGGGACTTGCCGCTGCGCTTGGGTTTGGCTGCGCCGGTGGCCGGCGCGCTGCCGGCGGCGGGGGTGTTCTCCGCGGTCATGGGGGCCTCGTTTTCTCCCGGGAGCACGCTTGTCCCCGGTGCCGGGAATCAGTAGTGTCGTGAACACTGGTTATAACCAGTGATGACCATCACTTTGATGTGCGGGCGAGCGCTTGTCAACCGTGGGATGGACCGCTCCGTGCGGTCCCGCGGGTCCGTGCGTCCGGAGACACCGAGGAGACACGATGTCCAAGGCCGAACAGATCCTTGCCGCACTGGGTGGCGCGCAGAACGTGGAGGAGATCGAGGGGTGCATCACGCGCCTGCGCACCGAGGTGTCCGACCCCTCCCTGGTGGACCAGGCAACCCTGAAGGCCCTCGGCGCGCACGGTGTCATGGCGGCGGGCACGGTGGTCCAGGTGGTCGTGGGTCCGGAGGCCGAGAGCTTGGCCGAGGACATTCAGGACCTGCTGTGAACACCCCGGGCGCGCTGGTCGTCCGGGCGCCGCTGTCCGGGAAGCTGGTGCCGCTCTCCGAGGTGCCTGATCCCGTCTTCGCCCAGGGGATGGTGGGACACGGGGTCGCCCTGGAGCCTCCGACCTCTGAGCACTCCGTGACCGTGGTGGCCCCCGTGTCCGGGCGGATGCTCAAGGTCATGCCCCACGCGTTCGTGGTCCAGGCTCCCTCCGGAGCGGGAGTGCTGGTGCACCTGGGGATCGACACCGTGAAGCTCGAGGGCAACGGTTTCACCGTGCGCGTGGCCAAGGGTGATCAGGTGCACGCCGGGGATCCTCTGATGGACGTGGACCTGACCGTCGTCCGGGAGGCGGGTCTGAGCGCGTGCTGCCCCGTGGTGGTGCTGGATGCCGCGGAGGATGCCATCACCGCGCGGTCACAGGACGAGGACGTCATGGCGGGTCAGGACCTCTTCGCCGTGTCCCTGTGACGCCCCACGGCCCGGAGCTGAAGCACGAGCGCATCCGGCACCACCTCCGGGCCCTGGCCACCCGCGAGCTGCGCCCCGGGGACAAGCTGCCCGGGGAGCGCGTGCTCGAGGAGCAGCTGGGCGTCTCGCGCATCACCGTCCGCCGGGCCATCTCGGACCTGGTCGGAGAGGGCGTGCTGGTTCGGGTCAAGGGAAAGGGCACTTTCGTGTCCCACGGACGGGTGCGCTCCGATCTGCACCTCGCCTCCTTCAACGAGGACATGCTCTCGGCCGGGCACCGACCCACCACACGCATCATCACCGCCGGGCCCGAACACCCGGGCGGGGCGGCGGCTGCCCACCTGCAGGTTCCAGAGCCGGCGGAGGTCCACCTGCTGCGGCGGCTGCGCCTCGCCGACGGCCAGCCCGTGAGCGTGGACGAGTCGTGGCTCCCGGGGCACCTGCTGCCCGGTCTTTCCGCCGCGGACCTCTCGGGTTCCCTGTACGGGTTCCTGGCCGCCCAGGGCCACCCGGTGACCCACGTGGAGCAGACGGTGGAGGCGGCGTCAGCATCCGCAGAGATGGCGCAGTGGCTCGACATCGACGACGGGTCCCCCGTGCTGCTGTTCCGTCGGCGCTCCTTCTCGGACTCGACGCCCATCGAGTACTGCGTCTCCACCTACCGGGCAGACCGCTACCAGCTCTCGATGCGTCTGACCGTCTCCTCCCAAAGCTGACGGGGAAGGCGAGGGGCCCGACGTCGCCCACGAGCGTCGTCGGGCCCCTCTCACCGTGGAGGGTGGGCCGGGGTCAGGCCGGGTTCATCGAGCGCGGGGCACCCATGCCCGGGTCCACCTGCGCGGGTCCGCCCGCGGAGGGGCGGATGTCCACATCGAAGATCTCCGTGGGCAGGTACACCGTGGCGCACGAGTTGGGGATGTCCACCACGCCGGAGAAGCGGCCCTCGATGGGTGCCGCACCGAGCAGCAGGTATGCCTGCTCCTTGGACCACCCGAACTTGGCGAGGTAGTCGATGGCGTGCAGGATCGCGCGCTGGTAGGCCAGCTGCGAGTCGAGGTAGCGCTGCTCACCCTCCAGGGTCACGGAGGTCCCGGAGAACGCGAGCCACTCGGAGTACACGGGACCGTTGCGGCCCGGCATGAAGATGGCGTTCTCCGTGACCCCGTAGGCCTCCATGCCGCCCTTGATGACGTCCACGTGGATGTCGATGAAACCGCTCATCTCGATGCCGCCGCAGAACGTGATCTCGCCGTCCCCCTGGGAGAAGTGCAGATCACCCACGGACAGGTGCCCGCCGGAGACGTACACGGGGTAGAACACCCGGGAGCCCTTGGTGAAGTTCTTGATGTCCTGGTTGCCGCCGTTCTCCCGCGGGGGAGCGGTGCGGGCGGCCTCCCCGGCCACGCGGTCGAACTCCGCGCCGGTGAGGGAGCCCAGGATCGCGGAGTCCGGCTCCGGCGGCAGGGCCAGCGGGGGCACGCGCTGCGGATCGGTGGCGATCAGGTCCTCCTCACGCTTGTTCCACTTCCTCAGCAGCTCCGCGGACGGTGCGGTGCCCATCAGGCCCGGGTGCACCATGCCCGTGAACTTCACACCGGGGATGTGGCGGGAGGGGCACTCGCCGCCCCGGAAGTCCCACACGGCCTTGTACGCGTCCGGGAACTGGTCCACCAGGAAGCTGCCGCCGTTCTTCTGCGCGAAGATCCCGGTGTACCCCCAGCCCTGACCGGCCAGCGGCCCCTCCTCCTGCGGGATCGGTCCCACGTCCAGGATGTCCACGATCAGCAGGTCCCCGGGCTCCGCGCCCTCGATCCGGAACGGCCCGGACAGCGCGTGCACCTTGTTGAGGGGAGCGTCCCGGATGTCGTCCGCGGAGTCGTCGTTGACGATCGCGCCGTCGAACCACTCGCGGCAGTCGATCCGGTAGCTCTCCCCGCGCTTGAGCGTGGCCACGGCGGGGATGTCCGGGTGCCAGCGGTTGTGTCCGGTGAGCTTCTGCTCGGTGAAGGGCTTGGTGGAGTCCAGCGGGAAAATCACTTCTGGCATGGTCCGTGACCTTTCTGGAGAGCCCCGCGGGTGGTTCCCGCGCGGCAGTGCGGGGATGCTACGGCCGCGGCAGCTTCGCGTGCCGGGGGGCGCGGGAGACCCGGGGTACTGCTCCCGGGGCGCCTGCCTGCCGGGGCACGGAGCGGACGACCTCGGGCGCGTCAGCCGTGCGGGCGGCGTCGTCGATGGCGCGTGCTCGCGGGGAGTTCGCGCGGGACAGGCCCACGGCGGAGAACACCCGCCGGGCGGCCGCGCCGCACGCGGGGCAGGCCTGGGCGCGCGGGACCTGCGCCATGGCGTGGTGCGCGTCGAAAGGCCCGCAGGCCTCGCACCGGAACTCGTAGACGGGCATGTGCCGCTCCCTTCGCGTGTGAGCCACGATACAGCCGGGGGTTCGCGGGGAACAGGGGTCTTGTGCACCGCGGCCCGCCACTCTGAGGTGCAGAACCACCACGCAAACGTGGCGCGAAACGGGCGTTTCCACACCTGGGAATCAGGCGACGGCGCCGCACGGTGCGCCGGGCGCGCGAGCCGTCGCGGTGGCGTCGTCCCCGGCTCCGCGCGTCAGTTCAGCGGGCCCACCGCGGACTCGACCGTGCGCACCAGGCGCCCCGAGGCCACGTACTCCTCGGCGGCCTCGATCTCCGGCGCCATGAAGCGGTCCTCGCCGGGTGCACCCACGCGGCCGTCGAGGTCCGCAATGACCGCCGACGCCGCCGCGCCGGGTTCCAGGGGCGCGCGCAGGGCGATCGCGCGGGTGGAGGTGAGCAGCTCGATGGCGAGCACCCGGCGCAGGTTCAGCACGGCCTGGCGCAGCTTGCGGGCCGCGTGCCAGCCCATGGACACGTGGTCCTCCTGCATGGCGGAGCTGGGGATGGAGTCCACGGAGGCCGGTGCCGCGAGGCGCTTCATGTCCGAGACGAGACCCGCCTGGGTGTACTGCGCGATCATCAGCCCGGAGTCCGTGCCGGGGTCCTCCGCGAGGAACGGGGGCAGGCCGTGGGAGCGGGCCGGGTCCAGCATGCGGTCGGTGCGGCGCTCGGACATGGACGCCAGGTCCGCAATGGGGATGGCCAGGAAGTCCAGCACGTACGCCACGGGGGCGCCGTGGAAGTTGCCGTTGGAGCTCACGGTGCCGTCGTCCAGGACCACGGGGTTGTCCACGGCCGCGGCGAGCTCCTGCTGCGCGACGGTCAGGGCGTACGCCGCGGTGTCCCGGCTGCCGCCCGCCACCTGGGGGGCGCAGCGCAGGGAGTAGGCGTCCTGCACGCGGTCGTCACCCACGCGGTGGGAGGCCACGATGCCGGAGCCCTCCAGCACCTTGAGCATGTTCGCGGCGGCATTCTTCTGGCCCGGGTGGGGGCGCAGCGGCTCGTGCAGCTCGGGGACGAACACGCGGTCCGTGCCCAGCAGGCCCTCCACGGAGAACGCGGCGGTGATGTCCGCGGCGGTGAGCAGGTTCTGCAGGTCCGCCAGCGCCATGATGAGCTGGCCCAGCATGCCGTCCGTGCCGTTGATGAGGGCCAGGCCCTCCTTCTCGGCCAGGGTCACGGGCTCGATGCCGGCCTCGGCGAGCAGCTCGGGGACGGGGCGCTCGACGCCGTCGGGCCCGGTGGCGCGGCCCTCGCCCATGAGCACCAGGGCGCAGTGCGCGAGCGGCGCCAGGTCACCCGAGCAGCCCAGGGAGCCGAACTCGTGCACCACCGGGGTGATGCCCGCGTTGAGCACGGCCAGCATGGTCTCCAGGGTCTCCACGCGGATGCCCGTGTGCCCCGAGGCCAGGGTCTTGGCGCGCAGGAACATCAGCGCCCGCACCACTTCCCGCTCCACGATGGGCCCGGTGCCCGCGGCGTGGGAGCGCACCAGGGACTTCTGCAGCCGCGTGCGCTTCTCCAGGGGGATGTGCTTGTTGGCCAGCGCGCCGAAGCCGGTGGAGATGCCGTACGCGGGCACGTCCGACGCCGCCAGCTCGTCGATGTGGCGGCGCACCGTCGCCACGTGCTCGCGGGCTTCGTCGGTGAGCTCCACCCGGGCGTCGTGGCGGGCGACGGCGACGACGTCCGCCACGGTTGCGCCGGACGAGCCCAGCTGCACGGTGGTGGGCAGGTCGGTGTCGAACGTGGTCATGGGGAGGGGTCCTTCCGGTCGGTGGTCCGAGCCGTCTCAGCGGCTCGGGAAGAAGTAGAGGGGTGGCCTGCGGGCGGCCCGGGATCGGATGACCCCGGGCCACTCAGCGCGGTCAGACCTCCCGGCGGCCCGCCCGCCACACGCCCCACGTGAGGGGCATGCCGGGGCGGTAGGCCAGGTGCACCGCGGCGGGTGCGTCCAGGACGTGCAGGTCTGCGCGGGTGCCCACGGCCAGGTGGCCCACGGCGGGGCGGTCCGGGGCGGAGACGTCCCGGCGCAGCGCCTTCGCGCCACCGAGCGTGGCCGCCCGGATCGCCTCGTCCACCGTGAGCTTCATCTGCAGCACCGCGGTGGCCACGCAGAAGTTCATGGACGTGGTGTAGCTGGTCCCCGGGTTGCAGTTGGACGCGATGGCCACCGTGGCCCCGGCGTCCAGCAGCTTCCGGGCGGGGGCCAGCGGCGCCCTGGTGGAGAGGTCGCACGCGGGCAGGACCGTGGCCACGGTGGCCGAGCCGGCCAGCGCCGCCACGTCCTCGTCCGAGAGGAAGTTGCAGTGGTCCACGGACGCCGCACCCAGCTCCACGGCCAGGGCCACGCCCTCACCGGGGCCGATCTGGTTGCCGTGCACGCGCAGCCCGAGCCCCGCGTCCCGGCACGCCTCCAGCACGCGGCGGGACTGCTCCGGGGTGAACGCACCGCGCTCGCAGAACACGTCCGCCCACTGCACGTGCGGGCGCACGGCCTGGAGCATGGGTCCGCACACGGTCTCCACGTAGTCGTCCGGGTCCGCGCCCTCGGGCACCAGGTGGGCGCCCAGGAACGTGACCTCGTCCGCGGCGTCGGCGGCGATCCGCGCGGCGCGCAGCTCCTGCTCCACGTCCAGGCCGTAGCCCGTCTTGGTCTCGAGGTACGTGGTGCCACCGGCCACGGCGTCCCGCACCCGCCCGGCCACGAGGCCGCGCAGGGTCTCGTCGCCGGCCTCGCGGGTCGCGTTCGTGGTCACGCCGATGCCACCCGCCGCGTATGCCTCACCGGCCATACGTGCGGCGAATTCGGCGCCGCGGTCCCCGGCGAACACCAGGTGCGTGTGCGAGTCCACCCAGCCGGGCAGGACCGCGCGGCCCTCCACGTCCGTCGCGCGGTCTGCGGCGGGCGCCTCGGACGCGCGGCCCACCCACGCGATCAGCCCGTTCTCGACGACGACGGCCGCGTCCGTGAGCACGGAGTCCGCACCGCGGGCGGGGTCCACGGTGTGCAGCTCGCCAATGCCGGTGATGAGCTCGGAGCCGCCAGCGGACGACGCCGCCGGGGGCGCCTGCGCGCCCGGGTGACCGTCGGCGCGGTGGCCGCGTGCGGCGTCGTCGTCCCGGCCTGCGGGGGCGTGGCCGGTCACTGGTCCGCCTGGCGGGTGGCCGCGAGGTCGTTGTGCATGGGGATGTTGACCCCGCGCTCGTCCGCGACCTCCACGGCGCGCTCGTAGCCGGCGTCCGCGTGGCGGATCACGCCCATGCCGGGGTCGTTGGTGAGCAGGCGCTCGAGCTTCTGAGCGGCGAGCTCGGTGCCGTCCGCCACGGAGACCTGCCCCGCGTGGATGGAACGGCCGATGCCCACGCCGCCGCCGTGGTGGATGGAGACCCAGGTGGCGCCCGAGGACGCGGCGGTGAGCGCGTTGAGCAGCGGCCAGTCCGCGATGGCGTCCGAGCCGTCCTTCATGGACTCGGTCTCGCGGTAGGGGGAGGCCACCGAACCGGAGTCCAGGTGGTCACGGCCGATCACGATGGGCGCGGAGACCTTGCCCTCGGCCACGAGCTGGTTGAAGAGCATCCCGGCCTTGTGGCGCTCGCCGTAGCCCAGCCAGCAGATGCGCGCGGGCAGGCCCTCGAACTCCACGTGCTCCTGGGCGGCGTCGATCCACTCGTGCAGGTGCTTGTTGTCCGGGAAGAGCTCCTTGATGGCGGCGTCCGTGACCTCGATGTCCTTGGGGTCGCCGGAGAGCGCGACCCAGCGGAACGGGCCGAGACCCTCGCAGAACAGCGGGCGGATGTACGCCGGGACGAAGCCGGGGAACTCGAACGCGCGGGTGTAGCCGGCGTGGCGGGCCTCGTCGCGGATGGAGTTGCCGTAGTCGAAGACCTCGGCGCCCTCGTCCTGGAACTCCACCATGGCCTGCACCTGGGCGGCCATGGCCTCCTGGGCCTTCTTGGTGAAGCCCACGGGATCGGCCTTGGCCTCCGCGTCCCACTGCTCCACGGTGAACTCGGTGGGCAGGTAGGAGAGGGGGTCGTGCGCGGAGGTCTGGTCCGTGACGACGTTCACCGTGATCTCACCCGCGCGGTGGCGGCGCAGCAGCTCCGGGAACACGTCCGCGGCGTTGCCCACGTAGCCGACCGACAGCGCGCGACGCTCGGCCTTCGCGGCGCTGACCTTGGCGAGCGCGGTGTCCAGGTCCGTCTCGACCTCGTCCAGGTAGCGCTTGGACTGACGACGCCGCAGCCGCGACTCGTCCACGTCCACCACCAGGCACGCGCCGCCGTTGAGCGTCACGGCCAGCGGCTGGGCGCCGCCCATGCCGCCGCAGCCGCCAGTGATGGTCAGGGTGCCGGCGAGCGTGGGCTCCTGCAGGCGGCCCTCCTTGTAGAGCTTGCGGGCGACGGCGTAGAACGTCTCGTAGGTGCCCTGCAGGATGCCCTGCGTGGCGATGTAGATCCAGGAACCGGCCGTCATCTGGCCGTACATCATCAGGCCCTCGTCCTCGAGCTTGCGGAACTCGGGCCACGTGGCCCAGTCCCCCACCAGGTTCGAGTTGGCGATCAGCACGCGCGGCGCCCACTTGTGCGTGCGGAACACACCCACCGGCTTGCCGGACTGGACCAGCAGGGTCTCGTCGTCCTCGAGCTCCTTGAGGGTCTTCACGATCGCGTCGAAAGCCTCCCAGCTGCGCGCCGCACGGCCCGTGCCGCCGTAGACCACCAGGTCGTCAGGGCGCTCCGCGACCTCCGGATCCAGGTTGTTCATCAGCATGCGCATGGGAGCCTCGGTCTGCCAGCTCTTGGCGCTGATCTCGGTTCCGCGGGGAGCGCGGACGGGGCGGGCGTTGGGCAGTGCCATGAGTGGTCCTCCTGGTGCGGTTCAGTCCGGGCGTGCGAGGCCGGGGACGGTGAATGAGTCCATGGGACCACGGGAGGTGACGGGGGTCACGGGTTTTGGAGGGGGTTGTGTCTGGGATGCCAGACAGAGGCAGAGGTCAAAACCTTGTGTCTCTGCGGCAAGACAAGATAACTTGTAAGAGTGGACGAGCCGATCATCGCGCCCTCAGCGTTGAAGCACGGCCTCGTGGAGGCCGACATTCTTCACGCCTACCGCAACCCCATCCGTGCGTGGGACCTCGGCGAGGGGTTCACCATGCTGATCGGTGCGAATCAGGCGGCCATCGTTCTGGAAGTCGGATACGTGCAGGGACACACCGCTGACGTCATCGTCCATGCGATGCCTGCCCGTCGGAAATACCTGAGGTGATGACCATGCCCCGTACCGTCGAGGAAATTCTTGCTCACGCCGATGAGCTGGCTGCGCGCTTCGAGCAGTACGACCCGCGGCCCGAGGACGAGCTGGACGTAGATGCCATCACGGCTCTTCGTACGGCCGTTGCTGAACAGTCCGCTGCGGAGCGTCACGTCATCGATGCCGTGCGCGGGGCCCGACATGCGGGTATGTCATGGGCTGCGATTGGAGCCTTCGTTGGAACGACCGGTGAGGCTGCTCGGCAGCGGTACACGCGACTCGTAGCGTGATGGTGGGGCTTCGCTTCAACAACGTCATGCCCCCTTGCAGCTAGCCTGGCAGGGCTGGGGCCATGAGGATCAAGTCCTCCTCTGCGACCGGCACCCCAGTCCCAGCGAGAATTGATAGGTCAACCGTCCAATCTATCCGTCGACGCTGTTTCCAGAGCTGAAGTGCTGCCTGTGCTTCCGCTTCAAGGCTCTCTATAGTGCTCATGTCTCCGGGGGTTTGCATCCTGACAGCCTCGGTATGAGTCAAGATCATTGTGGGGTCTCCCCCAAATATCAGCGCATGACCGAAGTGGGTAAACTCGTCGCAGCGCCGACAAGAGCAGATGAAGCGAATTAGCCGTTGCACGCCAGTCGCGTCGTCATACGAGAATCGCTCATGGGTGAGGTGATAAATGTTCTGCCCGGGAATCTCTGGCATCCCGCAGAATTCGCAGGTGAAATCGGCGCGAGCTTTTAGGCCGCGGCTGAGGCGGGCCCACTGGTACTTTGAGAGGACTTGTCGACAATTGATACCGAAGGTTTGGAGGGGTATTAGGTCCACGTAGAGCCCGCCGCCGTACGTGCGGTCCTCCCCGGGTAGGGGATCAGGAACAGGCCATGGTTTCACGGGGGTCATGATGTGGATCCTTTCCAGAAAAATGTTCAGCTGTCGACCGAATCCTGCCCCATGTGGTACGACCCGTCCGGGTAGACCGTCCACACTCCCGTGGTGCCGGAACCGCCCTGGCCCGCCATGGACTTGGACTGTCCTGTGACCGTGAATGACCCGTCGGGGTTCTTGTCGCTGATGTAGTAGATGTCGGGATTGAATCCGTCGACCTTGCCGATCAGCTCCAGGGCTTGTTCTTCCGTCGCAATGTGCATTCCCGGGATCGGCTTTCCTGACGGCTGACCGGTGGTGACGCCCGGAATCTCGGTGGGGGTCGCCGGATGCATGGACTTCACGGTCCCGGTGGGTTGGGGACTCGGCTGCATCTGCGGCTGCTGGGTGAGCGGTGCCGTCGGGGTCTGGGGAGCGGCGGTTGGTTGCGTCGTGGCCGGAGTTCTCGACGTCGGAACCGCCGTCGGGGAGGTCGGCGCCGTGGGGGACGGCGTCACGGACGGAATCGCGGAGGGCATGCGTGACGGGGAATGAGAGGCAGCAGCCGTGCTCGGCGCGGTTGCGTCCCGGTGGTCGGCGCTGCATCCTGCACCGAACAGCATGACTACGGCCGCCGCGACGGCGAACGATACCGGCCTGCGGAGGCCCGCAGGTTGATGCCTCTTCATCGAGTGCTTCATGTCCCCAGTCTTACCACCGTTCAGGACCGAAATTGCCGTGCAGGTGAAGTGATCTGCGATATCGGCTTCTTTCTGGCCCGGGAACGCTCAGCCCCAACCCCCGGCACCGCCCCGTGCAACCTCCGCGTCAGCGCCTCCGCCGTCCGCCGCAGCTGCTCCACCAGCTCCGCCCGTCGTGTCTCGTCCGTCCTGTGCCCGAGGAACGTCAGCGCCACGCCAGCCACGGGCAGCCCTCGGTGGTCGTGCGCCGCTACTGCGACGGAGGCGAAGTTCGGCGTCACGTCCCCCTCCTCGACTGCCCAGCCGCGCTCACGGGTCCGCAAGAGCTCGGCGCGCAGCTGCCCCGGCGTCGTGATCGCCGTGCTCTCCCACCGGGACGCGAACGACGCCCGGTCCGGGTACAGCGCCCGCACCTGCGCCGCGGGCAGACCGGCGAGCATCGAGCGGCCGCTCGCCGTGAGGTGCGCCGGGATGCGCACCCCCACGTTCGTCACCAGCGACGGCTTGTACGGCGCCCGCTCCTCCACCACGTAGACCACGTCCCGCCCGTGCATCACCGCCAGGTGCGCGTTCTCGCCCACCGCATCCACCAGCGCGCGCAGCAGCGGCTCACCCAGCCGCGCCATCGGGTCCTGCCGCGTGTACGCGGACGACAGCTCGAACGCCGCGATCCCCAGCCCGTACAGCCGCTCCTCGGGCAGGTGCACCACGAACCCCTGCTCCGTCATCACCGTCAGCAGGTGGTACACGCTGGACCGCGGCAGCTGCAGCGCCGTCGCAATCGACGACGCCGCCACCGGCCCCTTCCGCGACGCCAGGAACCGCAGGATCCGCAGCGTGCTCTGGGCGGCGGGCACTTTGGTTCCCGGCATGGGGTCTCCTTCGACGAGCAGTGGCGGGTGACGACGACGCAGCGTGGCCACCAGTGGTGCCCCACCCCGGGAACCCGGCGAGCGGCGTCGTCGGACACGCGGTGTGTCGTACGATCTGCGTGTCTGGAATACCAGACGATATCTGGTGTGCGCCCTCGTCTCCGCGCCCCGTGGTGGGATTGGCTGGGGGCAGCGTAATTCAGATCACACTCGCGGGTGCCCGGCACCGTGCCACGCTGGGGGCAGGCACCGCAGGAAAGGGCGTTCCATGAATCCCACCCGGATCACTCCACCGGACGACTCCGTCTGGAGCGGACGAACGGACGGCGACACCCCCGAGCACCTGCGCTGGCATCAGAAGGCGCGCCCAGAATCAGGCAGCCAGGGCAGCGCCACTGAGGGCCCCGCCGTCGAGCTCATCGGCTTCTCCTGCGACGAGGGAGTGCGCCGCAACAAGGGCCGCGTGGGTGCCTCCGAGGGCCCGGACGCCCTGCGCGCCGCGCTCGCCCCGCTGGCAATGCATGCCGATTTCGGCATTCACGACGCCGGGACCGTGGTGGTCCCGGACCGGGACCTGGAGGGCGGTCAGGACACCCTGGGGGACCAGGTTGCACGACTCCTGGACACCGGGAACCCCGTGGTCGTCCTGGGCGGCGGCCACGACACCGCGTGGGGCAGCTACCTGGGCCGCACCCGCAGCGAACGCCTGAGGGGCCAGCGTGTGGGCGTGCTGAACCTGGACGCCCACTTCGACCTGCGCCAGGCGGACGAGCCGTCCTCTGGCACCCCGTTCCTGCAGATGGCCCGTGCGGACCAGGAGTCCGGGCGCACGTTCGACTACACGGTGCTGGGGATCAGCGAACCCAACAACACCGGCGTCCTCTTCCGCACCGCGGAGGAGCTGGGCGTCGAGCACCTCACCGATGAGCAGTGCGCCCCGCGCCTCCTGGACCACGTGCTGGCCACCGTGGAGCGGATGCTGGAACGGGTGGACGCCGTGCACCTGAGCATCGACCTGGACGTCCTGCCCGCCGCCGTGGCGCCCGGCGTGAGCGCCCCCGCCGGATACGGTGTTCCCCTGGAGACCATCCAGGCCGTGTGCCACCGCGTGGCCCGCAGCGGCAAACTGGTCCTGGTGGACGTGGTGGAGCTGCTGCCCCGCATGGACGTGGACGGCCGCACCGCCCGCGCCGCCGCCCGCCTCATCACCACCCTGGCGCACGACGCGCTGAGCACGACGACGCCCCACTCGGCACCCGGGGGAACGTCCCCGCACGCGGAGGGCGCCGCCGCGGCGTCGTCCCAGCGCACCGGGGGCGCCGCCGCGGCGTCGTACCCCGGAGCGGCGACCGCGGCACCCGACGCGGTGCCGTCTGCCGCCTCGACCGACGACGAGGCACCCGAACCAGCCACCGGCCCCGCCGGGAACACCACAGGAGAGCGCCATGAGTAGTCCCGCATCCCCGCCGCCCGCACCGCAGCAGGGCGGCGCGGGTCACCCCACGCTGTCCCGTGGTCTGAGCATGCGCCACATCCAGTTCATCGCGCTGGGCTCCGCGATCGGCACGGGCCTGTTCTACGGCTCCGCCACCGCCATCCAGGCGGCCGGGCCCTCCGTGATCCTGGCGTACCTGATTGCCGGAGCGGTGGTCTACATGGTCATGCGGGCCCTGGGAGAGATGGCCGTGCGCCACCCCGTGCCCGGCTCGTTCGGCCAGTACGCCGCGCGCTACCTGGGCCCCTTCGCGGGCTTCGTCACGGGCTGGACGTTCGTGTTCGAGATGATCGTGGTGGCCATCGCGGACGTCACCGCGTTCGGCGTGTACATGGGCTTCTGGTTCCCGGACACCCCCCGCTGGATCTGGGTGGCCGCGGTGATCCTCTTCATTGCCGCGATCAACACCCGCAAGGTGAAGATCTTCGGGGAGATGGAGTTCTGGCTGACCATCATCAAGGTGGGGGCCATCATCGCCATGATCGTGGGCGGCATCGTCCTCATGGTCATCGGCACCTCGTTCGCACCGGGCCAGCCCGTGGGGCTGCAGAACCTCGTGGACCACGGCGGGTTCATGCCCCACGGCGTGGGCGGTCTGCTGGCCGCGCTGTCCGTGGTGGTCTTCGCGTTCGGCGGCATCGAGACCATCGGCATCACCGCGGGTGAGGCCGGGGATCCCGCCCGTTCCATCCCCAAGGCCGTCAATGCCGTGCCCGCGCGCATCCTGCTGTTCTACGTGGGCACCATGGTGGTCATCATGTCCCTGGTCCCGTGGACCGAGATCACGGGCGAGGCCAGCCCCTTCGTGCAGATCTTCTCCGCCCTGGGCATTCCCGCGGCGGCATCCATTCTGAACGTGGTGGTCATCGTGGCCGCCATCTCCGCCATCAACGCGGACACCTTCGGCGCCGGGCGCATGCTCTTCGGCCTCGCGGAGCAGGGGCAGGCGCCCCACGCGTTCACCAAGGTCTCGAAGAACGGCGTCCCCTGGCTCACCGTGGTGGTCATGGGCGTGGCCCTGGGCATCGGCGTGGTCCTCAACGCGCTGATCCCCGAGGACGTGTTCCTGGTGATCGCCTCCATCGCCACGTTCGCCACCGTGTGGGTGTGGCTCATGATCCTGCTCTCGCACATCGCCATGCGCCGCGAGATCGAGCGCAAGAACCGCCCCGAGTCCGCGTTCAAGGTGCCGTTCTGGCCCGTGGCCTCGTGGGCCGCGACCGCCGGCATCCTGTTCGTGATCGTGCTGCTCGGCTGGTTCCCGGACACCCGCGTGGCGCTGGTCGTGGGCGTCGTGTGGCTCGCCCTGCTGGGCGTGGGCTACGCGCTGTTCGTCAAGGGCGGTGGCCGCCACCGTCCCGACCTGGACGACCACACCGCGCTGATCACCCTGCCCCGCACCTGATCAGCCACCGCCGGAGCCCCGGTGCGCACACCCCGCGCGCCGGGGCTTTCCCGCGCCCGGACGACGCCGCCGCCCGCGGCCTCCCCGGCGCCCCCCGTTCGCGGGGCAGGCAGTTCCGGCGCGGGTGCGCGGGCTCGGAGGGTGGTGGCGGCAGCCGCCCGCGCGGCGCGTCAGAGCACGCGGTACAGCTTCTGCGCCAGATCGTGCAGGACCACCCGTTCCTGGACGCTCATGTCCAGGCTGTCCAGCAGGTCCTCCTGCATCCCGGCCGCGTCCTCCTCGAGGGCGCGGCCGGCGTCCGTGAGGGACACGACCACGGAGCGCTCGTCCTGCTCGGAGCGGCGGCGGGTCACGAAACCGGCGTTCTCCATGCGGCGCAGCAGGGGGGAGAGGGTGCCGCTGTCCAGCATCAGGGCCTCACCCAGCTGGTTCACGGTGCGGTGGTCCTGCTCCCACAGCACCAGCAGCACCAGGTACTGGGGGTAGGTGACCCCCATTTTCGTCAGGGGTTCCCGGTACGCGCTGGTGACCTTGCGGGAGGCCGAATACAGCGCGAAGCACAGCTGCGTGTCCAGGCGGAGATCGGGATTCATGCACACATGCTACGGGGCGCCCTGTGCGCGGGGGACACGCGACGACACATCGTGTGGCGCGCCATGTGGTTGCGCACCACTCTTTGCCGGGGCGCGGCGGCGTCGTCGAAGACGGTGTGACCCGGGACAACGTAAACTTGTTGAACAATCCGGGTGAGTCGCGTATAACTATGATCCGGCTCACAGGGTGTCCGCATCCTCTTGCTCTTCCCTTTCCCCGACAGCACGGAGACCCCGGTGGCGGAACACGACCACGACCCCACGACCGCCCATGCCGGAGGGGCCTCCGCGGCTACGGCCACGACTGCGGCGACCCCCGCGCAGACCCCTGCCGCGGGTCACGCGAACCGCCGGTTCGAGACCAACTGGGCCATCTCCCTGTTCGGCACCGCCGTGGGTGCGGGTGTGCTCTTCCTGCCCATCAACGCGGGTCTCGGCGGGCTGTGGCCGCTGCTGGTCGTCACCATCCTGATCGGGCCCATGACGTACCTGTCCCACCGGGCGCTCTCCCGCTTCGTCTGCGCCTCCCCGGTGCCCGGCGAGGACATCACCGGCGTGGCCCGCAAGGCCTTCGGCGAGGGCCTGGGCCGCGTGATCACCGTGGTGTACTTCCTGGCCATCTACCCGATCGTGCTGATCTACGGCGTGGGCATCACCAACACCGTGGACAGCCTCCTGGTCAACCAGTTCCACCTGGCGTCCCCGCCGCGCTGGCTGCTCTCCGGGCTGCTCGTGGCCGCCATGATGGCCGTGATGCTCGCGGGCCAGCGGATCATGCTGATCATCACGCAGTGGCTGGTCTACCCGCTGATCCTGATCCTGCTGGGCGTGACGCTCTACCTGATCCCCAGCTGGGACCTCAGCGTCTTCCAGGGCGCGCCCGCCCCCGGTGACTTCCTGATGTCCGTGTGGATGATCATCCCGGTGCTGGTGTTCGCGTTCAACCACTCGCCCGCCATCTCCCAGTTCTCCGTGGCCATGAAGCACGAGTACGGGGAACGCGCGAGCGAACGCGCCTCCGTGGTGCTCAAGCGCAGCACCGTGCTGCTGGTCATCTTCACCATGGGCTTCGTGTGGTCCTGCGTCCTGGCGCTGGGCCCCACCGGGCTGCAGGGCGCCAAGGCCCAGAACCTGCCCGTGCTGTCCTATCTGGCCAACGAGCACGGCAGCCCGTTCATCGCCTACCTGGGCCCCGCCGTGGCGCTCGCCGCGATCGCCTCCTCCTTCTTCGGGCACTACATGGGTGCCGCCGAGGGTGCCGTGGGCGTCGTCCGCTCCACCGTGGACCCCCGGGGCACGAAGATCAGCGACAAGGCCCTCAAGACCGCCGTGGCCGTGTTCATCTTCGTCACCGCGTGGCTCGTGGCCATTGCGAACCCCAGCATCCTCTCGCTCATCGAGTCCCTCGCCGGGCCGGTGATCGCGGTGATCCTCTACCTGATGCCCATGTACGCCATCCGCAAGCTGCCCGCACTGGAGCCCTACCGCGGCAAGATTTCCAACGTGTTCGTCACGGTGGCCGGTCTGGTGGCCGTGAGCGGCATCATCTACGGCCTGGTCTCCTGACGCCGCACGACGACGCCGCACGGCCGGGTCCGCGCCCGGCCACCGGTGGCGCGGTGCACACCGCTGCGGGCCTTCCGCCCCGGGCCCGGTGCGGCCCCGCTGTGTAGATTGGCCGTGACCGAGGCCGCGACCCCCGCTGCTGAGCAGCGGGGGTCGTTGCACACCCACGACAGAACGGGTGAGGAGTCCAGATGACCACCGTGGTGCTGTTCCGCGACGACCTCCGGGTGGGGGACCACCCCGCCCTGCACGAGGCCGTCTCCCACGGCGAGCCCGTGGTGTGCCTCTACGTCCTGGACGAGGAGTCGGAGGGCGTCCGCCCGCTCGGTGGGGCCGCCAGGTGGTGGCTGCACCACTCCCTGACCTCCCTGGCCGAGGACCTCGCGGGGCTGGGGGTGCCCCTCACCCTGCGGCGCGGCCCGGCAGGGGAGGTGGTGCCCGGCGTCGTGCGGGAGACCGGCGCGGACCGGCTGCTGTGGAACCGGCGCTACGGCGGCCCCGAGCGCGCGGTGGACGCCGGGCTCAAGGAGTGGGCCGGGGTGAACGGGGTGGACGCCCACTCGTATGCCGGATCGCTCATGTTCGAGCCGTGGACCGTCTCCACCCAGAACGGGGACCCGTACCGGGTGTTCACGCCGTTCTGGCGCGCGTGCACGAGCGGCCCGCCGCCCCGGGAACCGTACCCGGCGCCGTCGGCCGTGGTGCCCGCCGATCCAGCGCCGGCGTCCGACGCCCTGGCGGACTGGGGGCTGCTGCCCACCCGTCCGGACTGGTCCGGGGGGCTCGCGCGCACGTGGACCGTGGGGGAGCGGGCCGCGCACGAGCGGCTGGACGAGTTCCTGGACGAGCGGCTGCCCCGCTACGCCGAGGACCGGGACGTGCCCGCGAAGCCCGCCACCTCCGGGCTTTCACCCCACCTGCGCTGGGGCGAGATCAGTCCGCACACCGTGTGGCACACCGCCCTGCACCGTGCCGAGAACCCCGGGAAGTTCCTCACCGAGCTGGGGTGGCGCGAGTTCTCCTGGTACAACCTCTACGTCCACCCGGGGATGGCCACCCGGAACATCAATCCGAAGTTCGACGCCTTCCCCTGGCCACCGCTGGACGAGGACGCGCTCGCAGCGTGGCAGCAGGGGCGCACCGGGATCCCGCTCGTGGACGCCGGGATGCACGAGCTGTGGGAGACCGGGACCATGCAGAACCGGGTGCGCATGGTGGTGGCGTCCCTGCTGTCCAAGAACCTGCTGATCGACTGGCGCCTGGGTGAGCAGTGGTTCTGGGACACCCTGGTGGACGCGGACCCCGCGAGCAACCCCCACAACTGGCAGTGGGTGGCCGGGTGCGGCACGGACGCCGCGCCCTACTTCCGGATCTTCAACGCCGAGACGCAGCAGAAGAAGTTCGACCCGGACTTCGGCTACGTGGACCGCTGGAACGGACGGCAGGAGGGTGTGGAGCCCATCGTGGACCTCAAGGAGTCCCGGGCGCACGCGCTGGAGCTGTTCACGTCCCTATAGGGGGGACCGCACCGAGCGGCATCGAACATCACCCCGGCGGCACATGAGCAGGGCGTGGGGCGGATCGTGTACCTGTCCATCGCCGGTGCGGCGGACCCGCGCCTCAACGGCGGGGACGGCTACTACAAGGGCAAGGCCGTGCAGGAGAGCATTTACCAGCAGGCCCCCGTCCCGTCCGTCACGGTGCGCTCCACCCAGTGGTTCGACTTCATCCCCGCCACCATGGGCATGGTCAACAAGGGCCCGGTGGCGCTGGCACCCACCATGCTCATGGCACCCGCCCTGCGCGAGGAAGTCGCGGACGTCGTGGCCGACGCCGCCACCGCACCTCGGCAGGCCCGGCACGAGATCCGCGCGGTCCGCGGTCCCGAGGCGGACACCATCGCGAACTTCGCCCGCCGCATCCTCATGGTCGGCGGGGACCTGGGCGGGCAACGCCCGGCGGTGGTCAGGGAGGCGCCCTACCTGGGGCGCGGCATCGCGAACGGCGGGCTGATCCCGCAGGACGCGTTCATCACCGCCACGCGCTTCGAGGACTGGCTGCGCTGACACACGGGCACCGGGCGGGTCCGCGTGCCTGCCGGGGGAATTTCCTCCCCCCGGGGGTGGACGTTCCTGCCGCCTTCACCGGCGACCCTCAAGAGTCCCGCACAGTTTTCCCGGCTTGGTACGATACCATACGGTGGGCATAATTTTCTGCTCTAGGCAGGCGTGTGGTCCAGCCGACAGGACAGGATCACTCTGCACACTTGACGTACCCGCCCGCAAGGCGGATCAACCACCACGAACGGAATCTCACCTTGACGAAGAATAACCCCACGGGGGATCACTCTGGATCGCAGGCAGTGACTGTGAATCACGATCACGACGTTGCGCCCGTGAAGAACTCGAAGCCCTCCTGGAAGGACGATCTCCTGGGCGACCGCCGCAGCGGTGATGTCAAGAACATCTCCTGGGGAGCGGTCATCGCGGGCGTGGTCACTTTCCTCGCGCTACTGATCCTGCTGTCCTTCATCACTGCCGCACTTGGTCTGGGCAACCTCAACCTCACTTCGGCCAACCCGGGTGAAGGCGTGGGCATCGCCACCGGCATCTGGTCCGTGATCTCCCTCGCCCTGTCCCTCGCGGCTGGCGGGTTCGTCGCCGGGCTGCTCGCAGGCCGGGCGGGTCTGATCCACGGTTTCCTCACCTGGGCCACGTCCCTTTTGACGGCTCTCGTGCTTGCTTCCCTCCTGGCCGGCGGCATTTTGGGTGCTGCAGGAGGCGCGCTGGGTTCCCTCACCTCCACGGCGGCTAATGCTGCCGGACAGAACGCTGACATGGTTGCTTCGGCTGCCCCCAGCATTGACCCCTCGGAGGCCAGCCAGGCGGCTCAGGACGCCCAGCAGAAGGCCAGCCAGGCCGCCAAGGATGCCGCACCGAAGGCCGAACAGGCCGCAGACACCGCTGCTTCGGGTGCCATCTGGAGCTTCGTGGGCCTGCTGATCGGGGCCATCATCGCGTCCCTGGCGGGTCTCTTCGGTTCCCGCTCGGTGGCTCGCACCGGTGACACGGACGTTCAGCGCCGCAACCGCTGATCCTCCCCGGTAGGTGGGGGCCCGGCAGCAGAGGACAGGTTCTGTCCTTGGCTTGGACACCCGCCGCATCGTCTGAACCGACGAAACACCACCGCGTGAAGTTGTTGCACACTGTGGGCCCGGCGCACGCCGGGCCCACAGTCATGTCTGCCCCTCCCGGGACCGCAGCCCGGGCCCGATCAGCCGGGCAGACCCAGGATCTTCAGGGTTCCCTGCGCGCCGTCTCGCGAGTGACACGCGGTTGGGGCGTGTCACCTTCACCGGCGTTGGACATCGAGGAAGCGGCGCAGCGCCCCGGTGCCCTCGCAGATCCCCGGCGCTTCGGGGCGGATGTACGTCTCCGGGGTGACGACGACGCGCTGCTCCACCATGCCCACCGGCCCCTCGTGCGTGTGCTGCACGTGGCGCGCCCGGCCGTTGGCCACGTACCCGGTCTTGCGGCTCACCGCGGCCGAGGCGTGGTTGCCCACCACGTACTCGGAGTGGCACGCCAGGGCGTCCAGCTCGTCGAACGCGAAACCCACCGCGAGCTGACGCATGAGCGTCCCGAGCCCCCGGCTCTGGTGCGCCCGCCCGAGCCACGATCCCGAGGACACCGAGCGGGTGAGTGGGAAGTCCTCGGCCATGAGGTCCTGCATGCCCACGAGCTCACCGCAGTGCCGGACCGCCAGGGCGAGGTTCCAGCGGTCCGGCGCGAACGTTGCCCGCTGCGTCCACCACCAGGACAGTGAGGTGGTCGGGAAGCCGTCGGGCGTCCCCGGAGCGAACGGTTCTTCGTGCCAGGCGCGCAGGAACGGCATGGGGAGTCCCGCCACGGAGATGCCGCCCTGGACGAGCTCCACGAGCTCCGGGAAGTCCTCGTCCCGTAGCACGCGCAGCTCCATGTCCCCGCACGTGATGCGGAGCCCGAACGGGGGGAAGATCTCTTCGAGGGTGAGCATGCCCCATCCTCTCAGTCGGCAACCGTGGCTCGGTTCATCCTGCGGCCGGGGAGCAGCACTGTTTCAGCGACTCAGCGCGACAGAAGTGCCTGGGGCCAGTGGTCTCTTGCGCAGGGTCACCCCTCCAGGTCCAGGATCCGCAGGGCCTCCTCCCGCATCTCCACCTTGCGCACCTTGCCGGTCACGGTCATGGGGAACTCGTCCACCACGTGCACGTAGCGGGGGATCTTGTGGCGGGAGATCCTCCCGTCCGCGAACTCCAGGACGGCCTCGGGCGTGAGGGCGGGAGCGCCATCGCGCAGCCGGATCCAGGCCATGAGCTCCTCGCCGTACTTCTCGCTGGGCACGCCGATCACCTGGGCGTCCACGATGTCCGGGTGGGTGTAGAGGAACTCCTCCACCTCGCGCGGGTAGATGTTCTCGCCGCCGCGGATCACCATGTCCTTGATCCGCCCGGTGATCTGCGCGTAGCCGTCCTCGTCCATCACGGCGATGTCCCCGGTGTGCAGCCAGCCCTCGGCGTCGATGGCCTCACGGGTCTTCTCCTCCTGACCCCAGTAGCCCTTCATCACGGAGTAGCCGCGGGTGCAGAACTCGCCGGCCTGCCCGCGCGGCACGGTCTCACCCGTGGCGGGGTCCACGATCTTGACCTCCACGTGCGGGTGCACCCGGCCCACGGTGCCCACGCGGCGCTCCAGGGAGTCGTCCGAGCGGGTCTGGAAGCTCACGGGGGAGGTCTCGGTCATGCCGTAGCAGATGGCCACCTCGCTCATGTGCATCTCGGAGATGACCCGGCGCATGATCTCCATGGGGCACGGGGACCCGGCCATCACACCGGTGCGCAGGGTGGAGAGGTCGTGGTCCGCGAAGTCCGGCAGCTCCAGCTCCGCGATGAACATGGTGGGCACCCCGTACAGACTGGTCGCCTTCTCCCGGGCGACGGCGCGCAGCGCGGCCCGCGGGTCGAAGCCCGGCCCGGACAGGATGATCGTGCAGCCGTGGCTGGTGGCCGCGAGGTTGCCGATCACCATGCCGAAGCAGTGGTACAGGGGTGGCACCACCACGATCCGGTCCTCGGCCGTGTAGTGCAGCAGCTCCCCGATGAAGTACCCGTTGTTGAGGATGTTCCGGTGGCTGAGCGTGGCTCCCTTGGGGCGCCCGGTGGTGCCGGACGTGTACTGGATGTTCACGGCGTCGTCGGCGTGCAGGCCCGCGGCGATCCGGGCGAGCCGGGCGGTGTCCGGTGCCACGAACAGGGCGTCCCACTCGGGGCTGCCCATGAGCACCACGTTCTCCAGCTCGGGGGCGTTGGGGCGAGCGGCCTGCAGCATCCCGGCGTAGTCGCTGGTCTTGAACGCGGGGCTGCTGATGACCGTGGAGATTCCGGCCTGCGCGAGCGCGAAGTCCACCTCGTGCTGGCGGTAGGAGGGGTTGATGTTCACCAGAATCGCGCCGATCTCCGCGGACGCGTACTGCGTGAGCACCCACTCCCACGAGTTGGGCCCCCACACGCCCACGCGGTCCCCGGCGCGCACGCCCAGCCGGTCCAGGCCCGTGGCCAGGGACTGCACGTCCCGCACGAACTCGCGGTAGGTCCACCGCCGCCCGGCGGCCACGTCCACGAGGGCCTCGTGGTCCGGGTACCGCTCGGCGGTCTCGTGCAGGTTCTCGCCAATGGTCTGCTCGAGCAGGGGCTGGTCGGTGGGCCCTTTGGCGTACGACGGCGTGGGATCGGTCATCGGGGTCTCCTTGCGCGGGTGCCGGGGGAGGACCGGCGTGGGGTGTGGCCTGGTGTGTGCTGCGGGGTGCGCGACGACGCGCGGCGGGTCACTGCCCGGACGCGATGTGGTGGCCCACGGTGGCCTTGAGGATCTCGTCCGTGCCGCCGAAGATCGTGAGCAGCCGCACGGCGGTGTACGCCTGGGCCACGGAGGACTCCAGGATGTAGCCGAAGCCGCCGTGCAGCTGCAGGCAGCGGTCCACCAGGTTCTTGGCAGTGTTGGTGGCCTGCAGCTTCACCGTCGACGCCGCGACCAGGTCCAGCTCCCCGCGCTCGAAAAGCCCCACGCAGTGCGCCACGTACGCCTGGGACGCCGCCAGCTGCGCGGTCAGCTCCGCGAGCTCGAACTGCGTGTTCTGGAAGTCCAGCACGCGCTCGCCGAACACGTTGCGGCTGGAGACGAACTCCACGGTCTCGGCCAGCACGCCCTCGGCCACGGCCACCGCGGCCACGGCCACACCCAGGCGGCCCTGCGGCAGCTGCGCGGTGATCTGGTCCAGCCCCCGGCCCTCCTCACCCACGAGGTTCTCGGCGGGCACGCGGACGTCGTCGAAGAACAGCTCGGCGGTGTCCGAGGCCTGCAGGCCCATCTTGTCCAGCTGCTTGCCGGTGGTGTACCCCTCGTGGTCCTTCTTCTCCACGAGGAACAGGCTGAAGCTGTCCCGGTTCCCGCGCGGTGAGCTGCCGCCGTCCGTGCGGGCCAGGACCAGGGCGGCGTCGCCCGAGATGCCGTTGCCGATGAACGTCTTCTGCCCGTTGAGCACCCAGTGCTCGCCGTCCCGCACCGCCTTCGTGCGCACGCCGCGCAGGTCCGATCCCGCGCCCGGCTCGGTGAAGGCCACGCTCGTGACCATCTCCCCGCCCAGGATCGCGGGCAGCCAGCGCTGCTTCTGCCCGTCCGTGCCGTAGGCGAGCAGGTGGGGCAGCACCCAGTCGTCCTGCAGGTGGAACGCGAGGCCCAGGGCCAGGTGGCCCGCGCGCACGAACTCCTCGTCCATGACCGCGCGGAAGCGGTAGTCGGTGAGGCCCATGCCGTCGTACTCCTCGGGCACGGCCAGCCCCAGCAACCCGGCCTCCGCGGCCCGGTTCCAGATGCCGCGGTCCATCATGTGCTCGGCGTGCCACTGCGCGTAGTGCGGGGCCACCTCCCGCTCGTTGAACTCGCGGGCCACCGTGCGGAACTCGTCGTGCTCGTCGTCGTAGAAGCCGGAAATCATGGGGTCGCCTTTCGTTCGGGAGGGATGTCCAGGGCTAGCTGCGCCATCCCCTTGAGGACCGCGCCGACCTGGGCGTCGGAGCTCGCGGTGCGGGTGCGCGCGTACGCGGTGGAGTTGATCAGACCGATCACCGCGTACGCGCGGGTGGTGTGGTCCTCCAGGGGGCGCTGCGGCTGCAGGGTGCGCAGCACCTCGCGCCACTCGGCCAGGTACTGCCGTTGGATCTCGCGCACCGAGCGGCGGGTCTGCTGCTCCAGGGACCCGAAGTCCCGCTCGTGCACGCGGATCAGGGCGGAGTCCGCCAGCGCGAAGTCCACGTGGAACGAGATCAGCTCCGCGAGGGCCTCAGGGGTGTCCCCGCGGCGCTCGCGGATGGCCCGGCCGCCCCGGAGCAGCCGTTCGGAGATCCCCTGGAGCAGCTCCGCGAGGATGTCCTGCTTGCTCTCGAAGTGCCGGTACACGCCCGGTCCGGAGATCCCCGCCTGCTCCCCGACGCTCTGGAGGGACACGGCCTGGTAGCCGTGGCGCGCGAAGAGCTCCGCGGCGGCGTCGAGAATCCGACGACGTCGCTCGCTCTTGGCCTGCTCGCGGGGCGTCCCTGCCACGGACCCTCCTTGGTGTCTCGCCCGCGCCCGGGCCCCGGTGGAACCGTGGGGTGGGGCGTGGACAACGGTGATGCGCATCACTATAGTCCATCCTAGTTATCGAGCATTAACTGAAATCGGCCGAAGGGGCGACATGGCTTTCCTCAGCAGCGAGCTGGATCGCAGTTCCGCCGCGTTCCGCACGAACAGCGAGACCAACCACCGGCTGCTGGACGAGCTGCGCGAGCGCACGGGGAAGGCCGCGCTGGGCGGCTCCGAGAGCAGCCGTGAGCGCCACCGCTCCCGCGGCAAGCTGCTGCCCCGTGAGCGCGTGGCCCGGCTGCTGGACGAGGGCTCACCGTTCCTGGAGATCGGCGCCCTGGCCGCGGAGGGCATGTACGACGGCGCGTGCCCGGGCGCCGGGGTGATCGCCGGGATCGGGATGGTGCGGGGCCGCCTGGTGGTGGTGGTGTGCAACGACGCCACCGTGAAGGGCGGCGCGTACTACCCCATGACCGTCAAGAAGCACCTGCGGGCGCAGGAGATCGCGGCGGAGAACCACCTGCCGTGCGTGTACCTGGTGGACTCGGGCGGGGCGTTCCTGCCGCTGCAGGACGAGGTCTTCCCGGACCGCGAGCACTTCGGGCGGATCTTCTACAACCAGGCGAACCTCTCCGCCCGGGGCATCCCGCAGATCTCCGCGGTGCTGGGCTCGTGCACCGCCGGGGGCGCCTACGTCCCGGCCATGAGCGACGAGACCGTGATCGTGCGCAACCAGGGCAGCATCTTCCTGGGTGGCCCACCGCTGGTGAAGGCGGCCATCGGCGAGGAGGTCACCCCGGAGGAGCTGGGCGGCGGCGAGCTGCACACCCTCACCTCGGGCGTCACGGACCACCTCGCGGAGAACGACGAGCACGCCCTGGAGATCGTGCGGGACATCGTGGGCACCCTGCCGCGGCAGCGGAGCGTGGCGTGGGACGTGCTGGCGGCGCGCGAGCCGGACCTGGACCCCGCGGATCTGCCCGGGATCGTCCCCGCGGACGTGAACGCCTCCTACGACGTGCGGGAGGTGATCGGGCGGATCGTGGACGGCAGCGAGTTCCACGAGTTCAAGCGGGACTACGGCACCACCCTGGTCACCGGCTTCGCGCACATCGACGGCCACCCCGTGGGGGTCGTGGCGAACAACGGCATCCTGTTCTCGGAGGCCGCTCTGAAGGGCGCTCACTTCATCGAGCTGTGCGACCAGCGCGGCGTGCCCCTGGTGTTCCTGCAGAACATCACCGGGTTCATGGTGGGCCGGGATGCCGAGGCCGGGGGCATCGCCAAGAACGGCGCCAAGATGGTCACCGCGGTGGCCTCCACCCGGGTGCCCAAGTTCACGGTGGTGGTGGGCGGGTCCTTCGGCGCCGGCAACTACTCGATGTGCGGGCGCGCCTACTCCCCGCGGTTCCTGTTCATGTGGCCCAACGCCCGGATCTCCGTGATGGGCGGCCCGCAGGCGGCGTCCGTGCTGTCCACGGTCAAGAAGGACCAGCTGGCCGCGCGCGGCGAGCAGATGGCGCCGGAGGAGCAGGAGAGCTTCGAGGCGCCCATCCGCGAGCAGTTCGAGGCGCAGGGCAACCCGTACTACTCCACGGCCCGGCTGTGGGACGACGGCGTGATCGCCCCCCAGGACACCCGCCGCGTGCTGGGCCTGGCACTGTCCGCGGCGTCCCTGCAGCCCCTTCCCGACCCCGGCTTCGGCCTCTTCCGGATGTAGGAGTCCCCCATGTTCTCAACCGTCCTGGTGGCCAACCGCGGCGAGATCGCCGTGCGCGTGATGCGCACCCTGCGCGCCATGGGGATCCGCTCCGTGGCCGTGTACTCGGATGCCGACGCCGGTGCCCGCCACGTCGCGGAGGCGGACGTGGCCGTGCGCATCGGCCCCGCCCCCGCAGCGCAGAGCTACCTCAACATCGACGCCGTCCTGGCCGCCGCCCGCGAGACCGGCGCCGAGGCGATCCACCCCGGCTACGGGTTCCTGGCCGAGAACGTGGCCTTCGCCCGGGCGTGCACCGCCGCGGGGATCGCGTTCATCGGACCCCGCGAGCGCGCACTGGAGGTGATGGGGGACAAGATCGCCTCCAAGCTGCAGGTGGCCGAGTACGGCGTCCCGCTCGTGCAGGGCGTCTCCGAACCGGGGCTCGGCGACGAGCAGCTCGTCGCCGCGGCCCGTGACATGCCGTTCCCCGTGCTCATCAAGCCCTCCGCGGGCGGTGGTGGCAAGGGCATGCACGTGGTGGAGCGATTCGAGGACCTCGCGGACGCGCTGCCCGCCGCGCGTCGCGTGGCGAAGCAGAGCTTCGGGGACGACACCCTGCTGATCGAGCAGCTGGTCCCCACCCCGCGGCACATCGAGGTGCAGGTCCTCGCGGACAGCCACGGCCACGTGATCCATCTGGGGGAGCGTGAGTGCTCGCTGCAGCGCCGCCACCAGAAGGTGATCGAGGAGGCGCCGTCGGCCCTGCTGGACGCGGCCACACGCGAGCGGATCGGTGTGGCCGCCGTGGCCGCGGCCCGGGCCGTGGACTACGTGGGCGCGGGCACGGTGGAGTTCCTGGTCTCGGACCGGGACCCGGACACCTTCTACTTCATGGAGATGAACACCCGCCTGCAGGTGGAGCACCCCGTCACCGAGATGGTCACGGGCGTGGACCTCGTGGAGTGGCAGGTGCGGATCGCGGACGGTGAGCATCTCACCCTCGCCCAGGAGGACCTCCAGCTGGACGGTCATGCCGTGGAGGCTCGCGTCTACGCGGAGAACCCCGAGCGCGGCTTCCTGCCCACCGAGGGCACCGTGGTGGCCCTGTGGGACGCCACCGGGCCGGGGGTACGCGTGGACTCCGGCATCATGGCCGGTCAGCGGGTGGGCCTGGACTACGACCCCATGCTCGCCAAGGTCATCGCCCACGGCCCCGACCGGCGCACCGCGCTCGAGCGCCTCGGCACCGCGCTGGAGGACACCGTGGTCCTGGGGGTGGGCACCAACGTGGAGTACCTCCACATGCTGCTCACGGACGAGGACGTGGTGGCCGGGCGCCTGGACACCGGGCTGATCGAGCGCAAGCTCCCGGACCTGGTCTTCGCGCAGCCGGACGACTACCTCACGGCCCTCGCCGCCCACGCGGGCCTGGGGGCTCCGTCCCCCGACGACGCCGCCCCGGCACCTGACGCACTGGCCGCCCAGGGCATCGGTGGGACCGCGTGGCGCGCGGACGGCTTCTCCGCGACCACCGCGCTGCCCGGTGCGGTGCCGTTCGAGGAGGACCCGGAGCGCGACGTCGTGACCGCCGTGGGCTCCGGGAACCCGGACCGCGCGGAAGGCCGCACGGTGTACGTGAGCGAGGGGGCGGCGTCGTTCGAGATCCCCGTGTGGACCCGTTCCGGGGCGCTGCAGGCGCAGCTCGCCCGGATCGAGCGCGAGGTGCACGCCGGGGGGCCCGAGCTGCGCTCGCCCATGCCGGGCACCGTGGTGGCCGTGCTGGCCGAGACCGGGGAGCACGTGGCCGAGGGCCGCACCGTGGTCTCCGTGGAGGCCATGAAGATGGAGCACCCCATCACCGCCACCCTGCCCGGAACCGTGACGGTCCTCGTGGCCGTGGGGGACCGCGTGAAGGTGGACCAGGTGGTCGCGACGATCGAGCAGGACAGCAGCGAGCAGGACACCGACGAACACACGGAGGAACAGGCATGAGCGAGAACACCGAGCTGAACACGTTCGAACTGTCCGAGGAGTACCAGGCGCTCTCGGACGCCGTGCGCGAGTTCGCGGACGAGGAGATCGCCCCGGTCTCCGCGAAGCACGACGAGGAGCACTCGTTCCCGTACGAGATCCAGGCGCAGATGGCGGAGATGGGCCTGTTCGGCCTGCCCTTCCCGGAGGAGTACGGCGGGCAGGGCGGGGACTACTTCGCGCTGTGCCTCGCACTCGAGCAGATCGCCCGCGTGGACCAGTCCGTGGCCATCACCCTCGAGGCCGGCGTCTCGCTGGGCGCGATGCCCGTGTACCTCTTCGGCACCGAGGAGCAGAAGCAGCAGTGGCTGCCGCAGCTCGCGAGCGGTCAGGCGCTCGCGGGCTTCGGGCTCACCGAGCCGGAGGCCGGCTCCGACGCCGGCGGCACCCGCACCCGCGCGGAGCTCAGGGACGGGAACTGGGTGGTCAACGGCAGCAAGGAGTTCATCACCAACTCCGGGACGGACATCACGAAGCTCGTCACGGTCACCGCGGTCACGGGCACCTCCACCACGGCGGACGGGCGGGAGAAGAAGGAGATCTCCACCATCCTGGTCCCCGCGGACACCCCGGGCTTCACGGCGCAGAAGGCGTACAACAAGGTGGGCTGGAACGCCTCCGACACCCACCCCCTCACGTTCGAGGACGTCACCGTCCCCGAGGCCAACCTGCTGGGTGAGCAGGGCCGCGGCTACGCGAACTTCCTGCGCATCCTGGACGAGGGCCGGATCGCGATCGCCGCCCTGGCCACGGGAGCCGCGCAGGGCTGCCTGGAGGAGGCCATCCGCTACGCCACGGAGCGCGAGCAGTTCGGCCGCTCGATCGGCAAGAACCAGGCGGTCGCGTTCAAGATCGCCCGGATGCGCGCCCGCGTGCACCAGGCCCGCCTGGCGTACTACGACGCCGCGTCCCGCATGCTCAAGGGCAGGCCGTTCAAGACGGAGGCTGCGATCGCCAAGCTCGTGGCCGGTGAGGCCGCCATGGACAACGCCCGGGACGCCACACAGGTGTTCGGCGGCTACGGCTTCATCAACGAGTTCCGCGTGGCCCGCCACTACCGCGACTCCAAGATCCTGGAGGTGGGCGAGGGCACCACGGAGGTCCAGCTCATGCTCATCGCCCGCGAGCTGGGTCTGTAAGGGGGGTCCATGGGCAAGGTCATCGAGCAGCGCGGACTGTACTTCGACGAGTTCGAGGTGGGGGCGCTCTACAAGCACGCCCCGGGGCGCACCGTCACCGAGGCGGACAACGTCCTGTTCACCACGCTCACCATGAACACCCAGTCCCTGCACCTGGACGCCGCGTGGAGCGGGCGCCAGGAGTTCGGGGAGCGTCTGGTGAACTCCATGATGACGCTGTCGATCGTCGTGGGCGCATCCGTCGCGCAGCTCACACAGGGCACCATCGTGGCGAACCTGGGCTTCGAGGAGGTCGCGTTCCCGCACCCCATGCACCACGGGGACACCCTCTACAGCGAGTCAGAGATTCTGGACGCGCGTCCCTCGAAGTCCCGGCCCGGCCAGGGAATCATCCGGGTCCGCCACGTGGGCCGTAACCAGGACGGCACCGTGGTGGCCACGTGCGTGCGCTCGGTGCTCATGCAGGGCGCCCCCGGAAAGGACCAGTCATGAGCGACCCCACCTTCACGATGGGCCCCGCCCTCCTCTTCTGCCCGGCGGACCGCCCCGAGCGCTTCGCCAAGGCGGCGGAGCGCGCGGACGCGGTGATCCTGGACCTCGAGGACGCCGTGGCCCCGGACGCCAAGCCCGCCGCGCGGGAGAACGTCCGCGCCGCCGAGCTGAACCCCGCCACCACAGTGGTGCGCGTGAACGACGCCGCCTCGGAGTTCTTCGAGGACGACCTCGCGGCCCTGCGTGACACCCCGTTCCGGACCGTGATGCTCGCCAAGGCGGAGTCCGCCGAGCAGGTCCGCCGGGTCACGGAGGCCCTGCCGGACGTGCGGGTCATTGCCCTGTGCGAGACGGCCGCCGGGATCGTGGCGGCGCCCGAGATCGCGGCGGCGAGCGGCGTCGTCGCCCTGATGTGGGGCGCGGAGGACCTGGTGGCGTCCCTGGGCGGGCGCTCCAGCCGGCGCCCGGACGGCTCCTACCGGGACGTGGCCGTGGCCGCGCGCGCCGCGGTGCTGCTGGCCGCGGGGGCGCACGGGAGGGCCGCGATCGACGCCGTGCACGTGGACATCGCGGACACCGAGGGCCTCGCGGCGGAGGCCGAGGACGCCGCGGGCAGCGGGTTCGCGGCGACCGCGTGCATCCACCCCGGCCAGGTGGCCGTGATCCGCGAGGCGTACCTGCCCACCGCCGCGGACGTGGACCACGCGCGGCGGCTGCTGGAGGCCGCCGAGGGGGCCCCAGGCGTGTTCCGCTTCGAGGGCCACATGATCGACGGGCCGCTGCTGCGCCACGCGGAGCGCACGCTGGCCCGCGCCACCCGGACCGATTCGAGGGAGAACTCATGAGCGTGAACATCGTGGTGCCGGTCAAGTACGTGCCGGACGCGCAGAAGCAGCGCACCTTCCGGGAGGACCTCACCGTGGACCGCTCGGACGCGATCCTCTCCGAGCTGGACGAGTACCCCCTGGAGGCCGCGCTCGCGCTGCGGGAGGCCGCCCCGGAGGCGGAGGTCACCATCGTAGCCGTCACGGTGGGGCCCGCGGCCGCCTCGGGGGCGGTGAAGAAGGCCCTGCAGATGGGCGCGGACGCCGCCTTCCACGTGGACGACGCCGCCCTGGCCGGTTCCGACGCGCTCGGCACCTCCGCGGCGCTCGCCGCCGCGATCCAGCACGTGGGCGAGGAGCACGGCGGGGTGGACCTGGTGCTCACGGGCATGGCGTCCACGGACGGCGAGATGTCCGTGGTCCCGCCCATGCTCGCGGAGCGCCTGGACTTCGCGCTCGTGACGCGCGCGGGGACCGTGGAGTGGGGCGAGGAGCGCAACGGCCTGGCCCTGACCCGGGCGACCGCGGACGCCACGCAGACCGTTGCGGTGGCCTTCCCCGCGGTCGTGTCCGTGACGGACCAGGCCAACGAGCCCCGCTACCCCAACTTCAAGGCCATCATGGCGGCCAAGAAGAAGCCCTCCGCGGTGCTCACGCTCGCCGACCTCGGGGTGGACGCCTCCACCGTGGGCCGTGATGCCGCGGCCGCGTCCGTGCAGTCCGCGACCCCCCGGCCCCCGCGCGCGGCCGGGGTCAAGATCCAGGACGAGGGCGAGGCCGGGATTCAGCTCGCGGCCTACCTGGCGGAGCAGCGTCTGCTCTGACGCCGGCGGGGCCGGGGGCCGCACGGCTGCCCGGGACCCCGGCGCCTGCGTCCCGGGGGTCCGGCTAACACACCGGGCCCGTCCCGCACCCACGATCTTCCCGTTCTTCCACTCCGTTCGAGAGGAAACACCATGAACGTTCTCGTCGACCTCGGCCACACCACCGCCCTGCGCTCCCCGGACCGCGAGGTCCTCACGCTCGCGCGCACGGTGGCCGCGGGCGGTACCGTCTCCGTGCTGACCCACGCGCCGGACGCAGCCGGACTGGCGGAGGAGCTCGGCGGCTTCGACGTTGCCGTGCTGCTCGCCCCGCAGGACGCGGCCCCGGACCTCTCGCTCACAGACACGGCCCTGCTCGATGCCGCCCTGGCCGAGTCCGGCGCCACCCTGGTCCTCGGGCCCAACGCCGCGGAGGTCACCGACTGCTTCGCCCGCCTGGCCGTGCGTCACTCGGCTGCGATCATCACGGACGCCGTGGGCGTGGACGCGGACCGCACCGTGACCAAGTCCGTGCTCGCGGGTGGGTACACCACCACGGTGGAACCCACCACGGAACTCGCGTTCGTCACGGTCGCGCCGAACGCCGTCGCGGCCGGGGAAGCGCAGGGCGGGCAGGCCCCCGACGTGAAGCCGCTGGCGGTCTCGGCCTCCGGGGCGGCGGCCACGGTGACGGGCACGCAGGTGGCCCCGGCGTCGTCGCGCCCCAAGCTCACCGAGGCCCGGGTGGTCGTGGTGGGCGGCCGTGGTGTGGGCGAGAACTTCTCCCTGGTGGAGGAGCTGGCGGACGAGCTCGGTGCCGCGGTGGGCGCGTCCCGCGCGGCCGTGGACGCCGGCTGGGCGGAGCACTCCGCGCAGGTGGGTCAGACGGGTGTGACGGTGTCCCCGCAGCTGTACCTGTGCGCGGGCGTCTCCGGCGCCATCCAGCACCGCGCGGGAATGCAGACCTCGCAGACCATCGTGGCCGTCAACAAGGACGAGAACGCGCAGATCTTCGACATCGCGGACTACGGCGTGGTGGGAGACCTCAACAAGGTGCTGCCGCAGCTGATCGAGGCGCTGCGGGAGCGGAAGGGGTGAGCGGCCTATTCCGGCTGGTCCTCACGGGCGAGCCGCCCCGTGCGGCGTCGGAAGAACTCCACCACGAAGGCGCCAACGCATGCGATGACGAGCCCCACGACCAGGCGCACCCAAATCTCATGGATCCCGGCAGTTGCGAAGACCGCGATGAGCGTGACCACGGCGGTGCCGATGTACTGGATGGCTGACGTGTTCGTCACGGGCGGGGTTCCTTTCGGGTACGACGGGCGGGGTCGGATTGACAGCTAGCGCGAGGAAATCTGGATCTGGTCCACGCTAGCGGACTGGCACTCCCCAAATCGAGTGACCGGAATGATGCGGGGCCAAGCAAGCCGGAGACCCGAGGGTTTCTCGTTTGCCGATACGTGGTGCGTCTTACCCGCGAGGGGAATCTTTGGGTGACGGCCATCTTCTCTCCGGCGATTGTGCTTCCTGCATAAGGGAGTCCGCCTCGCGCCCTTCCATACCGGCAGCGGGGTCTTCGCGGCGCTTCACGCGCCAACCCAGCAGGAACCAGAACACACCGAGACCGATGTTCCACCACGCGAGGACTGACGATCGGTCAGTGAGGAACTGAAAGAGCCCAAGGGCCAGTTGCAACGTACCTACGACAAAAAACAGCCGCATGGGTATGGCACTCCTTATCTGGGGTCATCGGCGTCTTGCCCCTTGAACCCCAGACTTCCATAGTGTGTTCTCTATCGACGCAAATGTGACTCACGCCGGACTCCCTCCCCGAGGGGCCGCCTGGGTGCTCGTGGCCCTCGTTGGCGCGGCACTCGGCCTGCTGCGGACCATGGTCGGGACGATGCGCCATGACGACGGCACCACCCGGGCGGCGTTGAGCGGCTTCATCATCGTGGGGCCGACCGCTGTTCTGCTCTACTTCTTCCTCACGCCATCAAGCACCCTGTGTACCTGGGATTCTTCCTCGCCAGCCCCGCGAAGACCGCTGCGGCCACATTGCTCGCGGCTGTGGCGTACGCCGCGCCCGGGTTCATACTGCTGGACCGGTCGTTGCCCGGCGCAGCTGTCACCGTGCTGATCGCAGCGGCCTTCGGCGGCATGGCCTACTGGGTCATGGCGCGTTTCTTCCATCGACAGACCCCGGACAGTCCGGAGGGGTTGTGACGTGAGCTCGGAGTATCTCCTCATGGCCTGAGGCCATGTGGGCGCCCCAGAACGGCGCCAACGGACAGCGGCGTCCAGTGGTTCAGCGGGCTGGCCCAGCACAAGGCCGACGGCGCCCTCACACCTTCTCCGGCACCCGCACCTCCGTGCGCGCGGGCGAGGCGCGGCGGTCCGCCACCTCCCGGCGGATCACCCACACGAGCGCCCCGGCCCACAGGACGGCGAGAGCCGCGAGGACCAGGGCGGGAGCGGCGTCGGGCAGGGCGTTGCGGACGGCGTCCACCCGCAGCAGCGTGCGCGCGTTGGTGACGATGATGAGCCCGCCCGCGCCGATGGCGAGGATGCGCGGGGCGAGCAGGCGCACGAGCCACGCGGCCAGGGGAGCGGCCGCCACGCCGCCGATGAGCAGTGCCACCACCATGCCGTAGTTGATGTGCTGGCCGCCGAGCGCCAGCAGGAACCCCGCCGAGGCGCCCAGGCTCACCACGAACTCGGACGTGTCGATCGAGCCGATGACCTTGCGCGGGGCGATCTTCCCGGAAGCCAGCAGCGTGGGGGTGCCCACGGGCCCCCACCCGCCGCCGCCGATCGCGTCCATGAACCCGGCCACCGCCGCCAGGGGCACCAGGAACGCCGCGGGCACCCGACCGTGGAAGGAAGGGCGCCGCCCGCCGATGCTGAGGAAGCGCCACACCACGTAGACCCCGAGCAGCAGGAGGATGGTGGACATGACCGGCGCGGCGGCGTCGCCGGACACGGTCAGCAGATTGGCGCCGAAGAACGCGGCGATGCCACCGGGAACGGCCATGAAGCCCACCACGCGCCAGTCGATGTTGCCGAAGCGCCAGTGCGAGAACCCGGACGCGAGCGTGGTGCCCACCTCAGCGAGGTGCACGGTCGCGGACACGGACGCCGGGGTGAGCCCCACGGCCAGCAACAGGGTGGACGACGTCACGCCGTACGCCATCCCCAGGGAACCGTCCACGAGCTGCGCGCCGAAGCCCACGAGGGCCAGCAGAACCAGTGTGCGCACGATGTCCCTCCCGGGGCGGTCGACGGGCGGCGGAGCCGGTGGTGTGCCGGCGGGTGCCGCGTGAATCGCCCCAGCCTAGAAACGGGCGCAACCCGGGCCCAAGCAATGTTGCGCCGTGCGTCCTCCCGCGTCCTCCCATGTCGCACGCTTGACACCCACCCCCGCACCGTGGCCCACACCTCCCCTTGTCATCCGACAGCACACTGACGAAAATGGGCATGTCGGCGATCCCGCCGATCAGCAGTCCACAGAGAGGGCAGGACCGTGGCACAGAAGAATCCCGCCAGTGCTGGCGAAGAGTCCATCAAGATGAACCCGCAGGACGAGGCCGCCGCCATGGCCCGCGACACCCAGGTGGACGCCGAGCCCGCCGACGAGGGCGTGGGCGCCATGACCGACAACAAGGGTGAGGCCCCGGCCACCGAGAACTGAGTCCCCGCCATTGCCGACGGCGCCCCGCAGGCCTGCGGGGCGCCGTTCTGTGCGTGGTGCGAGCGTGTGGTGGTTCCCGGCTGGTCCCGTAGCGACACGACGCCGCGGCCGGAGCGGTGCCGCGCGGGCGCCCGGTGCGCGACACGGGGCCGCTCGGCCGGGGGGCGCAGATGCCATGCAGGACGCCCCGCACCGCCCGTCGGAGAGCCCCTCAGTCCTCCTCGCCCGCGTCCTCCCGCGGGCTGCCGATGTTGTAGCGCGGCGGGCGCGTGCGGAAGTTCGCGAGCTTGTGGGAGCCGTCGCAGAACGGCGCGATCGAGGACATGTTGCACCGGCACAGCGCGACGACGCGGCGCGGCGGCTTCTGCGGCTCGGCCCCCGGTTCCGGGGCGATCAGCACGTCCCCGCGCACCAGCAGCGGCCCGTTGGGGCACGGGGTGATCACCACGGGGTCCTCACTGGGATCTTCGGAGCGTTCGTTCTTCACAGGGCGGCCTCTGCGGGGCGCAGGGAGGAGCGCTCCTCGCGCCAGCACTCCAGCATGTGCTCGCCCATGAGCCCGTCCACGTACAGGCACGCGGCGGCACCGAAGAGAATGTCCGGCAGCAGGGCGGGCTCGTCCTGGGCGAGTGCTCCGGCGAGGTCACGGGCGGCGATCTGCTCGTGGACGGCGTCGGCCTCCACGTGCTCGTCGTAGTACCAGGTGACGTCCTCGCCGTAGCCGAGCTTGCGGAACGCGCGGCCGTAGTACTTGTTGGGGATCGAGGAGGTCATCTCGAACGCCGCGAGGTGCCCGGCGATCGCGCCGCGCAGCCTGCGGTGCAGGCCGAACAGGCTCATCACGTTCATGGACGCGAGCGTGGGAGCGGGCACGAGGTCCAGGTAGTGGTCCAGGGTGTCGTCCAGGCCGACGCCGCGCATGCTCTGCGCGAAGATCGTGGCGTGCACGCGCTCCGGGCGCCCGCCGCCGTACTCGTCCGACTGGATCTCCACCAGGGCGGCCTTCGCCCGCCCGCGCAACCGCGCGATGCCCCACGAGTGCGGGTCCGCCTCGCGCAGCGTGTAGATGGAGCGGTGGATCAGGAACTCCCGCAGGATCTCCTCGCTGGGGTGCCGGGCGAGCCACGTGGCCAGGGTGGGCTTCTCCTCGCCACCGGTCATGGTGAACATCGCGTCCACCAGCTCGGCACCGTCCTGCGGCAGGGGATCCGGCACGGGCACCCGGTCCCGCAGCTCCCGCTCGAAGCGTTCCTCCAGCACCGCGCGGATCCGCAGCAGCTCGGGATCCCACTCGCGCTCCCCGGTCACGAACTCCGCCGGGCCGTAGTGCAGCAGGTACAGCAGGAACAGGGACAGCTGGACATCCTCGTCCGCGAGCACGTCCTCGGTGCTCTCCACGGCGCGGGCGACGGCGCTCGCGAGCGTCTCGTACGCGGCCGCCGGGGTGTCCTCGGGACCGGTGAGGACATCCAGGAGGGCGGAACTCACGGGGCCGCGGGCGGTCGGAACGGGGGTGCGGACGGCGGTGGTGGTCATGATCGTGATCTCCCGTGAAGACGTCGTGGATGGCCCGCCTGCGGACGGGATGGCCCGCTGGCGGACGTGCCGCCGACCGCGCACACCGGGTGGGGCGGCGCCGTCGGCACGAGGCGCGCGACGGTCTGCCACGCGCGGGATGGGTGGGGGAGCAAGCGGGTGCCCGCACCCCGTGACCCGGTCACGGGATGCGGGCACCCGGATGAGGTGCTGCGGGTGCTTCTCAGCCCAACATACCGGTGGTCGGGAAGCGTTCCCAGACCCGGTGGCTGCCCAGCAGCTCCACCACGGCGCTCAGCGCGTCCTCGGGGGATTCCGCCGAGACCACACCGGGCGTCTGCGCGATCTGCAGCGAGTCCAGTGCAGTGGTGCCTGGCCCGACCGCGGCGATCGCCTTGGCGTGGCGCCACATCTCGTTGAGCAGCAGGCTCACGCGGGGGTCGACGTCGCCCGGGCTGGGGGCACCCGCCTTCGCGTCCATGCCCGCGGCCACCTGGTGGGCCGGCGCGCCCGCGGTGGCGACCACCACGGCGTCGAACTCGATGGAACGCGCCGTGAGCAGCGTGCGGTGCGCGACGACGCCCGGGGCCACCTCGCCGCCCTGCGGGGCGATCACCAGCGGGACCATGTCCGCGGCGTCGATCCGGGAGATCAGCGTGGTGAGCTGCCCGGCGTCCGTGTCCGGACCCGCGAGGATGCCCACCTGACGGCCGTCCACGGGCCACGTGCCACCCACCTGGGACAGCGCCGGGGAGGGCTGCACGTCCTGGGCCGGGGCCTCCGTGGGCTCCTGGTCCGGCAGACCCAGCCCCTGCGCCACCGCGTGACCCAGGGCGGGGTCGATGGCGAACAGGTGCCGCAGCTGGCGCGTGCGGATGGTCTCGTCCCAGCACTTGCCGAGCTCGAACGCGTAGGCCTGCGCGGTGTGCTCGCGCTCCACCTCACTCAGGCTGAGCCAGAACATGCGCGCCTGGGAGAAGTGGTCCTCGAAGGACTGCGGCCGGGCGCGCTCCTTCACCGAGGCCGCCACGGGGGCGGGGAAGTCGATGAACGGGTGCTCGTTCTCGGGGGTTTCGAACGGGTTGCCGCCGTCCAGCGAGTTGGGGCGGTACGGGGCCACACCGGAGTGCACGGCGCTCTGGTGGTAGCCGTCCCGCAGCATGTCGTTGACCGCCGCGTGCGGGCGGTTGATGGGCAGCTGGTTCCAGTTCGGCCCGCCCAGGCGGGTGATCTGGGTGTCCAGGTACGAGAAGAGCCGGCCCTGCAGCAGGGGGTCGTTGGTGACGTCGATGCCCGGCACCAGGTTGTTGGGGTTGAACGCCACCTGCTCCGTCTCCGCGAAGTAGTTGGAGGGGTTCCTGTCCAGGGTCATGAGACCCACCGGCTGCACCGGGACCAGCTCCTCCGGCACGAGCTTGGTGGGGTCGAGCAGGTCGATGCCCTGGTAGCTCTGGTCCTCGTTGTCGTCGAAGACCTGCACGCCCAGCTCCCACTGCGGGTAGGCGCCCGCCTCGATGGCGTCCGCCAGGTCGCGGCGGTGGAAGTCCGGATCCGCGCCGTTGATCAGCTGCGCCTCCTCCCAGGCCACGGAGTGCACACCCAGGCGCGGCTTCCAGTGGAACTTGACCAGCACGCTGGAACCGTCCTCGGCCACCAGCCGGAAGGTGTGGATGCCGAAGCCCTCCATGGTGCGGAAGGAGCGCGGGATGCCGCGGTCGGACATGTTCCAGATGGTGTGGTGCTGCGCCTCGGTGTGCAGGGAGACGAAGTCCCAGAACGTGTCGTGCGCGGACTGCGCCTGGGGGATCTCGCGGTCCGGGTGGGGCTTGCCCGCGTGGATCACGTCCGGGAACTTGATGGCGTCCTGGATGAAGAACACGGGGATGTTGTTGCCCACCAGGTCCCACGTGCCCTCGTCCGTGTAGAACTTCGTGGCGAAGCCGCGGGTGTCACGGGCCAGGTCCCCGGAGCCGCGGGAGCCCAGGACGGTGGAGAAGCGCACGAACACCGGCGTCTCCTTGCCCTCCGCGAAGACACCCGCGCGGCTGATGCGGGACGCGGTGCCGTAGGAGCGGAACGTGCCGTGGGCGCCGGCGCCGCGGGCGTGGACCACGCGCTCGGGGATGCGCTCGTGGTCGAAGTGCGAGATCTTCTCGCGGAAGTGGTGGTCCTGCAGCAGCACCGGGCCGCGAGGTCCGGCCTTCAGGGACTGGTCCGAGTTCGTCAGCCGGGCACCGTGGGCGGTGGTGAGGTACTCGCCCTGCTGCGCCATGCTGGACATCGGCGCACCGGTCGGTGCACCGGTGGGGGACACCCGTTCGGGCGCGCCCTGGTCCGGCTTGGGCGGCAGGGGCTCGCGCGGCGTCGTGGGCTCCTCGAGGGACGGCTCCCCCGTGCCGGGAACGCCCGGGACCTGAGGTGTCTGGTTCTCGTGTGCGGACATGGTGATCCTCCTGCGGAGAGACGGCTCACGCCCATCGGATAAAACATTGGACGCAATACATCCAGACTGCCAGGGCGCTGACGGTTCTGGCTACACCTGTAGGTGTGGTCCCGTCCGTGAGACAGTGACCCCATGACGTGGACACCCGTGACACTCGAGGGCCGGCTGGTGCGGCTGGAACCGCTGCGCCGCGATCATCTGCAGGGGCTCGTGGAGGCCACCGAGGACGGGCGCATGTGGGACCGCTGGTACACGAGCATCCCCGCGCCGGACGGCATGGCGGCCGCGATCGAGCAGCGCCTCACGTGGCAGGACGAGGGCTTCATGCTCCCCTTCACCACCGTGCGCCAGGCGGACGGCACCGTGCTGGGGATGACCACCTTCCACGACCCCCAGTGGGCCGTGCCCCGCGTGAGCGTGGGCCACACCTGGAACCGTGCTTCCACCCACGGCACGGGCACCAATGCGGAGTCCAAGCTGCTGCTCATGACCCACGCGTTCGAGGAGCTCGGCTGCCAGTGCGTGCGCTACGAGACCAGCTGGGCCAACCAGCAGTCCCGCACCGCCATCGAGCATCTCGGCGCCCGGCTGGACGGCGTCCTGCGCGGCGACCGCCTGGAGTCCAACGGCGTGCTCCGGGACACCGTGGTCTACTCGGTGCTCGCCCACGAGTGGCCCTCCGTGAAGGCGGGTCTGGAGGCGCGGGTGGCGCGGCGCTGAGGTGAGCGGGCGGCGTCGTCGCCCTGCTCCCTGAACTGCGCGCGATCAGGCGTGCGGCACGGGCCGTTCGTAGGGGGTCACCTGGCAGCGCACCGAGCCGTTCTCGTACGGCGCGGTCTCGCCCGTGGGCGTGTAGCCCAGGGCCTCCCAGAAGCCGACGGCGCTCGTCGCGTTCGTCTCCACAACGCCCAGCCGCAGGGTGCTCACCTCGGGCCAGGTCTGGACCAGGTCCAGGACGTGCCGGTGCAGCTGCCGGCCGAGTCCGCGCCCGTGGCGGTCTCCCCGGACGAGCAGCAGGCCGATGTGTGCGCAGTGCTCTGCGGGGTAGCCGCGCAGGACGTCCGCGATGCCCACCAGGACGGGGCCGTCGAGGAGGCCCAGGTCCACCTTCCGCTCGCCCATGAAACCGGGAGGGGCGGCGGAGAGGATCTCGGTGACGT
>NZ_PHOA01000089.1 GCF_003687455.1 Kocuria tytonicola | reverse complement strand
CCGCAGACCCCGCCGCAGCACCGGGGGCCGGTGCCCCGCGCACGGGGGAGGACGGCGTCGGCGACGACTGGGAGCGGCGCCTGACGGCCCTGCCCGCGGGCCACCCCCTGCGCTCCGAGGGGGTCGCGCAGTCCCCGCTCGTGCGCACCCTGCGCGGGCTGCCCGCCGCCCACACGCCGGTGTGGTTCATGCGCCAGGCCGGGCGCTCGCTGCCCGAGTACCGTGCGGCCCGCGAGGGGACGGGCATGCTCGAGGCGTGCCTGACCCCGGAGCTGGCGGCGGAGATCACCCTGCAGCCCGTGCGACGCCACGGGGTGGACGCCGCCATCTTCTTCTCCGACATCGTGGTGCCCATGAAGCTCTCGGGCGTGGGTGTGGACATCGTGGCCGGGCGCGGTCCCGTCCTGGAGCGCCCCGTGCGCACGGCCGCGGACGTCGCCGCGCTCCCCGAGCTCGCGGACGCGGACCTGGACCCCATCCGCGAGGCGGTGGCCCGCACGGTCGCGGAGCTCGGGGACACCCCGCTCATCGGCTTCGCGGGCGCCCCGTTCACGATCGCCGCGTACGCCGTGGAGGGCGGGCCGTCCCGCGACCACCTGCGCCCGCGCACGATGATGCACGCGGACCCGCAGTCCTGGGAGGCCCTGGCGCAGTGGGCCGCCCGCACCTCGGGCGCCTTCCTGCGGGCCCAGGTGGAGGCCGGGGCGTCCGCGGTGCAGCTGTTCGACTCGTGGGCCGGTTCGCTGTCCCTGGGGGACTACGAGGCGCACGTCCAGCGCCACTCCGCGGACGCGCTCGCGGCGGTGGCGGAGCTCGGGGTCCCGCGCATCCACTTCGGCACCGGCACGGGTGAGCTGCTCGCCGCCATGCGGGACGCCGGGGCGGACGCCGTGGGCGTGGACTACAGGATTCCCCTGGACGAGGCCTCCCGGCGCCTGGGCGGGCGTACCGTGGTGCAGGGCAACATCGACCCCGCCCTGCTCCCCGCACCGCGCGAGGTGCTGCACGAGCACACCCGGGACGTCCTGCGCCGCGGCCGCTCGGCTCCCGGCCACGTGGTCAACCTGGGCCACGGCGTCCCGCCCGAGACCGACCCGGACGTCCTGAGCGAACTGGTGACCTTCATCCACAAGGAGACTCGGTGACAACTTCCTCCGGTGACACGCGCGGCAGCGCCACGCGGCGGCCCCGCACCGCACTCGTGGTGGGCGGCGGGGTGGCGGGTCTCACGGCCGCGCGCGACCTCGCCGCGGCCGGGCTGCGCGTGACCCTCGTGGAGGCCTCCGACCACTTCGGCGGCGCCGTGGGTGCCCACCAGGTGGCGGGCCTCGTGCTCGACTCGGGGGCGGAGTCCTTCGCCACCCGCTCCGACGCCGTTCCCCAGCTCATGGCCGAGCTGGGTCTCTCGGACCGGATGGTCACGCCCGATCCCGCCGGCTCGTGGCTGTGCCTGCCCGAGGGCGCCGTTCCGGCGCCGCGCTCGGGTGTGCTGGGCATCCCCGCGGATCCCACCGACCCCGAGCTGCGGGTACCGCTCGGCCGGGCCGGCACCTCGCGCGCCCGCCTGGACCGCATGCTGCCCGCCCGCGTGGGAGCGGGGGAGCGCACGGTGGGCGGTCTCGTGCGCGCCCGCATGGGACAGCGCGTGGTGGACCGGCTCGTGAGCCCGTTCGTCTCCGGGGTCTACTCCACGCACCCGGACCAGCTGGACGTCGACGCCGTCGCGCCCGGTCTGCGCGCGAGGATGCGTGAGCTCGGCAGCCTGGGGGCCGCGGCCGGCGCCCTGCGCAGCGCGAGCCCCGCGGGGGCGAACGTGGCCGGGATCGACGGCGGCATGAACCTGCTCAGCGAACGCCTCGTGCGGGACGCCGAGCGGCTGGGCGTCAAGCTCGTGACCCGCTACGACGTGATCGCCCTGGACCGCGACCCCCGGCGCCAGGGCTGGATGGTCATCCAGCGCCAGCCCACCAACGGGGACAAGACCGCGGTGGCCCGCGGCGAGCTGCTCGTGGTGGCCGCGGACGGGCCCACGTCGGTGCGGCTCATGGGCTCGCACATGCCGGACGCCCAGAACTACACGCCGCGCTCCGGCCCGCGGATCGCGCTCGCGACCCTCGTGCTGGACTGCCCGGCACTGGACAGCGCCCCGCGCGGCACGGGCGTGCTCGTGAGCGACGACGTCCGGGACGTCCGCGCCAAGGCGCTCACCCACTCGAGCGCCAAATGGCAGTGGGTGGCCCGCGAGGCCGGGGCGCACCGTCACGTGGTGCGGCTCTCCTACGGCCGCGCGACCCCGCGGGGCTCGGGACCCTCTCCCGAGGTGACCCTGGAGGACAAGCACCTGATCTCCCTGGCCCTCGGGGACGCGAGCACCCTGTTCGGCGTGCCCATCGAGCCGTCGCAGCTCGTGGGCGCGGACGTGGTCCGCTGGCACGCGGCGCTGCCCCGCACGGACGCCGGGCACACCGCGCGGGCCACCGGTTTCCGGCGGGCCCTCACCGGCATCCCCGACGCCGTGGCGGTCGGTGCCTGGCTCTCGGGCACCGGACTCGCCGCGGTCGTCACGGACACCCGGCAGCAGGTCGCCAGGCTGCTCGCCCGGCACGGATTCGACGCGGGCACGTGACGTGCCGCGCGGGGGCGGGGCGGCGTCGTCGACGACGCCCGCGTCCACCGCGCGCCGCACGGGCCACGGCGAACGAGAAGAGAAGAACGCGAAAGGAAGTGCAGCATGACGGAGCACGCAACGAGGACCGGACAGGGCGCGGACGAGCGCGCCGGGCACGAGGGCGAGGGAACGCTGTACTGGGCCGGGTACACCGTGCTGGAGCGCACCGGGCAGCGGCCGCAGGACGCGGACTCACCGGCGAACCGGGAGTCCTTCGACGCGCTGGTGGCGCGGCTGGCCGAGCGCGACGTGAGCGTTCGCGGCGTCTACGACGTCTCCGGGATGCGCGAGGGCGCGGACCTCATGGTCTGGCTCACCGGCAAGGAGCCGGACGAGCTGCAGGCGGCCATCCGCGAGCTGCGCCGGGAGCCCCTGCTGGCCGGGACGAAGCAGTCCTGGAACGCCATGGGCGTGCACCGTGAGGCGGAGTTCACCTCCAACCACTCCCCGGCGTTCGCGCGCGGCGCCGAGGCCCAGAAGTGGGTGTGCGTCTACCCGTTCGTGCGCTCCTACGAGTGGTACTACATGAACCCGCAGCGCCGCGGGGAGATGCTCAAGAACCACGGCATGAAGGCCCGTGAGTACCCCCAGGTGCTCGCGAACACCATCGCGTGCTTCGGGCTCAACGACTTCGAGTGGCTGCTGGCCCTGGAGGCGCCGGAGCTCGTGGACCTCGTGGACATCATGCGCCACTTTCGCAACACCGAGGCCCGCCTGCACGTGCGCGAGGAGACCCCGTTCTACACGGGCCGACGGATCACCACCGAAGAGATCGCCGAGGTGCTCGACTGAGATGACCACCGACCAGCAGACCAACGCGCTCAGCGCCGCGCGCGCCAACGACCCGCACGCGTTCGACGCACTGATCCTCTCGTCCTTCGGGGGCCCCGAGGGTCAGGAGGACGTGATCCCGTTCCTGCGCAACGTCACCCGCGGGCGCGGCATCCCCGACGAGCGGCTCGAGGAGGTGGCCACCCACTACCGTGCGAACGGCGGTGTGAGCCCCATCAACGCCCAGAACCGGGCGCTGCGGGACGCCCTGGAGGGCGAACTGCGCGGGCGCGGCATCGACCTGCCCATCCTGCTCGCCAACCGCAACTGGGACCCGTACGTGGCGGACGTGCTGCGGCAGTGCCACGCGAGCGGCTACAAGGACCTGCTCGTGCTGGCCACGAGCGCCTACTCCGGCTACTCCAGCTGCCGCCAGTACCGCGAGGACTACGGCGTGGGCCTGGAGGAGACCGGGCTGCAGGACGAGCTGCACGTGGAGAAGATCCGGCAGTACTACGACTCCGAGGGCTTCCTCCGCCCGTACGCCGGCAAGCTGCGGGACTCCCTGCTGGCCCTGCGCGAGCGCACGGACGGTGCGCTGCGCGTGCTGTTCACCACCCACTCCGTGCCCATGACGGACGCGAACGCCGCAGGGCCCCAGCGGATGAGCTTCGAGGGCGACTCCGCCTACGTGGCGCAGCACCTCGCGGCCGCGCGGTGGATCGTGGAGCAGGTGGGGGAGCCCATGGACGGTGTGGAGTGGGAGCTCGTGTACCAGTCCCGCTCCGGGCCCCCGCAGGTGCCGTGGCTCGAGCCGGACATCTGCGACATCATCGAGGGACTGCCCGAGAAGGACGTCACCGGCGTGGCCGTGGTGCCCCTGGGCTTCGTGTCCGACCACATGGAGGTGCTGTGGGACCTGGACACCGAGGCATGTGAGGCCGCGGCTGCGGCCGGACTGGAGTTCGAGCGCATCCCCACCGCCGGCACGGACCCGGACTTCGTGGCCGCGCTCGCGGACCTCGTGGAGCAGCGGCTGGGCACGCCCACCGCGCCCCCGCGGATCTCGGCGTGCGCCCAGGGCACGTGGTTCGACACGTGCGCCCCGGACTGCTGCGTGAAGGTGCTGCGCGGGCAGAGCGAACCCCGCCCCACGATCGCCCAGCGACCGGTGGGCGAGCCCATCCCCGTGGGTCTGGACGAGAACGGCGAGGTGATCCGCCGGTGACCGCTGCCGTGTTCACGGTGGGGACCCGGGGCTCCCAGCTGGCCATGACCCAGAGCCGCTGGGCGGCCGAGGCGGTCACCCGTGCCGGGGGTCCCGAGCACGAGCTCGTCACGGTGCGCACCGAGGGGGACGTGCTGACGGGGCCGCTGTCCCAGCTGGGCGGCACCGGGGTGTTCGCCACCGCGTTGCGCGCGCAGGTGCTGGACGGCCGGGTGGACCTGGCGGTGCACTCACTCAAGGACCTCCCCACGGCTCCCGTGGCGGGTCTGCGGATCGCGGCGCTGCCCGAGCGCGAGGACCCGCGGGACGCCCTGTGCGCCCGGGACGGTCTCACGCTCGCGCAGCTTCCCGAGGGCGCCGCCGTGGGCACCGGCTCACCGCGGCGCGTGGCGCAGCTGAGGGCCCTGCGCCCGGACCTGCGCATCGTCGACATCCGCGGCAACGTGGGCACCCGCCTGAACCGGGTGCACCCCGGGGACCCCGGGGACCTGGACGCGGTGGTGCTCGCGGCGTCCGGACTGCGCCGCCTGGGGCTGGAGGGGCGGATCACGGAGTACCTGGACCCGCACATGATGCTGCCCGCACCCGGCCAGGGAGCGCTGGCGCTCGAGGTGAGCGCGGATCTGAATCCGGACTCGGACCTCGCCCGAGGTCTCGCGGCGGTGGACCACGGGCCCACGCGGCTCGCGGTCACGGCCGAGCGCGCGGTGCTCGCCCAGCTCGAGGCCGGGTGCGCAGCGCCCGTGGGCACGTTCGCGCGGCTCGAGGGCGGTGTCCTCTCCCTCGACGTGGTCGTGGCGAACCCGGACGGCTCCGAGGTGATGCGTCGCAGCGAGACGCTCGCGGAGCCCACCGCGTCCGGCGCCGAGGCCTTCGGACGGCGCGTCGCGGACGACCTGCTGGCCCACGGCGCCGACCGGCTGGCTCGGCTGACCCTGTGAGCTCCCCCCGCGTGCTCGTCACCCGCGACCCCGCCGCCGCGCTGCCCCTGGCGGTGCTGCTGCGGGAGCGCGGGTGCGAGCCGCTCGCCGCCCGGCTGCTGGAGGCCCAGCTGCCCGCGGACACGCGTCCCCTGCGCCGACTGCTGCGTGAGGCCACGGAACCCGCGGTCCCCACGTGGCTCTGCGTCACCTCCGCCACCACCGTGGCCGCCCTGGCCGCGGTCGCGGAGTCCCCGGACTGGGGCGCCGTGCTCGACGCCGCCCGGCGGGGCCCGTCCGGGTCCGCACCCGCCGGGGGCGGCAGGCTTGGGCTGCGCACCGCCTCGGTGGGCGCCGCCACCACCCGGGCTCTCGGGGAGTACGGTGTGGGCGTGGACTTCGCCCCGTCGAGCGCCTCCAGCGCGGCGGGAATGCTCGCGGAGTGGCCCGAGGACCCGCGGGCCGTGCCGAGCGCGCAGACGTGGCGGGTGCTGCTGCCGGTCTCGTCGCTCGCGTCCCGCACGCTGCAGGACGGTCTCACCGACCGGGGGTACCGCGTGGAGCGCGTGAGCGCGTACGAGACGGTTCCGGCCCCGGCGGCGCGCCCCCTGGCGAGCGGCCCGGTGCCCACGGACGCACCTCCGGAGTGGACCTCCGAGCACGCACGGGCGGCGTGCGCCACCGGCGCGGTGGCCGCCGTGGTGGTCACGGCGCCGTCCCGGGCCGCGGCGCTGCTGAACGGGAACATCCCGGCGGAGGACGTCGCGTGGGTCGCCATCGGGGAGCCCACGGCGCAGGCCCTGCGGCACCATGGCGTGGCTCCGGTGACCGCGGCGCAGCCCACGCCGGACGCGCTCGCGGCGGCGGTCGGCGCGGCACTGGGCCGGCCGACTGGCTCCGGCACGAGCAGAACGACCCGCACGACCTAGACCTCAGGAGATCTGCAGATGAACGACGACGACGTGTCCTACGACCTCGTGTCCCGCCCCCGGCGGCTGCGCAGCACACCGGCCATGCGCCGGTTCGTGGCCGAGACCAGGGTGGACCCCTCCGACCTGATCCTGCCGGTGTTCGTCAAGGAGGGGCTCCGCGAACCGCAGCCCCTGTCCTCGATGCCCGGTGTGGTCCAGCACAGCATGGACTCGCTCCAGCGCGCGGCGGCGGAGGCCGTGGAGCTCGGGCTGGGCGGCTTCATGCTGTTCGGCGTCCCCGAGACCCGTGACGCCGTGGGCTCCGCGGCGCTGGACCCGGACGGGATTCTGAACCGCGGCATCCGTGCGGTGCGCGAGGAGGTGGGGGACGACGTCGTCGTGATGTCGGACCTGTGCCTGGACGAATTCACGGACCACGGCCACTGCGGGGTGCTGGACGCGCAGGGCCGCGTGGACAACGACCGCACCCTGGAGATCTACGGGCGCATGGGCGTGGCCCAGGCCGAGGCCGGGGCTCACATGCTGGGCCCGTCCGGGATGATGGACGGACAGGTGGGTGTGATCCGCGCGGCACTGGACGCCGCAGGCCACGAGGACGTCTCGATCCTCGCGTACACCGCCAAGTACTCGTCCGCGTTCTACGGCCCGTTCCGTGAAGCCGTGGACTCCACGCTCACGGGGGACCGCAAGACCTACCAGATGGACCCCGCGAACCGCCGGGAGGCGCTGCTGGAGCTGCAGACGGACCTGGACGAGGGCGCGGACATGGTCATGGTCAAGCCCGCGATGAGCTACCTCGACATCCTGCGGGAGGTCGCGGACGCCTCACCCGTGCCCGTCTCCGCGTACCAGATCTCCGGGGAGTACGCCATGATCGAGGCCGCCTCGGCCAACGGCTGGATCGACCGGGAGGCCGCCATCCGGGAGTCCGTGCTGTCCATCAAGCGCGCCGGCGCGGACTCCATCCTGACCTACTACGCCACCGAACTCGCCCGCTGGCTGCGGCAGGACAACGGCCGGTAACTGCTCTCAGGCCGCGGTGCAGAGCCGCGCGCCACGGTGTCTCCGGGACCCGCTCCCGGCGAAAGGAATGAAGTGATCTCATGAGTGTTTCGCAGGAACTGTTCGACCGTGCCCGCCGCGTGATGCCCGGGGGCGTGAACTCGCCGGTGCGCGCGTTCAACTCCGTGGGGGGCACCCCGCCGTTCATCGCGGCCGCCAAGGGCCCGTACCTCACGGACGTGGACGGACGGGAGTACGTGGACCTCGTGTGCTCGTGGGGCCCCGCGCTGATCGGCCACGCGCACCCCGTGGTCACGGAGGCGGTGCACGAGGCCGTGGAGCGCGGGCTCGGCTTCGGCGCCACCACGCGCGGGGAGACCGAGCTCGCGGAGCTCGTGGTGGACCGTGTGGCACCGCTCGAGGAGATCCGCATGGTCTCCACGGGCACGGAGGCCACCATGACGGCGCTGCGCCTCGCCCGCGGGTACACGGGCCGGGACCTCGTGGTGAAGTTCGCGGGCTGCTACCACGGCCATGTGGACTCGCTGCTCTCCGAGGCCGGTTCCGGTCTGGCGACCCTCGCGTTGCCGGGCTCCGCGGGCGTCACAGCGGCCACGGCCGCTCAGACGCTGGTGCTGCCGTACAACGACGTCGCCGCGCTCGAGGCCGTGTTCGCGGAGCACCCCGGGGAGATCGCCGCGGTGATCACCGAGTCCGCGCCGTGCAACATGGGCGTGGTCACCCCCGAGGACGGCTTCAACGCCGCCATCCGCCGCCTCACCCAGGAGCACGGTGCGCTGATGGTCCTGGACGAGGTGCTCACCGGGTTCCGCGTGCACGAGGCCGGATACTGGGGGCTGAGCAACGCCAGGGGCGAGAGCTGGGCGCCGGACCTGTTCACGTTCGGCAAGGTCATCGGCGGCGGACTGCCCACCGCCGCGCTGGGCGGACGCCGCGAGATCATGGAGCACCTGGCCCCCACCGGGCCGGTCTACCAGGCGGGCACCCTGTCCGGGAACCCGGTGGCCATGGCCGCGGGGCTCGCCACCCTCAAGTGCGCGGACGCGGTGGCCTACCAGACCATCGACCGCCGTTCCGAGCAGCTGCGTGCCGGTCTGCGCGAGGCGCTCGACGCCGCCGGGGTGGACTACTCCATCCAGGAGGCGGGAAACCTGTTCTCGGTCGCGTTCGGCACGGGCGCCACCGGGGTCCACGACTACGCGGACGCCAAGGGCCAGGAGACCTTCCGGTACACGCCGTTCTTCCACTCCATGCTGGACGCCGGCGTCTACCTGCCGCCCTCGGTGTTCGAGGCGTGGTTCCTCTCCGCCGCGCACGACGACTCCGCGATGGACCGGATCCTCTCGGCCCTGCCCGCCGCCGCGCAGGCGGCAGCGGCGGCCGAACCCCCGCAGGCCTGATCCGTCCCCTGCCACGGCCCGCCCGCAGTGGGGGTTTCGCGCGGGGCACGGTACGACGACGGCGCGGCACCCGGGTGGGTGCTGCGCCGTCGTCGTCTGCGGGGGTTGCCGCGGCGATCCGTCCGGGGCCCGCCAGACCCGCCGGGCTCGCTAGGGCCGCGGATGCACGGGCCACGTGCCGTCCACCACGGCGGCGGGGTCCTTGCGGCGGAAGTACTCCTGCAGGGAGGCGGCCTGCTCCGCGGCCCAGCCGATCTGCCGCTCGTGCAGCGCGGCCGCGGGCTGGCGGAGCTCGGTGAACCGCTCGGCCATGGCGCTCGCGAGCCGTTCCGTGGCCAGCGCGTCCGCCGCGGAGGTGTGGGCGGCGTCGAGCACCACGCCGTACTCCTCGCACAGGGCGCCCAGGGTGCGCTTGCCGCGCCGGTAGCGGTGCACCTGCTTGTTGAGCACGAACGGGTCCAGCACGGGGTGCGGCTGCGGGGCGGGGAGGCCGTGGCGCTCGGTCTCCCGCGTCAGCACCGTGAGGTCGTAGGCGGCGTTGAACGCCAGCACGGGGGTGCCCTCGCGCCAGAAACCCGTGAGCAGCTCGGCGAGCTCGGCGGTCACCTCGGCGAGCGGGCGGCCCTCGGCGCGGGCCCGTTCCGTGGAGACACCGTGCACCGCGGCCGCCTCCTCCGGGATCTCGACCCCGGGGTCCGCGAGCCACTCCCACTCCCGGAGCACCTCACCGGCGGGGGAGACCAGCACCACGGACGCCGTCACGATGCGCGCCTGCTGCGGGTCACGGCCCGTGGTCTCCAGGTCGAAGCACGCGCGGGGAGCCTCCGTCCAGGCTGCGGGGCGGGACGCCGGCGCCTCGAAGAGGGCGGGCTGCTCCGCAGCCTGGACGGAGGCTCCCCGCGCGTGCTTCGACC
>NZ_PHOA01000088.1 GCF_003687455.1 Kocuria tytonicola | reverse complement strand
TTGGGAGGGGCCAGCGCTCTGAGGCTCATCCCCGCAGGCGCGGGGAGCACAAAGCGTGGCTGTCTGAGTCCCCGGAAACGAAGGGCTCATCCCCGCAGGCGCGGGGAGCACGAGGACCCCGTACCGGCCGTAGCCATCCGGGGCGGCTCATCCCCGCAGGCGCGGGGAGCACCCGACCGCGTTCCCCACGAACAACTCGCTCCGGGGCTCATCCCCGCAGGCGCGGGGAGCACTTCACCGCGATCGCCAGGGGCTCGCCCATCCCGGGCTCATCCCCGCAGGCGCGGGGAGCACGGTGGCGGTGACGGGAAGCCCCCGTCGGGCCCGGGCTCATCCCCGCAGGCGCGGGGAGCACTCAACCTCGGCGCGGGTGCGGGACCGGATGGCGGGCTCATCCCCGCAGGCGCGGGGAGCACAGGGCTTCACGCAACTGGTCGTTGGGGACGGACGGCTCATCCCCGCAGGCGCGGGGAGCACATGGACTGCTGGCCGTTGGCGACCCGGATGCCGGGCTCATCCCCGCAGGCGCGGGGAGCACCGCGCCCGGGGTGCTCAGGCGGTGCGCTCGTGCGGCTCATCCCCGCAGGCGCGGGGAGCACGGTAGGGGCTTGGCCCGCTCGCGGTCCATGGCGGGCTCATCCCCGCAGGCGCGGGGAGCACGACTGGAAGCCACCGCTGTTGCCGTTGGCCCACGGCTCATCCCCGCAGGCGCGGGGAGCACAGCGTCGAAGCGGGCTACTGAGGATGTGCGCCGGGCTCATCCCCGCAGGCGCGGGGAGCACTCCCCCCGCCGGCGCCGGGACAGCTCGCGTTCGGGCTCATCCCCGCAGGCGCGGGGAGCACACTTGGTGACTAGGGGTTATTCTGCCCGGTCGGTGCAGTTACCTTCGACTTCGGCTCTTTCCCGATCAAGGCTTCCGCCCACCGAACCTTCGACGGGCTCCCGCTTTACTCCACCCCGGCTTGAGCCCCGGGGCCGAGGTCGGCTTCTTCCGGGAGGGCCGCTTCATCAGGGTCAGCCCATCAAGATCCACCGGATCCCAGTGATGATCCTTCACGCAGAACTTCAGCCCCTGCTCACCCTTCGCATTCCAGACGAGAATGGCACGCCCTGAACCTGAGGTGTCCAAGACCCGTTCCCACAGGTGCTCCCGGATGCGAGCACTTACTTTGCCGACGAACACGCCGGCCGAAACCTCGTACAGCCACTTGGTGAGATCCCCTCGCAGGCCCGCGGGACACGCCGAAAGCACCAGGACGATCATGCCTCCCCCGCCGCGAAGTTCCTGCCCGAAGCCATTCGCGTCTCGCTCCGGCCTGCCCAGATCGACATCGAGTCGTCATAGACGATTCTCATGACGTCCTCCTGTTCTTCGCGGGACAGGAACAAGTCGCGCAGCACATCCACACACCGGTCCATGACCTTGCCCGAGACGAGGTGGTCCCGCAGCACCCGTCGAACATCGTTCACCGGGTCCTCGCTGCCCTGGGCAACCACATCGAAGGCAGCAGGGATGGTGGTCTGCGCCTTGAAGAGGTCCGCCACGTCGTAGACGAGGCTCTGATCATGACCCACGTGCACAAACCCCAGCCCCGGACTCATGCCCAGCGCATGAATGACCGCCGTGACCACCCCGTACAAACAGGTGTTGGCACTGGACAGTGCCTGGTTGATCGGATCAGACCCAGACATGTCCCCTGGCCGATAGTCGCGCTTGACCCATTCGACACCGGTGCGCAAGGACTCACGCTGGTAGATCTGACGGACGCGTGCGCCCTCCCGCCCCCTCAGCTGCTGCATGGTCAACGCGGAGACGTCCTCGTCCGGAAACCGATACTCGTACATGCGCCGCGCCACAGCGAGCCGCTGTCTCTGGTTGGCAAACGCTCTGGCCTGGGCCTCCAGCAAACGGCTCGACCGCGCGAGGGGCCTTCCTGCGGCATAGCAGCGAACCGCGCCTTCACCCACCCACACCACCGTCGCAGCGCAGACACCGATCAGGGACATGGCAGCGTGCGTCACCCGTGTGCCCGGCCCCAGCAGAAGAGCGCCGATCATGGCGGCCGGAATGTGGATGGTGCCCTGCTCATCCGTAGCCGTGATCGCGTTGCTGTCCCGGTGGACGACGCACCGCTCCAGGTACACGAACGTCAGACGTTCCTCTGCGCGCACGAGTTCCGGACTCTCGGGAGGTGGTGCGCCCGTCATGGCATCACCGTGTCCTGGCCAGGGTCATCAGCCCGCACCCATAGGCCTTGCCCCTGCCCATACCCCCGGTCAGGTGGGACTTCAGGAGTTCGGCCGACGTCACCCTCAGCTGCCCGGAAATGGTCACCTGCCGTTGCGTGACCGTCCTTCTGCCAACATCGTCGTGCTTGGTGAAGTTCCGGTCGTGACGCTGAACCACCCGCATGGCCATGACCTCGGGGGACTCCTCCGGCGCGCCCTGGCCGACAGGGAATTCCAGTGGCTCGAACCCCCAACCGGGGGCGCGCTCGGCGAACCAGCTCAGTTGCTGCTCCTCCGTGAGATGCGGCAACAGCTTTCCCCTGCCACCCGGTACGAACTGCCGTTTCACGGGATTCACGGTGACTCGGAAGCTGTACTCCTGCCCGATCATCAGCCCGTCCAGGAAACGGTCGTAGTCGGTGGTCTCCGCGGGTGAGCTCGTCCATCCCGCGTTCTCCTCCAGATGCCGCATGTCCGGCGCCGCGGGCGACACCACGTAGAGGCGGGCCCCGGCCCGGTCGGAATCAACACGCCAGAGGTTCCGCGCGCCCGCACCGGAATCACCGGTTGGGGGAAAGCACGCTTCGACGGCGGCGTGCATAGCCCGGGGATTGGCAAGAAGCTTTCTGGTTTCTCGCCGCTGCGGGTTGAGTTGAATTCTGCTGAAGAACATCAGCCCTCCTTGACCGTCTGGAAGAAGTCGTCCTGAACCGCAGTCCCCTCGGGATTGTCGATTCTGACCGGCGCGGGCCGCACCACAGACCTCGCGTCGTAGATCCGATGTCGTGGATCGAAGCTCACCGGCACGTCCTGCACCGTTTCTCCGACCTCGCCCGGGCGCGCGTCCCGGGCCACGGGGAGGTAGACGACGGTCGCGGATTCCCGTCGATACCACTCGGAGGCCAGCCAGGGCGTCGTGTTCAGATCGCGGAGCACGCAGTCGACGTCGTCGCCCGGCACCACACCGCCCAGGAGATCCACCGGGGCGGGGCAAGCCCGCCTGCCCAGGTACAGGGGGAACCGGGGTGAGTCGATGGCATCCGCCAGGGAGTGGATGAGGTCATCGGGCCCCGAGATGGCGGCCGTGAAGGCCGCGTCCACCCGGTAGTGCCGCGAGGACAGCGCGGAATTTTTCGCCCCAGGAGCCCGAGCCGTGTGGTAGTCCACCATGAGGCGCCCCGGTTGATCCGCGCGGACTCCGAATCCCAGGTCGAGCAGATCCGTCAGTTCGCTCTCACGAGACCGCCCCTGCGCCGCGGCCAGCATTCCGATCACCCCTGACTTGCTGGGCTCCGTGCCGGCCTCACGCGTCCTGTAGCGGGAGGAGGTCCCCCACGATTGCTGGGGCCCTTTCAACCGGAGGATCAGGACGCTCATCGTGCCCCTTCACCCACGGAACCGACTGCATCTCGGACCGCCCGGCCCACGTTCTCCACCAGCTCTTGCTGGCTGACGCTCTCCCCCAGCCCCGCCGCGCTCTCACGCAGCGTCGGAACAGCCATGACCCAGTCGTGCTGGGGCACCATGCCGTAGGTTTCGGTGACGCCCTGAGCCTCGTCGGCGAGCGCAGCGGTCGCGGCAGCCCTCCTGTTACCGCCCTCGTCCACCTCCACGGGCTTTTCGAAGGCGTTGACGTAGCTCACGGGGCGGCGATCGCGGACGGCCACGGAAACCAGCTCCGGCAGGGAATGGGCCGCGAACGTGTTCTGCTTGCCCGAGGGCAGGCTCTCGATGAACGTGGCCGCGAACGCCTCTGCTGCACGGACCGCGGCGTCCACGCTGCCCAGGTTCTCGACCAGCTGGTCCACGTTGAGTGTCGCGTACCGGTAGACCGTGGAGGACATCATCTCGAGCGTGCCGATCATGCCGGCCCCGGTCTGCTCGTCCAGGCGTTCCATGTCGTCGATCGCGGTGTAGTAGTCGAAGTCGGGAACCGCCGCGTGGACGCCCAGGGCATGTGCCACCTGGACGGCCGCGTCCACGTTCAACGCGGCGTCGTCCGCGACCATGCGTCCGAACAGCGCCACGTCCACGGCGTGCTCCGTGTCCAGGAGCTCCTGGGCCTCCTTCTTGCTGGCCAGGCCCTCCCCTCCGCGCTCGAGCAGGATACGAGCAAGGCGATCCACCTGGTGCCGCCCCAGGAACACGAGGTAACCCGCCGCCGGGGCCTTGGGCGCCGTGTCCGTCTTCTTGGCCTTGGGAGCGGCTACCTTCAGTCCGGCCTTGTCGAAGGCGACCTGAGCCGCCTTGAGTGCCGCGTCATAGTCCGCCGTCTCGTCGAGCTCGACCATCCGCTGAGCGACCAGTTCCACGACCCGCTTGGTGCGCACCCCCAGTTCGGAGGCGTCGAGGTAGTCGCTGAAACTGCGCCGCTGCGCTGCCTTCAGGGCCTGGGAGGAGATCCGCTGCCGCTGGACCCCACCGAAGAAAGCAGTCTTGGGGGCTCCGTCCTCACCGCGGTTGATGTTGTTCGGCGCGAGAGTCTGCAGTGCGTGGAAATCGATGAACGTGGTCATGATCTTTCCTTTCAGAAGGGGTGTGGGTCAGTCCGTTGCTTTGTCGGTGGAGTCGGTGGGACGGCGCGAGAAGGCCCGGTAGAAATCTCGTCCCCATACACGCACCACGGTGTCCTTGTGCTCGGCGCTCTGGAGTCTGAACAGATCCACGGCGAGCCGTCCGTGGTCCACGGGAATGCCGTCGGTGGACAGCAGCCCGGTGAGCGTTCGGAGGTAGTTCCTGCGTCCGGCGAAGTGGCTCGCTGTCAGCAGCGCGTCATACCGCGATTTCGCCGACGGACGCTCCCGCATCAGCTTCCCCATGGCCGTGCCGAAGCTGATTCCAGGAACGTGCATGGGCGTCTGGTTGCCCTGCTGGTGCACGCCGTACAGCGTGAGCGCCAGGTGCGCCGCCCACTCGCCCTTCGTGGGCTGGTCCCGGGAGCCGATGAACTGCTCGGGGAGGACGGACAGGACGATCTGCCAGACCTCGGGATCGGCACCGGGCTGCTCGTCCACGGCCTGGCGCAAACGGGCAAGTGTTGCCCTCGCGGGACTTTCCCGCGCACCCAGGAAATCACGCTGCAGCCCCGCGACGTAGGAGCCGACGGCGGCGTCCAAGGTCATCTTCTTCGCGGGCGTCTCCTGCGCACTTTCTTCCGTTCCTACCGGAGGCGGTGTGTCATTCATGACGGGTTCTCCCCTTTCGACATGTGCAGATTCTCGGAAAGCTTGGACAGGATCCATGCCTCGTACCGCGCCGAGGAGTGGATGATCAGGTTGCCGGATTCGCTCATCTCGCTGCGCCCAATGGCGGCTCGCGGTCCTGCGGCGTCGACCGCCTGGGCCACGAACGTCCTGGTCACCCGCGTCATGCGCCGGGCCCAGTCCGCTTCGGCGTCCTGCGGTGTGGGCATGCTCCCCAGGTAGTTCAGCCACTCCACGAATTCGGTTTCCAGTGCCGCCAGCCAGGACTGGACCGGTGCAGCGGGTGCCTCCTCCGGTGCGGCCCCACCGCAGACGAGCAGCTGCCGGTGGAACCAGGACAAGCTGCCCCGGAAGGAGAGCACCCTCTGGACCACCTGCACAGCGGTCGCCCGCAACTGCTCAGCGCCCTCGCCCAGAAGTCTCACGGTGACCGGGTAGGTCTCGGCGATCTCCCCGTTGATCACCGCGTCCTGGGTGCCGTAGGACATTCCCGTGAGGCGAACCATCGTCTTGCTCTGTCCGTACTCGTCCGTCACGGCGTCGGCCAGCTTCGTGCGCAACTGGGTCACCACGAACGGTTTGCGGTCCTTGCCCTGTTCGCTGCCGTCCTCGGCGAGGAGACTCTGGATTCCCCGCCACACGGTCAGCTCGGGGTCGTGGGTCTTGGGGAAGAACACGTCCACGCCGTTCTTCGACTGGGCTTTCGAGTACCGGTATCCGGTGGTCGGGTCGACGAAGTTGTTGGCCCGCTGGATCTTGTCCCCGTTGCAGATCAGCACTCCTTCAACCTGCTTCCCCTCGGCGCTGGGGAACAGGCGGATCCTCCGCTGCTGCCAGGTCAGCACGTCGACGACGCCGCGCGGCGGCACTTCTTCGTCGGACCGGGGCGCGGCACCGTCCGGCTCCCGCTCCCACGGCGGAAGATCGGCAGCGACCTCGTCGCGATCAACCACCACGGCCTCCACCGGAAGATTGAGCACCAGCGTGTCCCGCAGGGTGGGCCCCAGCAGCTGCACGGAACCAATGGCACCGGCCCAGCCCGTCCCGATGGGATAGCCCCTGCCGCCCTTCACACGCGGGTCTCCCACGGCGCCCGACTTGATCCCGGAAAGGTCGTAGGCCTGGGTGTAGACGAGCCACCGCGCCGCGACTGCGGTGGGCAAGCGGCTCCCCGCAGCAGCGGTGGACGTTGAGAACAGGCCGGGCCCCACGTCCGGGATCAAGGCCGAGGCATCCGGATGCTCCCCCTTGGCCGTTCTCAGATCAGCAACCTGAAAGAACGGGGCAACGGGGTCGAAGAGGTCGAAACGCGCTTCGTGCTTCAGGAGATACGCGTTCACCAGCTCTCCCAGTTCGGAGGCGCCCTGGACCGTCTGCCACGTGGACACCACGTCGCTGTGCGGGGCAAAGAACGCGTGGTCGCGCAGCGCACGGAGCAGGACTGCCTCCAGGATCCGGAAGACCGCCTGGTCCTGGGTGGGCGACTCCCCCGCCAGGTCCGTGAACTCCTCGGCACGTTCGTACAGCTCGAGCAGCCCCACCTCGGAGACCACCCCGTCCAGGTGTCGAACTTTTATCCAGGGTTCACGCAGCAGGTTGAATGTCTGGTCACTCACAGAAGCTCCTCGTCGTCAGCCGTATCCCACATGTCGAAATCGTCATCGGTGAACGGGTCATCGTCGTGCGTCCCGGTCGGGCTCAGTCTGTGGATTCCCACGCTGCGGTCGTACCCGAAACGCTTGCCCAGGATGCTCCCCCGCAACCGACGGTCCAGCCGGATGACCAGCTGCCCGCGCAGCCGGAAGTCCTGCTGCCAGGCGGGGATCCCCAGCGCCTCGAGTTCGGTGATGGCGGCGTCCATGTGCCAGGGGGCGACGAGCCATCGCGGCAGCCTCACCGTGCTCATGGCCACGGCCCGGGCAAAACGCGGCGGCGGCGGAACGGTCTCCGAGAGGAACCAGCCGTCGTGGTCGGCCGCGCGGGGAATGGCCCACGGGAGTGGACTGAGCAGACCGTCGTGCTCCTGGACCAGCAGGACTTCCAGTGTCGGGTCGATGTCCCGCACGTAGGCCGCGGAGAGGGACTCCTCCCGGTCGACGTCCTTGACCGTCATCGCCGCGAGCGCATCCCGGAGGTCGCCGCGGCTCTCCCGTGGTGACGTGAGCTGGAACGCGGAGGACCTCCGTCGGGAGTCCTTGGTTGCCTTCTCCTCCCGGTCGGCCGCCGTGTCGTAGGCGGCCTGCCATGCCGCGGGCGTACGGAGGTCAGGGGCGTAGATCGCCTCAACCACCGTTTCCAGTTCGTGGGTGAGGCACCAGGGCCGCCCGTCGAGATACGGGTCCAGCACCGTCAAGGTCGCCAGCAGCACCCGCTCCCCGTAGATGGCCGTCGCCCCGTCTTCCAGCACCGGAACGTCATCGGCCGTGTCGACCCCGCGGACAAAAACCTCCGGCTCTCGCATGGAACGCGGCCGGTCGTCACCGGGACGCTTGTGCCGGTGGAGTCGCCCGGCCCTCTGCGCCAGGCTGTCACCCGGTGCGAGATCCGTGATGAGCAGGTCCAGGTCGATGTCCAGCGACTGCTCCAGCACCTGGGTTCCCACCAGGATCCGACGCCGGGGCCTGCCAGACCCTCGATGTGCGCCGGGACCCAGCTCCTTCACCAGCCGCTGCTCGCGATCAGCCCTGTCCCACGCGGTGAACTGGGAGTGGTGGAGCTCGATCTCCTCCTCGCCGAGGTGGTCGCGGAGATATTGGTACGCCTCCTGGGCCCGCCCCACCGTGTTGCACACGACCCCGACGACGCCACCGTCCGCCATCCGTGAGGACAGCAGGTCCGTGAGCGCCCCGAGGTCGTCCGGCATCAGGTCCACGCGGACGCGTCTGTGGCTGCTCCGCTGCTCAATGGCGACGAAGCTCGTTCCCTCACCGTCCGTGACGGAAATCCGAGGGTAGGCAGGCGCGGAGGCCGCGGGCGCCGTCGTCGTCCCCGCAGGGCGCAACCCGGCGCCTGCCAGGGCGGCGAGACTTCCCCTCTTCTGCTGCGGTGCCGGTTTCCGCGCCGCCTCCGGATGAGGCCTGCAGTTGGCCTGCAGCCCTGCGCCGTACGCCCGCTCCAGCCGCTGCCGCAGACCCCCTGCCAACGTGGCGGAGAGCAGGACCACCGAGACCCCGTGGGCGGCGAGCCAGGTGAGGGTGCGTTCCATGTAGCTCGAGGTGAACACGTCGTATGAATGGACCTCGTCCAGGATGACGACTTTGCCGGCCAGGCCGAGATGCCGCATGGTCACGTAGCGCGTGGCGAGGGCCGTCATCAGCACCTGGTCGATGGTGCTGACCGTGAACTCGGCAAGCAGACCCTTCTTGCCCGTGAACCACTCGTGCGCCACGACGGCCTGGTTCCCGCCACCCACGAACCGGGTCTGCCTGATGAGCCTCTCGTTCTGCGGCTCCAGCCAGGACCGGGAGTGCCCGAGGAAGAGGGAGTGGGGTTGGTCGGCGTCCTGCTCGAGGGTCTCCACCCACGACTTGACCCGCGCGAACATGGAATCTGCCGTGGCCATGGTCGGCAGGGCGAACGCCACGCCCCCGCTGCCGACGTCGCCCGCGAGGATCTCCGCGGCAAGCAGGGCAGCTTCCGTCTTCCCCTGGCCCATCTCCTCTTCGATGATCATCAGCCGAGGGCCACTGGTCTGAGAGGCGGCGTCGAGGGCAGCTGCCTGACACGGCCGCAGCTCTGCACCCGAGGGCCATCCGAAGCGCCGTCGGTACGGCGGGTCCGTCGTCGCCGGGGGTTGCCACGCCCGCGTGAGGTTCAGCCGCTCCAACGCGTCATCCGCCCGCGAGAGGTCACTCGCATGACGTCCGCTCTCGCTGAGCGGGAAGAACTCCTGGTTGGAGGCGATCCAGTCCGCCATGGTCACCAGGCCACAGAGCATCACCTGGTCCGCGATCCCCAGGCCCCCGGCCTCCAAAACCTTCTCGAGAACAGCTCTCGCCCCGGTGCGCTCCATGATGTCGTCGATCATCTGCTCCCACAGCCCCGCCCACGCGGGCCCGTGCCGCTCCAGCCACAGCCACAGAATATGAGTGCGCCCACCGTGGGGCCCTACCGAGGGGCCCAGCTCACCGAGTCGCCCGTGGTGGCATCCTGCCGTGACGGTGAGCGACCTGATGGCAGCTCTGTCCGCCTGGGGGAAGCGCCGCTCAAAGTACCCTCGCAGGATCAGATCAGACACCTCCGCGTGCTGGGGACGCGGATCAGGCACCATCCCCGGAGACGCGGGGCAACAGCCCAGCGACCGCACCTGGTCCCACAGCCAGCCGTAGTCGGGCGACTTGTCGAGCTGCGACTGGAACGCCCACTCGGCTTTTCCGATGTCGTGCACTCCACACAGGAACGCCACCAGGCGCTCGGGCTGTTCGTCACCACCACAGATCCTCGCCAGGCGTTCTCGCAACTGGCGGGGGAGCCACTCGCGCACGAGCCGCTCCCCCACGTCCGCCGCGTCACGCAGATGTTGGGGCAGCGCCAACCACATCCGAGCC
>NZ_PHOA01000087.1 GCF_003687455.1 Kocuria tytonicola | reverse complement strand
GGGGATTGCCACCGCGGTTGTCCTCCCCGCGGCCCCCTCCGAAGAACGCCGCGAACTGCAGCATCTGCGCCGCGGAGGTCGTGACGCCGTCCCCGCAGACGTCCCCCGGCGAACCGGGAGGCGGCAACGCCCCGGCGCCCAGCGGCACCGGGCCGCCGGTCCCGTCCGAGCCGCAGCCGTCCCACCCTGCACCCTCCGAGGACCCCTGCGACTGGATCATCGGCTCCGTGATCCTGCCGTTGTGCCCGCCCTGGGCTCCATAGCCCGGAGGGGCGCTCGCCGCGTCTTCCCGACCCCCCCGCCGCGGGCACCGTGGGTGCCCGTCCGATCCCCGAGGAGATCCCTCTGATGCACCGTCACTACAACGGATTGAAGACCGTCCTGCTGCTGGGCGGGATGTGGGTGGTGCTGCTGGCCATCGGCTGGGCCATTGCGGGCGCCACGCGCAACTCGGTGTTCATCGTGGTCTTTGCGCTCGTGGGCCTGCTCGGGACCGCCTACAGCTACTGGAACTCGGACAAGCTGGCCATCCGGTCCATGCGTGCGGTTCCCGTGACGCCCCAGCAGGCGCCCAGCATGTACCGGATCGTCCACGAGCTGTCCCAGCGGGCCGGACAGCCCATGCCGCGGCTGTTCATCGCGCCCACCATGAGCCCCAATGCGTTCGCCACGGGGCGCAACCCCGAGCACGCGGCGGTGTGCTGCACCGAGGGCATCCTGCAGATCCTGGACGAGCGCGAGCTGCGCGGCGTGCTGGGCCACGAACTCATGCACGTTTACAACCGGGACATCCTGACCTCCTCGGTGGCCGCCGCCGTGGCCGGGATCATCACCTCCGCGGCGCAGATGCTGCAGTTCGCGGCGTTCTTCGGAGGGGGCCGCGGGGAGGACAACCGCGGTGGCAATCCCCTGGTGGGACTCCTCCTGGCCTTCCTGGCGCCCCTGGCCGCCGCGGTGATCCAGATGGCGATCTCCCGCACCCGGGAGTACGACGCCGACGAGGACGGCTCCGCGCTCACCGGGGACCCCCTGGCGCTCGCGTCCGCCCTCCGCAAGATCGAGGGCGGGGCCTCGCAGCGGCCCATGGACCCCGCGGACCAGAAGCTGGTCAACACCTCGCACCTGATGATCGCCAACCCGTTCCGCGGCGGGAGCGTCTCCGGGCTGTTCCGCACGCACCCGAGCACGGCCGACCGCGTGGCGCGGCTCGAGGCCATGGCGCGCGGCGGCGGGTCCGCGGGCGGGCGCTGAGCCGCCGCCGGCCCGGGCGGCGTCGTCCGGGGAACCCCGCGCTCTGCCGGGTGCGGGCAGAACCGGCGCCCAGGGGAAAGGGCCGGAACGGTGACACCGTTCCGGCCCTTTCCCGTGTGCTCTAGCGGTAGTTCATGAACTGCAGATCGACCTCGAGATCCGCGCCCTTGAGCAGCGCGATCACGTCCTGGAGGTCGTCGCGGGACTTGGAGGACACCCGCAGCTCGTCGCCCTGGATGTTGGCCTTCACGCCCTTGGGGCCCTCGTCCCGGATGAGCTTGGTGATCTTCTTGGCCTGGTCCTGGGCGATGCCCTCCTTGATGGAGGACTCGATGCGGTACTCCTTGCCGGAGGCGTACGGCTCACCGGAGTCCAGGGACTTCAGGGAGATCCCGCGTTTGACCAGCTTGGACTGGAACACGTCCAGCACCGCCTCGGCCCGCTCCTGGGAGTTGGCCTTGACCATGATCTTCTCGCCGGAGAAGTCGATGTCCGCGCCCACGCCGCGGAAGTCGTAGCGCTGCGCCACTTCCTTCTGCGCCTGGTTCAGGGCGTTCGCGACCTCTTGCTTGTCCACCTTGCTGACCACGTCGAACGATGATTCGGATGCCACTGTCTACTCCTCGACTGCTCGGGTGCGAACCGGGGGACGCGGGAGAGCGGTGCGCTCAGGCGTCCCAGAACTGCCTGACCCGGTCCGCGAGCAGGCGCCCCTGCGCGAGACCGGCCTCGAACGAGGGTATCCGACTCGCCGGGTCCAGGGGATTGGTCCCGAAGGCCGCGTGGCTCGCCGCGTCCGCGGTCAGGTGCAGCGCGCTGCCCGTCTCCTCGATCAGCCGCAGCGACTGCTCCAGGGTGGGCCCGAACGGGCTCGTGGGTGGCTCCGGGTTGCACGAGAGCACGAGCACCCGGTCGTGGCCCGCGGCGAGGTCCGCGTTCGTGGCGGAGCGCATGCCGCCGTCCATGTAGGCCCTGTCGCCGATATGCACCAGTGGGAACACCAGCGGCACCGTGCAGCTCGCGGCCACGGCCCGCACCAGGGGAACACCGCCGTCCGCGTCGAACACGGTGAACCCGCCGTCAGCGGTGTCCACGGCGGTGACTGCGAGCCGGCCCTCCGGCCAGTCCTGCGGCAGGGCGTGGCCGATCCGCGCGAGCCAGTCCTCCTCGCTCATGGCCGCGGACGACGACGCCGCCCGCGCCCCGATCCGCGCGCGGCCGTCCCGCTCGTCCTGCGCGCCCTGGGCCGCCTCGGCCATCAGCTGCAGGAAGGCCTCCGGGTCGAACGGCGGTGCCGCCGACGCGGAGGCGGGCCGTGCGGCGTCGTCCTCACCGCCCCGCGAGAACTCGGCGCGCAGGGAGTCGGTGCCCAGGGACCCGGCGCGCAGCCGCACCGCCACGGACGAGCCCGCGGACGTGCCGACCACGAGGTCCGCGGACCCCAGGTCCACCCCGGCCGCCAGCAGCGCCGAGAGCAGTCCGCTCTCCCAGGCGATGCCCGCCGTGCCGCCGCCCCCGAGGACGATGGCCCGAGTGGTGGGTGAGGAACCGGCGCCGGTGTCCGGCCCGGCGTCGGCAGGGGTGGGGGGCCCGGGGTTCCGGGTGGTGGTGCGCGTGGGGTCCTGCATGGTGTCCGCCTCCGTGGTGTGGGTTCCGGTGCCCTCCCAGGGTAGGAGGGTGCCGGTGCAGGGCCCGGCTTCCGCCCGGCGGCGGGGCGATTTGGGGCCCCTGCGGCTGTCCGTGTACTGTTGAGGTGCTTCGCCGCGCGGTAACACCGCGTGCGCTGGGCGTCTCGGCAGGTTACCCGAGCGGCCAAAGGGGGCTGACTGTAAATCAGCTGGCAATGCCTACGGGGGTTCGAATCCCTCACCTGCCACCGAGATCCACGGGAGCGGCGCGAACCGCACTCGGACAAGGGATGTTCCGGACCAGACGGTCCGGGACATCCCTTTTTCACGGCCGGGCCCGCCCGCCGTCTCCTGCGCGGGGTGCGGCACCTCCTGCCTGTCCGCTGCCGCCACCACGGTGGCTGGTGGCCCGGGGCCGGCCGAGGGGCGTTCCTTGAGCCCGCAGTGAACTGTCTGGAACCCGCCGGAGGCACGGTCCTAGGGTGTGGGGCATGGCTACCGTAGACATCACCCAGGACACCCTGGGCCAGACCATTTCCGACAACGACATCGTCCTGCTGGACTGGTGGGCGGAGTGGTGCGGACCGTGCAAGCAGTTCGCCCCCACCTACGAGGCCGCGTCCGAGAAGCACCCCGAGATCGTGTTCGGCAAGGTGGACACCGAGGCCGAGCAGGGGCTTGCCGCAGCCGCCCAGATCTCCTCCATCCCCACTCTCATGGCGTTCCGCGAGGGCATCCTCGTCTTCTCGCAGCCGGGCGCGCTGCCGGCCGCATCCCTCGACCAGGTGGTCGACGCCGTCAAGAACCTGGACATGAACGAGGTTCGTGCGGAGGTCGAGAAGCAGGCCGCCGAGGCCGAGTCCGCGGCGGAGCCCGAGGCCCCGCAGAACTGACGCGCGTGCCGACCGCCGGCGTCGTGCTTCGGCGCGTGCGGGGTCTCGCAATGACGTGAGCGGTGCGGGCGGCGGAACGGCGTGCCCCGTCCGGTCCGCATCCAGCACGAGGGCGGTTCCCCGGTGGGGGGAACCGCCCTCGTGGCGTGTCTGGCGAGGTGCTGAACCCGCGCGGCGTCGTCCGCTACGCGGCGGAGACCCCCAGCAGGGAGCCGATCAGGAACGTGGCGCCCAGGGCGATGGCACCACCCACGACCACGCGGACGGCCGCGCGCGCCACGTGCGGCGTCCTGCCGAGGCGCGCTCCGAGCGTGCCCGTGAGGGCGAGAGCCACCAGGACCGCCACGAACGTGACCGGGATCCGCCACTCCGGGGGCGGCAGCAGGATGGCGAGCATGGGCAGGAGGGAGCCCAGGAAGAACGCCAGGGCGGAGGAGATGGCGGCGGACCACGGATTGACGATGTCGTCCGGGTCGATCCCGAGCTCGGCGTCCAGGTGGGCGCGCAGCACGTCCTTCTCCGAGAGCTCCAGGGCCACCTGCTTGGCCGTGGCCTCGCTGAGCCCGCGCTCCCGGTAGAGCTCCGCGAGCTCCTCCAGCTCCGCCTCGGGCATCTCCTGCAGCTCCCGCTTCTCCTTCTCGATGAGAGCTTCCTCGGAGTCCTTCTGGCTGGACACGGACACGTACTCGCCGAGGGCCATGGACAGCGCCCCGCCGATCACGGCCGCGGAACCCGCCACGAGGATGGGCCCGTTGGCGGCGGTCGCCCCGGCCACACCCACCACGGTGGCGGCCACGGAGACGATGCCGTCGTTGGCGCCCAGGACTGCGGCGCGCAGCTTGTTGAGTCGGTCCCCTGATTTCTCGGCATGGGGCTCTGCCACGGTGTGCTCAGACATGCGAGTAGTGTGCGCCGGATCTCCACGGGCTGCCAGCCAGGGAAGCCATACCTTAACGAGACCGTCCGGTTCCCAGGCGCGGGCAGGTCAGTGGCGTCGGTGGTCCTGCGGGCTCAGCCGCGGACCGAAGGACGGCTTGCGGTGACCGCTGGCCTTGAGGAGCCGCACCACTCGCTGCCGGTGTCCGCGCCAGGGTTCGAGCAGCTCGAGCATCCGCTCGTCGGAGCCCGGCGCACCGTCGAAGAACCAGCACACGTGGTCCGCCAGGTGGTAGTCGTAGACGCTCACCCCGTCCGGGTCCCCGTGGGTGCACTGTGTGATCTCCGCGGCCGTCCACGGTCCGATCCCACTGATCGACTGCAGGGCGGCCCGGACACTCGCGGGATCCTCCCGGTGGGAGAGCCGCTCCAGGGCGGAGGCCCGTTGCACGGTGCGCATTACGGTGGCCGAGCGCGCAGGGTCCACTCCCGCGCGGTGCCACTGCCAGGACGGCACCCGCCGCCACTGCTCGGCGGTGGGCGGCACCCTCATGCCCTGCGGGGCGGGGCCGGGTGCGGGCTCGGCGATCCACCGCAGCAGGGCGCGGTAGGCGCGCACCGCCTCGAGCGCCGTCACCCGCTGCTCCAGGATGGCGACCACGGCCCGGTCCAGGACCGCACCGGTGGCGGGCAGTCGCAGCCCGGGGTGCTCGTGCCGGGCCCGGACGAGCACGTGGGGCAGCTGTGCGAACCCCGGCGAGGACTCGAACTCCTCCCACGAGTCACGGGCACCGACCCACGCCGGCGCGCGCTCGATCCACACCGACGCCCCGGGGCCCCACGCCTCCGCGACCACGTCCCGGCGCAGAGGGTTCTCCCCGCTGGTCCGTGGGGGCCTGGTGAAGCGTGCGCCCACGGGCAGGCCTGCGCAGCGGGTGGTGAGCCACGCGCAGTCCTCACTCAGCACGCGCACCGTGGGGTCCTCGGCACCGCGTCCCAGTACGCGCAGCGTCTGCCCCAGGTGCAGGGGCCCGGGCGGTGTCCAGCGCCGCCGCATGGGGTCTGCACCCGGGCAGCGCTGCGCGTCCGCCTGAGTGGTCGTCACCTCCGTGGTCATGTCCGCGATGCTCCCAGGGCGCTCCGACATGCACAGGCACCCTGACGTGCACAGGCGCTCCCGGGGCTGCGACCCCACCGCCCCGGGGTCAGGCGGCCCCCGGGGTATCCTGCCGCGGAGGCGTCGCACGCCCCCCGTGCGCCCGGGCGGACCGCCGCCGTCCGCGCACGTCGATCCACGGACCACGGAAGGGGAGCACCGGACATGCACCGCAGCGCCGTCCCCCGTCTGCTCCCCGCGCTGGTGGGCGCCGTGGCCACGTCTCTGTACTGCGCGTTCTCCTGGAGCCAGTGGATCCGCGGGGAGACGCCCTCGTGGGACAACGCGATCTTCACGCAGCTGCTGTCCTCGTACGCGGCGGGTCACGGTCCGGTGGTGGACATCAAGGGCCACGGCTACAACCTCCTGGGGGACCACTTCCACCCCCTCGTGGCGCTCCTGGCGCCCGTGTACCGGATCTTCCCCTCGGCCCTGACACCCATGCTCCTGCAGGACGCCCTGTTCGGGGTCTCCGCCGCGCTCATCACCCGCTGCGCACTGCGGGTGCTGCACCCCGCGCCCGCGGCCGCGATCGGCTGCGCCTACGCCCTGAGCTTCGGGCTCCAGAACGCGGCAGCGGTGCAATTCCACGAGATCGCGCTCGCCGTGCCGCTGCTGGCCGCCGGCCTGACCGCCCTGCGCGAGCAGCGCTGGCTCGCGGCGACACTGTGGACCGCCCCCGTGGCCCTCGTGAAGGAAGATCTCGGGATCACGGTCGCGGCGGCCGGCGGCCTGATGCTCGGGCACGCCCTGCGCCCCTCCCTGCGCCGTGGCCTCCCCGCGGTACGACGCCGCTGGGCCGCGCTGTCCTCGGACGCCGCCCCCGTGGGCGCCGTCGCGGGAAGGCCCGGCGGGAGGCGGGACGCCCCCGTGGTGCCGCGCGACACCGCGCTGCTGTGCGGCGTCGTGCTGGTGGTGTGGGGCCTCGCGGTGACCGCGTTCGCGGTGGGGGTGGCGCTGCCCGCACTGAACCCGGACGGGGCGTTCGCCTACGCGGACAGACTGGACGTCGCAGGCCTGCTCCGGGACCCCGCGAGCGCGGTGATCCTCCAAGTGGCGCCCGCGCAGAAGCTCGGGACGTGGCTCCTGCTGCTGCTCGCCGGTGCGGTGGTCGCGGTGCGCTCACCCATTGCGCTGGTCGCTCTGCCCACCCTGACGTGGCGCATGCTCTCGCCCCACGAGGGGTACTGGGGGCCGGGGTGGCACTACAGCGCGGTGCTGATGCCGGTGCTGTTCGTGGCGCTGGTGGACGCGGTCGTCCGCCTGCGGGCAGATGCCGCGGCCGCGTTCGGGCGTGCCGAGCGGGGGGACGGCCGTGTGGCGGGCGGACACTGCGGGGACCCCGGACGCGGCGCCCGCGCGGAGGCCTCGGTGCTGTGGGTCATGGCGACCGGAGCGCCGTGGCTCGCCCTCGCCGTGGCGCTCGCGGTGGGCACGCAGCTGCCGCTGGCCCGGCTGGCCGGTGCCGAGGCGTGGGAACCGGATCCGCGGCGAGGGGTCAAGGCCGCGGCGGTCGAGGAGATCCCACCGGGTGCGAGCGTGGCCACGGACCTCACCCTCATGAATGCCCTGGTGAGCCGCGCGGACGTGCACTGGATCGGCAGTGCCGGCGATCCCGCCCCCCAGTACGTGGCTGTGGACCGCGCCAGCGCGGCGTGGGGCGGGCAGGGTCCGGCGGACGTGGCGGCGTACGCGCGGGAGCTCTACGGCGCCGACTACGCGGTGGTGAGTGACGAGCAGAACATCGCGGTGGTGCGGATCCAGCCGTCGGGCGGGGGTCCCGTGCGGTAGGCTGGGGGTCATCATCCCGGTTCCATGTCCTCAGCAACCGTTTCGCCGTCTTCGGCACGTCGGTTCCGGACTTCAGCGGTCGTTCCGCTCGCACCGGTGTCAGTCACTCCATTCCACCGAAGCGAGGTTCTTCCGTGCCCACTGAAAACATTCCCGACGACAGCACCACTGCCCACACCGTGGCTCCCGCGAGTGACCCGGGCGAGACGGCGGTCGTCGATGCCGACGCCGCTTCCGCCGCTGCGCAGGACGCACCGGCCGCCGAGCCCGCCGCCATGTCGGACGAGACCACCCAGGCCCCCGCCGCCACGGACGTTCCCGTGAACCACGGCGTCGAGACCACCGGGAAGTCCTCGGACGCCCCGGACGAGCCGCAGCAGCCCACCTTCGCCGAGCTGGGCGTGGACGGCCGGGTGCTCGCCGCCCTGGACGAGGTGGGCTACGAGTACCCCTCTCCCATCCAGGCGGCCACGATCCCCGCGCTGCTCAGCGGCCGCGACGTCGTCGGCCTGGCCCAGACCGGCACCGGCAAGACCGCGGCGTTCGCGGTGCCGGCGCTGTCCAAGCTCGCGGAGCTCTCGGACCTGCACGGCCCGCAGCGCAGCACCCGTGTGCTGGTGCTCGCCCCCACCCGTGAGCTCGCGCTGCAGGTGGCCGAGGCGTTCGGCTCCTACGCCACGCACCTGGACGACTTCACCGTGCTGCCCGTGTACGGCGGCTCCTCCTACGGGCCCCAGCTGGCCGGGCTCAAGCGCGGCGCGCAGGTGGTCGTGGGCACGCCCGGGCGTGTGATCGACCACCTCTCGAAGGGCTCCCTCTCGCTCGACGACATCGCCTACGTGGTGCTGGACGAGGCGGACGAGATGCTGCGCATGGGCTTCTCCGAGGACGTCGAGAAGATCCTGGCCCAGACCCCCACCGAGAAGCAGGTGGCCCTGTTCTCCGCCACCATGCCCAAGGCCATCCGCCGGATCGCGCAGCAGTACCTGCGGGACCCGCAGGAGATCACGGTCAAGGCCAAGACCACCACGGGCACCAACACCCGTCAGCGCTACATGCAGGTCATGGGCCCCCACAAGCTGGACGCCATGACCCGCGTGCTGGAGGTCGAGGACTACGACGGCGTCATCGTCTTCGTGCGCACCAAGGCCGCCACCGAGGAGATCGCGGACAAGCTGAAGGCCCGGGGCTACACCGCCGCGGCGATCAACGGCGACATTCCCCAGAACCTGCGCGAGCGCACGGTGGACTCCCTGCGCGAGGGCAAGATCGACATCCTCGTGGCCACGGACGTGGCCGCCCGCGGCCTGGACGTGGAGCGGATCTCCCTGGTGGTCAACTACGACATCCCCCACGACACCGAGTCCTACGTGCACCGCATCGGCCGCACGGGCCGCGCCGGGCGCAAGGGCGAGGCCATCCTCTTCATGACGCCGCGCGAGAAGTACCTGCTGCGCGCCATCGAGAAGGCCACCCGCCAGCCCGTGGAGCAGATGCGCGTGCCCACCACGGACGAGGTCAACCAGACCCGCAAGGACAACTTCGCGCAGCAGATCGAGGAGACCATCGAGTCCGAGGACCTCGGCCTGTTCCGCGAGATGGTGGAACGCTACGAGTCCGAGCACGACGTGGACGCCGTGGAGATCGCCGCGGCGCTGGCCGTGATCGCCCAGAACGGCCGCCCGTTCCTCGTGGAGGACCTCCCCGAGGTGCCCCAGCGCAAGCGGGACCGCGAGCGCCGCGAGGGCGACGGCCCCCGCAACCGCCGCTCGCCGGGCGAGGAGGCCGGGATGCGGACCTACAAGCTCGCCGTGGGCCACCGGGACCGCGTGGTTCCGGGTGCAGTGGTGGGCGCCCTCACGCACGAGGGCGGGCTGAACGGCTCACAGATCGGGGCGATCGACATCCGCCCCACGTTCACCCTCGTGGGCCTGCCCGAGAACCTGCCCGCGGGCACGCTCGACAAGCTGTCCACCACGCAAATCAACGGTGCCCCCATTCGGATCCAGGAGGACCGCGGCCCCGGTGGCGGCGGCGCCCGTGGCGGTGCTCGATTCAAGGGCGGCGACCGCGGGCCCCGCAACGACCGTGGTGGCTACCGCGGTGACCGCGGCGGCTACCGTGACGATCGCGGCGCCGAGCGTGGTGACCGTGGTGGCTACCGCGACGACCGCGGCGGGCGCGGCGGCTACCGGGACGACCGTGGTGACCGCGGTGACCGTGGTGGCTACCGCGACGACCGCGGCGGTGGTCGGCCCCGCGGCGGCGGCTCGTCCTACCAGGACCGCCCCCGCAAGAAGAGCTACGACAAGTTCAACGGTGGCTACTCCGGGCGCTGACCCGGACCCCGTGCGAGCGGCCCCTCACTCCCCGCGGAGCGAGGGGCCGCTCGCACGTCGGGGGAGGGGAAGCTCGGCTTCCCGGATCCTCCCTTCCCCGGCCCCCGGGTCCTCTCCCGGTCCTCTCCTGCCC
>NZ_PHOA01000086.1 GCF_003687455.1 Kocuria tytonicola | reverse complement strand
CATCCACACCGACCTCGCCGAAGTCGTTGACCACCACCCCGATCCGCGCGTGCCCCGTGCCCAGCAGGTGGTTCAGCACGGTGGTCTTGCCGGCCCCCAGGTAGCCGGTGAGGATCAGCACGGGAACGGTCTGGGACACGGTCTCCCTTTCCACGGGTCGAGGTGGGTCGCGGGGGTCGCGGCACGCGGCCGCGGGGGTGGTCGATGCTACCGGAGGTGCGCCGTGCCCTGCCGTGCCCGCGGATACACTCGGGGCGATTCCGACGAAAGAGGTGCCCGTGGACCAGCTGACCCTGCTGGCCGTGCTCGCGGTGGTCGTGGTGGTGGCCGTCACCGCCATCTCGGACCGCATCGGCGTGGCCGCGCCCATCCTCCTGGTGGTCGTGGGGGTGGGCCTGAGCCTAATCCCCGGAGTGCCCACCGTCACGATGAACCCGGACATCATCCTGGACGTCGTGCTGCCCCTGCTGCTGTACGCCGCGGCCGTGAACATGCCCGCCACGGACTTCCGGCGCAACCTGGGCGCGATCGGTGCCCTGTCCGTGGTTCTCGTCATCGCCTCCGCCTTCGCGGTGGGTCTGCTGCTGTGGTGGCTGCTGCCGGGCCTGGGTCTTGCCGCCGCGGTGGCGCTGGGTGCCGTCGTGAGCCCGCCGGACGCCGTGGCCGCGACGTCGATCGGCAAGCGCCTGGGTCTGCCGAACCGTCTGGTGACGATCCTGGAGGGCGAGGGTCTCGTGAACGACGCCACGGCCCTGGTGATGCTGCGCTCGGCCGTGGTGGCCACCGCCGGGGCCATCAGCGTGGGCGGGGTGCTCGCGGACTTCGGCTACGCCGTGGTGGTGGCGGTGCTCATCGGCGTCCTGGTGGGGTGGGTGTCCATCCAGATCAGGGCCCACCTGGAGCAGCCCGTGACCAGCACGGCGATGTCCCTGGTGGTGCCGTTCATCGCGTTCATGCCCGCCGAGCACCTCGAAGCCTCAGGTGTGCTCGCGGTGGTGGTCGCGGGGATCGTCACGGGGATCAAATCCCCGCGGCTGCTCTCCTCCCAGGCACGCGTGTCCGAGCGCACCAACTGGCGCACGGTCCTGCTGCTGCTGGAGCACGGCGTGTTCCTGGTGCTCGGGCTGCAGATCGCGGTGCTCGTGGACGAGGTGCAGGAGGCCCACCTCAGCGTGGGCGACGCCCTGTGGCTCGGTCTGCTGGTCACGGTGGTGCTGTTCGTGCTCCGCTTCGCGTTCGTGGCACCGATGATCGCGGTGATGTCCCGGCAGCAGGAGCGCGCCCGCGGGGAGTCGCAGTGGTTCGACGACGCCTTCCAGCGGCTCGACGCCCTCCCCGAGATCCCCGAGCGGCGGATGACCACGATGCGCCGCATGATCACGCGCAAACAGGCGGACGCCACGTTCTTCAGCAACGAGGGCATCGGCAAGCGGGGCGGCTTCGTGATCGCGTGGTCGGGGATGCGCGGGGTGGTGACCGTGGCCGCCGCCCAGACCCTGCCGGAGGACCTGCCGTACCGGCCCCAGCTGATCCTCATCGCGTTCACGGTGGCCGTGGTGACGCTCGTGGTGCAGGGCGGCACCCTGCCACTGCTCATCCGCATCCTGGGCATCCGCGGCTCGGACGAGGAGGAGCTGCAGCGAGAGCTGACGCGCCTGATCAACACGCTGACGGAAGCCTCCGTGAACCTGCTGGAGTCCCCCACCCTGCACCGTGACGACGGCCAGCCGTACAGCGAGAAGGTCCTGGAGCTGACCAGGCAGCGCACGCGGAAGATCCCGGAGACCGTGTCCACCGAGACCATGCAGGTCTGGACCACCGCGCGCCAGGAGCAGCAGGAGCTGCAGCGCAAGCTGCTGGAGGCCCAGCAGGACGCCCTGCTGGACGCCCAGGCCTCCGGGGTCTACCGGTCCCAGACCATCGAGGCCGCGCAGCAGTTCCTGGACCGCCGCAACATGGTCATCGACTGAGGGACTGGCGACGCCGCGCGCGGACCCGCCACGCGGCGTCGCTGTCCGCCCGTGCGCCTCAGTTCTCCGCGGCCGCCCGCAGCCGGTCCACGGCCTCCACGATCGTCTCCGGGGCGCACGCCAGGTTCATCCGCGCGAAGCCCGCCCCACCCGTTCCGAAGGTGGGCCCGGAGGACAGCGCCACCCGGGCGTGCTCCACGGCGTGCGCGGCGGGGTCCTCACCCCATCCCAGGGCCCGCATGTCCAGCCACGCGAGGTACGTGGCACGGCCGCGCCGCAGGGTGACCTGCGGCAGCTTCGCGGCGAGTTCCCGCTCCAGCAGGTCGATGTTGGCCTGGATGACCTCCACGGTGCGGTCCAGCCACTCGGTGCAGTGCAGGAAGCCCTCCCGGGTGGCCAGCAGCCCCATGATCCCGGTGCGGTAGGACACCGCGTCCGGCACGCTTCGGAGCCACTCGGCCATGGGTTCGGAGTCCACCACGAACATGGCGGCCTTGAGCCCCGCCAGGTTGAACGCCTTGCTCCCGGAGGCCGCCGCGACCCCGTGGCCCCGGGCCTCCTGGGACACCGAAAGGTACGGGGTGAACGTGACGCCGTGGTGCGTGAGCGGCGCGTGGATCTCGTCGCTCACCACGTGCGCGCCGTGCTTCTCGACGATCCGGGCGAGCTCGGCCAACTCCTCGCGGGAGTGCACCAGGCCCAGCGGGTTGTGGGGGTTGCACAGCAGCACCGCGCGGGCGCCGGCGGCCAGGGCGGCGTCGATCCCCGCGAGATCCAGGCGGTACGCGGCACCGTCGTCCTGCAGCGGCACCTCCACCGGGTGCCCGCCGGCCTCCGCGACGAGCGCGTAGAACGGGGCGTACACCGGCGGGGTGAGGATCACGCCGTCACCGGGGCGGATGAGGCGGCGCAGGGATTCCACGATCACCACGGTGACGTCCGTGGTGTACATGATCCGTTCCGGGTCGGGGCGCCAGCCCCAGCGTGCCGCCGCGAAGTCCGCGTACGCCGTGGCCGCTCCCCGGTCCGCGGTGGCGGCGTAGCCCGTGTCGTTGTTCGCCACCGCGGCCTCCAGCGCGGCCTTCACCGGCGGCGGCGTGGGGAAGTCCATCTCCGCGATGAACATGGGCAGGACGTCATCCGCGTAGCTGCGCCACTTGGTGCTCGTGCGTCGGCGCAGGGAGGGCATCTGGTCGGCGGTGGTCATGGGGTCCTTCCGGGCGCGCTGCGGGCGTCAGGACTGCGTGAGCTTCCCGGCCTGTCCGAGCCGCAGCTGCTCCAGCGTCCTCTCCTGCTCCAGGGCGCGCGCGTGCAGGTCCCGGAGCATGTCCGAGTCCAGCCTGTCGTCCGGGACCTCCAAGAGCAAGCGCCACCCCAGGCCCTTGGCGTGCACGGCGGCCACCAGCGCCTCCAGCTCCTCGACGTCGGACAGCGGCGAGCGCCGGTTGAACCGCTCGTTCGGCTTCAGCCGCGCCACCTTCTCCGCAGCCCGCGCCGGCAGGTCCTTCAAGGGCGCCGGCTTCACGCCCAGCGCGGCCATCATCTCCTCGAGGGCGGTCTGGTCCGCCTCGACCTCCGCGGCCAACCGTCCCACCTCCTCCCGCACCCGCTCGTCCCCGTGGAACTCGGCGACGCGGCGGAAGGCATCCACCCCCGCGGCCGATCCGGCGTGGTGGTCCTGCAGATACGTGCTGATGACGCTGCTCATGGGATTCCTCTTCTCGGTGCGGCTTGGTGGTCCCAGCCTGACAGGTGCGGCCCGTCACGGCCACACCCACGCGGGTACACACGGAGCATGACGCCGCGGCGTCCCTCCCGTGTCCGTTCCGTGCTTCTCGGCGCACCCGTTCGTCTCGCGGCTCGGGAGCGGGAGGTGAGGCACCGGCGTCGTCAGCGGGGTTGTCAGCGAGGACGTCCAGCCGGCTGCGCCATACTGGCGGAAACACGGCACCGGACACGCACCGCCGCCGGGGCCGCCGCCTGACGATCTGGGGGGATCATGACGCCGGAGACGTTCATCGACTTCACCGCTCCGAACGGGTTGAACTCGTGGTACCACGTGTGGCGCACGGGCACCGCGGGGATCCTGTACTACTTCGACGGCGACTACTGGGACCTGGACGATACCTCGATCAACTGGCCGGAGGAGGGTGACCTCGCCCGGCTGGCCATTGCCGCGCAGGCTCGGAACCTCATGTTCGTGGCCGTGAACACCCCGGACGAGGACGGCTCCGGGGACGGCTACACGTGGTGGGAGGACTGCAAGGCCAACGGCAGATACTTCCGGGCGCTGCACGAGCACCTCGTGGCGCAGAACCCCGGGGTGGACTCCTCGAACATCTGGCTGCTCGGCTACAGCGGGGGCGCGGAGTTCATCACGTACGAGCTGCTGGACCGCGGCATCAAGGGCATGACCAGCGGCGGGGCGATCATCATCGGGGGTGGCGGCGCGAACCACCCCGTGGCCACCAAGAAGAAGGCCCACCCGTGCATCGGGTCCACCGCCATGCACTGGTGGGTGGGAGATCGGGACGTGGACGGCGCCACCAACCCCCCGGAGTGGAGCGCGCTGAGCGCCGCGGAAGAAGGTGTCGCGGCCTACCGGGCGGCGGGCTTCGACACCCACCTGCACGTCCTCCCCGGGGTGGACCACGAGGGCTACGACGCCGTGGAGTGCCTCGCCCGCGCGCTGCCGGCGGTCTCCCGCTCGGCGGACCTGCGGGCCGCGCTCTCCGACGGGTGGGTGCGGCTCACGCGGAACACGTGAGCCGTTCATGGGTCATGAAAAACCCCGGCAGGACAACCGTCCCACCGGGGTGAATGGTCGGGATGACAGGATTTGAACCTGCGACCCCTTGACCCCCAGTCAAGTGCGCTACCAAGCTGCGCCACATCCCGCGACCACGCTCAGCCCTGGCGAACCAGTGCCGAACACCTGGGATACATTACCCCACCCGGTCTCGTTTTTCACATCGGTCCGCTCCCCCCGGCGGAGCCGCCACCTCGTCCCCTCGTCCGCTCTCGGACGGATGGCGCGCCGGGACCTGCTGTCGCGCTGGGGGCCATGCCCTTGCGGCCCGCGCGCGGGCGGCGAGGAGCGTGCGCCCCCTGCAGCGCGGCGTCGTCGTCCCCCGCAGCTCTTCCCCCGTAAGCGCAACGGGCCGCTCCCGGGGAAACCCGGGAACGGCCCGACAACGGCACCGCGGGGGCTCAGCGCTTGCGCTGCCGCTTCTCCCGCACGCGCATGGTGACCTCCAGCGGGGTGCCCTCGAAGCCGAAGGTCTCGCGGATGCGGCGCTGGATGAACCGGCGGTAGCCGGGGTCCAGGAAGCCCGTGGTGAACAGCACGAACTTGGGCGGCCGCGAGGCCACCTGCGTGCCGAACAGGATGCGGGGCTGCTTGCCGCCGCGCACCGGGTGGGGGTGGGCCGCCACGATCTCCCCCAGGAACGCGTTGAGGCGCCCGGTGGGGATGCGGCGGTCCCACGAGTCCAGGGACGTGTGCAGCGCGGGGACCAGCTTGTCCTTGTGCCACCCGGTCTTCGCGGACATGTTGACCCGCGGGGCCCAGGACACGTGCGCGAGGTCGCGCTCGATCTCGCGCTCCAGGTAGAAGCGGCGCTCGTCGTCCAGGGTGTCCCACTTGTTGAACGCGAGCACCAGGGCACGCCCGGAGTCCACGGCCATCTGCAGGATGCGCACGTCCTGCTCCGAGAGCACCTCGTCCACGGCAAGCAGCACCACGGCCACCTCGGCGCGTTCCAGTGCGGTCTGCGTGCGCAGGGAGGCGTAGAAGTCCGCGCCCTGCTGCAGGTGCACGCGGCGCCGGATGCCGGCGGTGTCGATGAAGCGCCACGGTTCCCCGCCCAGCATCACGATCTCGTCCACGGGATCACGCGTGGTGCCCGCGGTCTCGTCCACGACCACGCGCTCGGACCCGGCCAGCTTGTTCAGCAGCGAGGACTTGCCCACGTTGGGCCGCCCGATCAGCGCCACGCGGCGCGGGCCGCCCTCGAGCTCGGCCTCGGCCACCTCGGAGAACTCGGGCAGCGCCTTGACCAGGGCGTCCAGCGCGTCGCCGGAGCCCTTGCCGTGCAGCGCGGACACCGGGAACGGCTCCCCCATGCCCAGGGACCACAGCGCGGTCGCCTCGATCTCCAGCTGCGGGGAGTCCGCCTTGTTCGCCACCACGATGATGGGCTTCTTCACGCGGCGCAGCATGCTCACCACGGCCTCGTCGGTCGCGGTGACGCCCACGGTCACGTCCAGCACGAGCAGCACGGCGTCCGCGTTCTCCACGGCCAGCTCGGCCTGGTCCGCCACCCGCTTGTGGATGCCCTTGGCGTCCTGCTCCCAGCCGCCGGTGTCCACCAGGGTGAAGTTCTTGCCGTTCCACTCCGCCTTGTAGGACACGCGGTCACGGGTCACGCCCGGGGTGTCCTCCACCACGGCCTCGCGGCGGCCGATCACACGGTTGACCAGCGTGGACTTGCCCACGTTGGGGCGGCCCACCACGGCCACGACCGGGTCGGGACGGCGGGCGTCGCGGTCGTCCTCGCCGTCGATCCAGTCCGCGAGCAGCGCCGCGTCCTCGTCGTCCAGCTCGTAGTCCGCAAGTCCTTCGCGCAGCGCCTGCGCGCGCGCCTCGGCCTCGGTGTCGTCGATCGCCGCCAGACGCTGCGAGATGTCCTCGTTGCCCCCGCCCAGCACGGACTGCTCGTAGGAGTCCACCGTGGGCTCGTCGGGTGCGCTCATGCTTGCCTCGTTTCCTCGGGGGCGTCAGCGCCCGTCTCGTCGGGGGCCGTCCCGGCCCCGTGGTCTGTGCTGTCGGTGGCGCGGATGACCAGGTCGATCACGCCCTGCACGGTCTGTTCCATGGTCAGGTCGGAGGAGTCCAGCAGCTGCACGCCGTCCTGCGCCTGGGTGAAGTTCACCACGGTGGAGTCCTTCGCGTCACGGCCCACCACCTGTGCCTCCAGGTTCGACGACGCCGCCGCGCCCAGCTGCCTGCCCCGCCGCGCCAGCCGCGCGGCCTCCGAGGCGGTCAGCAGGATCCGGACGTCCGCGTCCGGGGCCACCACGGTGGTGATGTCCCGGCCCTCGGCCACGATCCGGTACCCGCTGTCCCGGATGACGTCCTGCTGCATCCGCACAAGCACCTCGCGGGCGGGCACCGTGGTGGAGACCTGCGAGACGTGGTCGGTCACCAGGTCACCGCGGATTGCCGTGCGGACGTCCTCCCCGTTGACGAGGATGCGCTCCTCGTCCGGGTCCGTGCCCAGCTCCAGCGGCACCGTCTCGGCGGCACCCACCACGGCGTCCGCGTCATGCAGGTCCACGCCGGACTCAAGGCACCACCACGTCACCGCGCGGTACATGGCTCCCGTGTCCAGGTAGGCCAGGCCGAAGCGGCGGGCCACCTCCTTGGACACCGAGGACTTCCCGGACCCCGAGGGCCCGTCGATCGCGATCACGAGCCGTGCGTTCGCATCCCGTGCGTTCATCACTGCACCACCTTCCAGCTGCGTGTCTGCAGCTCCTCCACGAGGTCCGCGTACCGGTTCGGCTCCACCGAGACCGTCACGAGACCCACGGGCTGCCCGGGCGAGTGCTCCAGGCGCATGTCTTCCAGGTTGACCCCGATCTCGCCGATCTCCGTGAGCAGCCGGGCGATCGTGCCGGGGGTGTCGTCCACCGCCACGGTGAACGTGGCGAAGGCCTTGGGCGCACCGCCGTGCTTGCCCGGGATCCGGGCCTGACCGGCATTGCCCTCGGCCATCAGCCGGGCGATGCCCAGGCGGGCACCGTCCCCGGCCGGGTCCTCCAGGGTGGCGATCAGCCGCTCCACGTCCTCCCGGACCTCGTAGAGGGACTGCACCACGGGCCGCGCGTTCGCCGCGAGGATCTGCACCCACAGCGCGGGGTCCGATCCGGCGATCCGGGTGGTGTCCCGCAGCCCCTGGCCCGCCAGGGACAGGTGGTGCAGCGGGGTGTCCTGCAGCCGGGAGGCCAGCAGCGAGGACATCACCTGCGGCAGGTGGGAGATCAGCGCCACGGTCTCGTCGTGCTCCGCGGGCTCCATCACGGTCAGGGTTGCCCCCAGGTCCACCGCGAGGTTCTTGGCCGCGGCGATGGCCGCGGCTCCCGTGGCGGGACCGGGACAGATCACCCACGGCATCGAGGTGAACAGCTCGCCGCGCGCCGCCACCGGACCGGACTTCTCCCGCCCGGCCATGGGGTGGGTCCCCACGTACCGGGTGAGGTCCGCGCCCGCCGCCGCGACGGCGTCGAGGATCGGGGCCTTGACCGAGGCGATGTCCAGGACCACGGCGTGCGGGTGCTGCGCGAGGGCGTCCACCACGATCTCGGCCACCACGTCCGGGGGTGCGGCCACCACCACGAGCGTGGGCTCGGGCACGTGCTCCCCGGCGTCCCGCAGGGCGCGCACGGAGCGGCCGGCACCGATGTCCTGGGCCACGGCCTCCGTGGTGGGCGAGGCGTCCCGGATGAGGACCTCCACGTCCAGGTGCCGCAGACCCAGCCCGATGCTCGCGCCGAGCAGGCCCGAGCCCACCACGAGCACGGGACCGGTGCTGGAGGCGATCGCAGGGACCACGCTCACATCCCCACGGACGCGAGGAGGTTGCCCACCTCGGTGTGCGAGAGCTTGCGCACGGTGCCCTGCTTCTGGTCCCCGATCGCGATGGGGCCCACGTGGGTGCGGGCCAGCTTCTCCACGGGGTGCTCCACGGCCTCGAACATGCGGCGCACGATCCGGTTGCGCCCGGAGTGCAGCACCACCTCGATGAGCACGTGGCCGGGGGTGGAGTCCACCAGGCGGAAGTCGTCCACCTTCGCCACGCCGTCCTCGAGGCGGATGCCCTCCTTCATCTGGTTGCCGATGCCCTTCTCCACGGGCCCGTGCACCTGCACCAGGTAGGTCTTGGGCACCTCGTAGGAGGGGTGGGTCAGCCGGTTGGTGAGCTCACCGTCGTTCGTGAGCAGCAGCAGGCCCTCGGTCTCCACGTCCAGGCGGCCCACGTGGAACACGCGCTGGTGCTTGCGCGGGTCCAGGTAGTCGCTCACGCAACGGCGCCCGTCCGGGTCCTCCATGGTGGACACCACCCCGGCGGGCTTGTTGAACGCGTAGTAGACGAGCTTCTCGTCCGTCTGGATGCGCATGCCGTCCACGTGCACGGCCTGCAGCGCGGGGTCCACGCGCACGCCCAGCTCCGTGACGACCTGCTCGTCCACGGTCACGCGTCCGTCCTGGATCATCTCCTCGCACACCCGTCGGCTGGCCACGCCCGCCTGCGCCATGAGCTTCTGCAGCCGCACGCCGTTCTCGTCGTGCACCTCCAGCCGGTCCACGGGCGGGTTCTTGGGACGACGCCGCCGGTGCGGGCCGTGCTCCTTGATCGCCGAGGCGCGGCGCTCGTACTTGTCCACGCCCGCGAACGCGCGGGGCTTCTGGGGGCCTTTCTGCGCGGCCGCGGCCTTGGGCTTGCCCGGGCCCTTGGCGTTGGGGCCCTTGCCCCGTCCCGCGGATGGGCCCTTCGCGCCGGTGGTCTTGCCGTAGCCGCGGCCGCCGGCGGCGTCGCCGGACTTCTTGCCGGGTCCGGAGCGGAAGCCGCCCTTGGATCCGGCCTGGGAGCCCTTGCCGCGGCCCTGGGGGCCGCGGGCCCCGCCGCCGCGGGACGAGTTGCCGTGTGATGGTGCCATGCGTCGATCAGTCCTCTATGTCGTCAAGTTGGTCGGTTCCCGGCAGCAGCGGTGCGATGTCCGGGAGCTCGTCCAGCGAGCCGAGACCGAGTTTTTCCAGGAAGAGCGGGGTGGTGGAGTACAGCACGGAGCCCGTGCCGTCCTCGCGTTCGTGTGCGGTGAGCAGACCGCGCTGCACCAGGGTCCGAACGACGCCGTCCACGTTCACGCCGCGGATGGCGGAGACCCGGGAGCGGGACACCGGCTGCAGGTAGGCCACCACGGCGAGCGTCTCCAGCGCGGCCTGCGAGAGCCGCGAGCTGCTGCCCTCCACCACGAAGTCCGTGACGAGCTGGGCGTAGTCGCTGCGGGAGTAGATCCGCCATCCTCCGGCCACTTCGCGCAGCTCGAAGCCTCGAGCGCGCGGGGTCCGCACGGTTCCGCGACCGGCCGCCGTGGCCGACCGTCCATCGTATCCCGCGGATCCGTCCTGGCGCGGAGCATCGAGGGTGTTTCCGATCACCCCGTCGTAGTCCGCGGTGAGGTGCTCCAGGGCGCTGCGCACGCGGTGCTCGGGTTCCCCGGTCACGCGGGCGAACTCCTCGAGGGACACGGGCGCCGCCGCGACCATGAGGACGGCTTCCAACCGGGCGTGGAGGTCGTCGTACTGCTGCGTGGGGGCTGATGAGGGG
>NZ_PHOA01000085.1 GCF_003687455.1 Kocuria tytonicola | reverse complement strand
GGGCCGGCGCCCCGGGGGGGCACCGGCCCCACGGGCGGGCGGGATCGCACAGGCGGTCCCGCCCGCTCCGTCGTGCCCGGGCACGGCCCCGCCGGACGACGACGCCGCCCGCGCCCTCCCTGCCCCGGCGTGCCTGTGCGGGCAGCGCCGGGACAGCCGTCACGCCCCGGTCCTGCCCGCCCTCCGTCCACGCAGGTCGCCGCCGTTGCAGGCACGCGCAGTGGCTACCGGCCCCACCTCGCCCGGCACCCGGGCGACGGACCGCAGGAACCGGGCGCAGCGGCGTCGTCGGCGGCGGGAAAACTGGGCGTGACGTGGGAGGACGCGGGGTTTGTGACGTGTTTGTGACGGTGACTCGTGGGGGTTACCGGGCGGTCTGTACGTTGGAACGGCTCGCCCCATCCCCACCCGAGGAGCACCCATGACCACCTCCGCAGAGAGCACGGAGCGCTCGCAGACGGCGCAGTCCGGCCGCGTGCGCGGACCCCGCAAGGGCACCGATCTGGGCCAGTGGAAGGTCAGCGGACGCACCCCCCTGAACCACAACGAGGAGTTCAAGGCGGAGGAGAACTCGCTCAACGTCCAGCGGCGGATCATCGAGGAGTACTCGAAGACGGGCTACGCCTCGATCCCCTCGGACGACGTCCACGGCCGGTTCCGCTGGCTTGGCCTCTACACGCAGCGCAAGCAGGGCGTGGCGGGCGCGAACACCTCCAAGCTGGACGCCGAGTCCCTCTCGGACGAGTACTTCATGCAGCGCATCCGCCTGGACGGCGGGCAGCTGAGCACCGGGCAGGCGCGCGTGCTGGGGGAGATCTCCCGCGAGTTCGCGCGCGGCACCGCGGACGTCTCGGACCGGCAGAACATCCAGCTGCACTGGATCCGCATCGAGGACGTCCCCGAGATCTGGGACCGCCTGGAGGCCGTGGGACTCACCACGCTGGAGGCGTGCGGTGACACCCCGCGCGTGTTCCTGGGCAGCCCCGTGGCCGGTGTGGAGAAGAACGCCGTCATCGACCCCTCGCCGCAGCTGGCCGCGCTGCGCGAGGAGTTCATCGGCAACCCCGAGTACGTGAACCTGCCGCGCAAGTTCAAGACCGCCATCACGGGCAGCCCCACGCTGGACGTGGTGCACGAGATCAACGACGTCAGCTTCGTGGGCGTGAACCACCCCGAGCTGGGCCCGGGCTACGACCTGTGGGTGGGCGGCGCGCTGTCCGTGGCCCCGCGCCTGGGGGAGCGCCTGGGCGTCTTCGTGGCGCCCGAGGACGTGGTCCCGGTGTGGGCCGGGGTGTGCGGGATCTTCCGCGACTACGGCTACCGCAAGCAGCGCACCAAGGCCCGCCTGAAGTTCCTGCTGGCCGAGTGGGGCCCCGAGAGGTTCCGCCAGGTGCTGCAGGACGAGTACCTGGGCCGCGCACTGCCGGACGGCCCCGCCCCCGAGCGCGCGGTGGGCCACGCGGACCACGTGGGCGTGCACGAGCAGGTGGACGGCAACCGCTGGGTGGGCTTCGCGCTCACCGCGGGCCGGCTCTCCGGGGATGCCCTGGTGGCCCTGGCCGACGCCGCCGAGGCCGCCGGTTCCGGGCGCATCCGCCTCACCCCGCACCAGAAGGTGCTGGTGCTGGACGTGCCCGAGAACAACGTGGAGGGGTTGATCGAGGCGCTGGCCCCGCACGGGCTGCACGCCAAGCCCAGCCCGTTCCGCCGCTCCACCATTGCGTGCACCGGCATCGAGTTCTGCAAGCTCGCGTTCGTGGAGACCAAGGGCCTGGCCGCCCGGGTGATCGACGACATGGAGCAGCGCCTCACGGACGTGGAGATCCCCACCCCCATCTCCCTGCACATCAACGGCTGCCCCAACTCTTGCGCCCGCATCCAGACCGCGGACATCGGGCTCAAGGGCCAGTACATCGGGGAGGAGTACGTGTTCCAGGTGCACCTGGGCGGCGGTCTGGCCTCCCCGGACCGCGAGGAGGGTGGGCTGGGCCGCACGGTGCGCGGGCTCAAGGTCACCGCGGACGACCTCTCCGACTACGTGGAGCGCGTGACCCGCACCTTCCTGCGGGAGCGCGGCCCCGACCAGTCTTTCGCCGAGTGGGCGCTTTCCGCCGAGGAGGATTCCCTGAGATGACCACCACTGACGTGACAACCACCCCGGGCCGCGAGCGCTCCGCGGAGGAGCTCAAGGCCCTCGTCGAGGACGCCCAGCGGCGCTTCGGCGAGCGGGACGCGGACCCGGACGAGGTGCTCGCGTGGGCCGCGGAGACCTTCGGGAAGAAGCTGGCCGTGGCGTGCTCGATGGCCTCGGACACCGTGGTGCCCGCGCTCGTGAGCACGCACCTCAAGGGCGTGGACGTGCTGTTCCTGGAGACGGGTTACCACTTCCCCGAGACCCTGCAGACCCGCGACGAGTTCGCCCGGGACTGGCCCGTGAACGTGCGCACCCTGCTGCCCGAGCTCACCGTCCCGGAGCAGGACGAGAAGTACGGCGCCAAGCTCCACGACCGCGACCCCGGGCTGTGCTGCGGGATGCGCAAGGTCGCCCCGCTGGACAGGGCACTGGCCGGGTACGAGGCCTGGGTGACCGGGCTGCGTCGTGAAGAGACGCCGCACCGCGCGAACGCCGCGCCCGTGGAGTGGGACGAGCACCACCAGATGGTCAAGATCAACGCCATCGTGGACTGGACCTTCGACCACGTGGTCGCGTACGCCGAGGAGAACCTGGTGGTGGTCAACCCGCTGCTGAGCCAGGGCTACCCGTCCATCGGGTGCGCCCCGTGCACGCGGAAGGTCGCCCCTGGGGAAGATCCCCGCGCCGGACGCTGGTCCGGCGTGGGCAAGACGGAATGCGGGATCCACCTGTGAGCACCACGACTGCCCCCACCGAGACTGCGCTGACCCAGCTGCAGCGGCTCGAGGCCGAGTCCATCCACATTTTCCGCGAGACCGCGGCGGAGGGCGAGCGCCCCGTGCTGCTGTTCTCCGGCGGCAAGGACTCGGTGGTCATGCTGCACCTGGCCGCGAAGGCCTTCTGGCCGGCACCCATCCCGTTCCCCGTGCTGCACGTGGACACCGGGCACAACTTCCCGGAGGTCCTGGAATTCCGGGACCGCACGGTGGAGCGCCTGCACATCCGCCTGGAAGTCGCGAAGGTCCAGGACTACATCGACGACGGCCGCCTGGCCGAGCGCCCGGACGGCACCCGCAACCAGCTGCAGACCGTTCCCCTGCTGGACGCGATCACCGAGGGCCGCCACGACGTGGTCTACGGGGGCGCCCGGCGGGACGAGGAGAAGGCCCGCGCCAAGGAGCGGATCATCAGCCTGCGGGACGAGTTCGGCCAGTGGGACCCCCGCAACCAGCGCCCCGAGCTGTGGAGCCTGTACAACACGCGCCACCGCCCCGGGGAGCACGTGCGGGTGTTCCCGCTGTCCAACTGGACCGAGCTGGACATCTGGTCCTACATCACCGAGCAGGGCATCGAGCTGCCCTCCCTCTACTACGCCCACGAGCGGGACGTGGTGAGCCGGGACGGCATGTGGCTCGCGGTGGGCGAGCACGTGAGCCCGCGCGAGGACGAAACCGTGCAGACCCGCACCGTGCGCTACCGCACCGTGGGGGACATGAGCTGCACGGGCGCCGTCGAGTCCCCTGCCGCCACCGCCGCAGACGTGCTGGCCGAGGTCAGGACCAGCACGCTCACCGAGCGCGGGGCCACCCGCGCGGACGACCGCGTGTCCGAGGCCGCCATGGAGGACCGCAAACGAGAGGGCTACTTCTAGAGATGAGCACCGAGAACACGCCGCGCCTGTTGCGGATCGCCACGGCCGGGAGCGTGGACGACGGCAAGTCCACCCTGGTGGGCCGGCTGCTGCACGACACCAAGAACATCCTTGTGGACCAGCTGGAGGCCATCGAGCGGGTCAGCCAGTCCCGCGGGCTGAGCTCCGCGGACCTGGCCCTGCTGACCGACGGGCTGCGGGCGGAGCGGGAGCAGGGCATCACGATCGACGTGGCCTACCGCTACTTCGCCACCCCCGCCCGCAGCTTCATCCTGGCCGACTGCCCCGGTCACGTGCAGTACACCCGCAACACGGTCACCGGCGCCTCCACCGCGGACGCGCTGATCGTGCTGGTGGACGTGACCCACGGGATCGTGGAGCAGACCCGGCGCCACCTGGCCGTGGCCGCACTGCTGGGCGTGCCGCACCTGATCGTGGCGGTCAACAAGATCGACCTGGTGGCGGACGCCCAGGACGCCTTCGGGGCGCTGGACCGTGACCTGCACGCGCTCGCCGGGGAGCTCGGGGTGCTGGACCTGCAGACCATCCCGGTCTCCGCGCTGCGCGGGGACAACGTGGTGGAGCCGTCCGCGGCCACACCCTGGTACCCGGGTCCGTCCCTGCTGGGCTGGCTCGAGGACCTCCCCGACTCCTCCCAGCTCATCCGCTCCGAGCCGTTCGCCCTGCCGGTGCAGACCGTGATCCGCCCGCAGTCCGCGGCGGTTTCCCCGGAGTTCACGGACTACCGCGGCTACGCCGGTCAGGTGGCCGCGGGCTCGGTGTCCGTGGGCGACGCCGTGACCGTGCAGCCCGCCGGGCGCACCACCGAGGTCACGCGCATCGACGTGGCCGGGGCCCCTGCCGAGCACGCCGTGGCCGGGCAGTCCGTCACCCTGAGCCTCGCGGACCAGATCGACATCACCCGCGGGGACCTGATCGCCACTCCCGCCGCCGCGCCGCAGGGCTCCAAGACCGTGGACGCCGTGGTGTGCTGGCTGGACGACGAGAACCCCCTGCGCGAGGGCCAGCGCGTGCTGCTCAAGCACACCACGCGCGTGGTCCGCGGCATCGTGGGCTCCCTGGACGGGCGCCTGAACCTGGAGAGCCTCGCCGCGGAGTCCGTGGGCTCGTTCGAGCTCAACGACATCGGGCGCGTGAGCATCCGCGTGGCCGAGCCCCTGTTCACCACGGCCTACACGGCCTCGCACGCACTGGGCTCGTTCCTGCTGATCGACCCGCGGTCCGGGCGCACCCAGGCCGCGGGCATGGTCCAGGACGACAGCGTCCACACCCCGGGCGTGCTCGGCAATCTCCGCGCGGATGCGGGGGAGTGGGCCATCTGAGCCCCCTGTAGGCCCACGACGCCGCCCGGCCGGCTCCGCGCATGGCTTACCGCCGCGGCGTCGGCTGTGCGTGTCGGCGGAGCTGGGTAGCGTCACCGGTGTGATCACGCCCAGCCTGCTCTCCGCCACCACCGTCCTGCGGGTCCTCGCGCTGCGGGGCATGCAGCACCTGGTGGTGTCACCGGGCTCGCGCTCGGCACCCCTGGCCTACGCCGCGGCGGCGGCCCACGCGAGCGGTGCGCTCACGGTGCACGTGCGGATCGACGAGCGGGACGCCGGTTTCACCGCGCTCGGGATCGCACGCTCCACCGGACGGCCGTGCGCGGTGGTCACCACGAGCGGCACCGCCGTGGGGGAGCTGCTGCCCGCCGTCATGGAGGCCTCCCACGCGGGGGCGCCCGTGGTGGTGCTCAGCGCGGACCGCCCGCCCGAGCTGCGCGGCACGGGCGCCAACCAGACCACCCAGCAACCGGGGATGTTCTCCCACTTCGTGCGCGCCGCGCTGGACCTGCTGCCCCCGGAAGGCTCGGACCTCACGGACGGCGAGCACCGCGAGGACCTCGAGTACCTGCTGCGCGACCCCCTGACCGCACTCGCAGGGCACCGCGAGGACGCCCCCGGCCCCGTGCACCTCAACGTCGCCCTGCGCGACCCCCTCTTCCCGAGGTCCGGGGCCGACCACGCCCACCTGCAGGACTGGGCCCGGGACCTCGCCGCCGAGCTGGCCCGCGTCCGCTCCGCCCGGGCCCCGGAACCGGTGGGGCACCCGTGGTCGGTGCTGCCCGAGCCCTTCCTGCCTTCCCGGGTGCTCCGGGAGGACGACCCCGGTGCCCAGGGCGCTTTGCTCGCCGAGGGCACCTCCGCCTTCCACGTGACCGGGGCCGATCCCGGCCGCCCCCCGCGGCACACCCACCGTGCAGACGCCGCGAGCGACGAGCCGGCCCCCGCAGCCCCCGGTGCCCGTCGCAGCCCGCGCCCGCACATCGTCGTGGAACCGCCGTCCCACCCCGTGGTGTTCGCGGGCGACGGCGCGGGGCTCACCACCGCACGGTTCGCACGTGAGCACGGCATGCCGCTGCTGGCCGAGCCGTCCTCCAACGCCCGGACGGGGGAGGCCATAGCCTCCTACGAGAGCCTCCTGGCCTCCCCGCTCGGGGCACGGGTGGATGCCGTGGTCCTGGTGGGGCGGCCCACCCTGAGCCGCTCCGTCGCGGCGCTGCTCAAACGTGAGGACGTGCGGGTGGTGGCCGTGCGCCCCGAACCCGCCCCGTGGTTCGTCCCCGGGCGCCGGCCCGAGGAGGAGGTGGCCTCCTTCGCGGAGGCCGCGAGCGCCGTCGGACCCGTGGCGGACGGGTGGCTGCGGACGTGGCGGGAGGCCGGGGCCGCCGCGGATGCCGCCGTGCTGCGGTACGCGAACGCCCAGCAGGAGCTGACCCGGCTGCACGTGGCGCGGGCGGTGTGGGATGCCGGCTGCCAGGACGGCTCGGTGCTCGTGGTGGGATCCTCCACCGTGGTGCGGGACGTGGACCTCGCGGCACGCGCGCAGTCCCCGGTGCCGGTGGTGGCGAACCGTGGTCTGGCGGGGATCGACGGCACGGTGGCCACCGCGCACGGCGTGGCGCTGGGCACCGGACGGCCCGTGCGCGCGGTCATGGGGGACCTCACGTTCCTGCACGACGCGGGCGGGCTGCTCCTGGGGCCGGGGGAACAGGTCCCGGACGTGGACACGGTGGTGGTCAACGACTCCGGCGGGGGCATCTTCCAGACGCTCGAGCACGGCGCACTGGGCCGGGACGAACGGTACACCGCGGCGGTCGAGAGGTTCTTCGGAACCTCGCACCGGGCCGGGATCGCGGAGCTGTGCGCCGCCTACGGCGTGGCGCACGTGCGCGCGGAGACGGCCATCGAGCTCACGGCGGCGCTCGCGGTCCCGGTGGTGGGCCGCCGGGTGGTCGAGGTGGTGCTCGAACGGGAGACCCTGCGGGACTTCAACGCGGCCGCCCGGCGCGAGGGCAGCCGTGCGGTGGAGGAGTTCCTCGCCGGGCGGTGACCCCCGGGTGCGAGGGCGGGGTCCTCTCCTGCCGGACGATCTGCGCGGCGCGGGACGGAGCCCCTCGCTAGCATGGCGGCATGAGCGAACAGACGGCACAGCAGAGCACACCCCGCACGGCACTGGTCACGGGAGCCACGCGCGGGATCGGACGGGCCATCGCCCAGGACCTCGCCCGGGACCACGTCGTCCTCGTGGGCGGACGCTCCGCCGAGGACGTGGAGCGCGTGCGCGGTGAACTGGCCGGGCTGGGACCGGGCACCCGCGCGTTCGTCGCGGACGTGAGCGACGACGAGCAGGTGGCCGCCGCGTGGGCACCCCTGCGGGACGAGTTCCACGGGCTGAACGTCCTGGTGCACTCGGCGGGGATCGCCCCGCAGTCCCGCGTGGCGGACGCCCCGCGGGAGATGTGGGAGCAGATCTTCGACGTCAACGTGATCTCCGTGGCCCAGCTGACCCGGCTCACCCTGCCGGAGCTGCGCGCCGCCCACGGTGACGTGGTGGCCATCAACTCCGGCTCCGGCTTCACCTCCAACCCCTCCGCGGCGCTGTACTCCGGCACCAAGTTCGCGCTGCGGGCGCTGACGGACGCGCTGCGCGAGGAGGAGCGGGAGAACGCGGTCCGCGTGTCCTCGGTGCACCCGGGCCGCGTGGCCACGGACATGCAGGAGCAGCTGCACGAGTACATGGGCCGGGAGTACCGCCCGGAGGAGTGGATCCGCCCCGAGCAGATCGCCGCGGCGGTGCGTCTGGTGGTGGACGCGGACCGGACCTCGGAGGTGGAGGTCGTCTCGGTGCGTCCCTCCGGGATGCACTGACGCGGGCACCCGGTTCCGGCGCACCACGGCGCGGGCACACCAAGGCGCAGGAACACCAGGGCACTGCCCCCGGGGCGCGGGTACGCCGGCGGGGACGTCCCGGGCCGGCCGAGGGTGAGGGGCGGGTCTACAGCCCCATCCACTCCGCCTTGAGCCGGTCCACCGTGCCGTCGCGCGTGACCCGGTCCAGGGTGCGGTTCACGGCGCCGAGGACCTCGGTGTTGCCCTTCTTCACGGCCACGCCGAGGTTCTCGTTGGTGTCCACGGTCTGGGCGAGCCGCAGGTCCGGGTGGTTCTTGGCCTCCCAGGACAGCGTGGAGATGTTCCCGGACACCGCCTCGACCTCCCCGGAGCGCAGGGCCTGGAACATCTGCCCCACGTCCTCGAACTCCTGCACGGCGAGCTTCCTGTCCCTCGCGTACTGCTCCCCGGAGCTCGCGCGCTGGACGCCCACGGTCGCCCGGCCCACGGAGCCGAATCCCGTGATGCCGGAGTCCTTCGCGGTGAGCAGCGCGATCTGGTCGTTGAAGTACGGCTGGGAGAAGTCCACGTCCCGCCGCCGCTGCGCGGTGATGGTCATGCCGGAGATCGCGGCGTCGCACCGGCCCGTGTCCAGTGCGTCACCGGAGACCAGCGTGTGGAAGTCCGCCTGCACCACCTGCAGGCTCCTGCCCATGTCGTGGGCGATCTCCTGCCCCAGGGACATGTCGAAGCCCACGGTCTTGCCGTCGCGCTCGAACTCGAACGGCGCGTAGGGGGAGTCGGTGCACACCGTGAACGTCCCGGCGCTGCCGCTCGCACCGGCCTGTTCCCCCGAGGACGAGCCGCACCCCGCGAGCGCCAGCCCCACCGCCCAGACGGCGGCGAGCACGGGCGCGGACCGGCGCGCAGTGGCCATGGGAACTCCTCGTCGAGTGGTCCTGGACGTGTGGCGATCGTACTATGCGCCTCACCCTTCCGGAGGGGGTCCCACTCGCGGGGCTGTTCAGCGTGCGGGCAGCGACTCCAGCATGGGCCGCAGCTTGGCCCACGTCTCCGCGAGCTCGGCGCAGGGGTCGGACTCCGCGACGATCCCGCACCCGGCACTGACCCGCGCACGGTGCGCGTCCAGCTGGACCGCCCCGCGCAGGGCGATGCCCCACTCGCCGTTACCGGCGCCGTCGAGCCAGCCCACGGGCCCGGCGTAGAGGCCGCGGTCCATGCGCTCGAGGTCCTCGATCACGGCGCCCGCGGTCTCGGTGGGGGTGCCGCACACCGCGGCGGTGGGGTGCACCGCCTCCGCGAGCTCCAGCGCGGAGGGCAGGGTGCCGTCCACGCCGGCGCGCAGCCGGGCGGTGACGTCCGAGGCGAGGTGCCAGACGTTCGGCAGGTCCAGGATGAACGGCCGCTCGCCGCCCGAGACCTCGTCCGCGTACGGGGACAGACCGGCGACCAGCGACTCCACGGCGAAGCGGTGCTCGCGCTGCTGCTTCTCGGAGCCGCCCAGCTCGGTGATGGCGAAGTCATCGGGGTTCGCCCCGTCCGGGAGGTCCTGCCGGTCCAGCGTCCCGGCGAGCACGCGCGCGGACGCCGTGCCGCGGTGCACGCGGACGAGCATCTCCGGGGTCGCGCCCAGCAGCCGCCCGGACCCCTCCTCCGGTGAGTCCTCGTCCCCGAGCCGCACGCAGTACGTCCAGCACGTGGCAAAGCGCTCGCTGAGCCGCCCCAGCACCGCGCCCAGCTCGATGGGCCGCCCGGTGTCCACCACCACGTCCCGCGCGAGCACGAGCTTGTCCAGCTCGCCCGCCCGGATCATGGCCACGCCGTCCGCCACCGCGGCCATCCACTCGCCTTCGTCCAGCGTGCCGGGCACGGCCGTGGGGTACGACGACGCCGCGCCGCCGGCCGCGGGTCCGTCCAGCCGCTCCGGGGTGGCGCCCGCGACGGGCCCGGGGGCCACGCGTGCCAGACGGGACCAGGCGGCGCCGACGTCCGCGGGGGTGGGCACGGTGGCTCCGGGCACGATCAGGGTCAGCCACGCGGCGTCGTCGTCGGTGCCCACCACGAGTTCGGGGACCACGAGTCCGGAGGCCGCGGTGGAGGAGGGGGCGAAGGCGAAGGCGCCGAGCGCGAGCAGTCCCGTTCCCGGGCGGCGGACCCGGTCCTCGACCGCGGCGTCCTGGCGCACGGCGTCCCACCACACGCGCGCGGCGGTGAACCGGGTGCCACCGCGGACCCGGAACGTGGCCGCGCGGCCGAGCCCCACGAGTCCCTGGCCGCGCACGATCCACGTGGCGGGATCGGGGCCGTCCAGCAGGCGGCGGACGTCCGGGTCGCGTGCGAATCCGGCGGCGGAGGGGACGTCCGAGAGGGGGAGGGTGAGCGCGCTCAGGG
>NZ_PHOA01000084.1 GCF_003687455.1 Kocuria tytonicola | reverse complement strand
GTGTCACTTGCTGCCTTCCATGAGGTCGTAGGCGGAGAGCGTGAGGAACGCGGGGTAGTCCTCCCGGAGCACCATGTCCGAGATGAGCTTGCCCGCGGGCACGAACCACTTCTCGTAGTTCTCGGCGTCGATCTCCCCGCGCAGCACCTCCAGCTGCCGGTCCAGGGCCTCCGCCACGATCTCGCGCGTGGCAGTGTTCCCGGTGTCCGTGTAGACCACGCCGTTCTTGATCTGCTGCCAGATCTGCGAGCGGGAGATCTCTGCGGTGGCGGCGTCCTCCATGAGGTTGTGGATGGCCACGGCGCCGCTGCCGGAAAGCCACACGGCCACGTAGCGGATGGCCACGTAGAGGTTGGCGTTGAGCTCCTTCTCGGTGCGCTGGTCACCGGCGGAGGGCACGTCCAGCAGCATCTCGGCGGTCACGTCCACCTCGGGGCGCTGGTGGTCCACCTGGTTCGGCTTCTCCCCGAGCACCTCGTCGAAGACCTCCCGGCACACGGGCACGAGGTCCGGGTGGGCCACCCACGAGCCGTCGAAGCCGTCCCCGGCCTCACGGGTCTTGTCGTTGCGGACCTTCTCGAACGCGGCCCGGTTGATCTCCTCGTCCTTGCGGGACGGGATGAACGCGGCCATGCCACCCATGGCGAACGCGCCGCGCTTGTGGCACGTCTGCACCAGCAGGTCCGTGTAGGCGCGCATCAGGGGAGCGGTCATGGTCACCGCGGAGCGGTCCGCCAGGATGAACTTTTCACCGGCGTCCCGGAAGTACTTGATGATCGAGAACAGGTAGTCCCAGCGCCCGGCGTTCAGGCCGGAGGCGTGGTCCCGCAGCTCGTAGAGGATCTCGTCCATCTGGAACGCGGCGGGGATGGTCTCGATCAGCACGGTGGCGCGCACGGTGCCGTGCTCGATGCCCAGGTACTCCTCCGCGAACGTGAAGACGTCGTTCCACAGCCGCGCCTCCAGGTGGGACTCCATCTTGGGCAGGTAGTAGTACGGTCCCTGTCCGTTCTCGATCAGCTGCTTCGCGGTGTGGAAGAAGTGCAGCCCGAAGTCCGTGAGGGAGCCGGAGCCGGTCTTGCCGTTGACCGTGATGTTGTACTCGGGCAGGTGCCAGCCGCGCGGGCGCATGACCACCACGGCCAGCGGGGCGTCCTCACGCAGCTTGTACGTCTTGCCCTCCGGCGAGGTGAAGCCCAGGGTGCCGCGTGCGGCGTCCCGGAGGTTGGCAATGGCATCCACCTGGTTGGCCCAGCTGGGGGAGGCGGCGTCCTCGAGGTCCGCGAGCCACACCTTGGCGCCGGAGTTCAGGGCGTTGATCGCCATCTTGGCGGGCGAGGCCGGGCCGGTCATCTCCACGCGGCGGTCCTGCAGCGCCTCGGGGGCCGGGGCCACCTTCCAGTCGCCCTCGCGGACCGCGCGGGTCTCCGGGAGGAAGTCCATGGTCCCGGACTCGGCGGCCTTCTCGCGGGCGGTCTCGCGCTGGCCGAGCAGCTCCTCGCGGCGGTCCGCGAACTTCTCGTGCAGCGCCTCGACGAATGCCAGCGCATCCTCGGAGAGGATCTCGTCCGCGGCGGCCACGTTCTGCGGAGTGGTGTGGGTGATGCTCATGGAGTGCCTCCAAGTATCCGTATTGTGGAAAAATTATTCCATTACCATGAGTTTAGACATAGGATGTGACCCAGGACAAGGCCCTGCTGAGACGCGGGCCACACATGCGCGGCGTCACCGAGATCGCCCGAACCCGGCCGTGGCCGTCCGGTCCGGCCGCGGCGCGAGCTGGCTGGCGGTGAGCCCCGCACGACACCATCGACGACCGAGGGAGCGCACGGATGCCAGAGGCCAGGAGCGCGGGCGGGGTGCAGTCCGTCGAACGGGTCTTCGGCCTGCTCGACATCATCACCGCCGCCGGGGGAGAGATCTCGCTGAGCGAGCTGGCCTCCAGGGCGCAGCTGCCGCTGCCCACCATCCACCGGCTGCTGCGCACGCTGATCCCGCTGGGCCACGTGCGCCAGCTGCCCAACCGCAGCTACGCGCTGGGCCCGGGGCTCATCCGGTTGGGCAACGCCGCGGGGCTCGCGCTGGGCACCTACGCGCAGCCCGTGCTGCAGGGGCTCGTGGACGAGCTGGGGGAGTCCGCGAACATGGCCGTGCTGGACGGGCGCATGGTCGTCTACGTGGGACAGGCGCAGTCCTCCCACTCCATGCGCATGTTCACGGAGGTGGGCCGCCGCGCCCACCTGCACGACACCGGGGTGGGCAAGGCCATCCTGGCCACCCTGCCGCAGGAGCAGGTGGTCTCGATCGTCACCTCCATGGGCATGCCCACCCCCACCGAGAAGAGCCTGGGCACGGTGGAGGAGCTGCTCGCGGACCTGGAGCTGATCCATGAGCGCGGCTACGCCGTGGATGACGAGGAGCAGGAGATCGGCGTGCGCTGCTTCTCGGTGCTCGTCCCGGAAGCTCCCACCCCCACGGCGATCTCGGTCTCCGGGCCCACCACGCGCGTGGACTGGGAGTTTGGCGACCGCGCCGTGCCCCTTCTGCTCGACGCCGCCCAGCGACTCTCCGCGCAGTTCGCCTCGGCGGGCTGAGCGTTTACGCGGTGCGGATAAGCGTCTCGTTCCAAAAGCAATCAGCTTTGTCACTCGCTCATTTCGATCTTGGCTCGGTCCGATGGTGCGCGTCAGAAAGAGATCATCTTGTAGGAAATAGGCCGGTGCGGCAATGATCGGTTCACCGCCTCATTGCGACGCCCCATTTCTAAACAACGAACGTGATAGCAACACCGCGCCGTGTTGTAGTTAGGCGGAAAATGCCCGACTACCCCGGCCTCACGGGGCGAATCCACTTCGAGGGAAAGGGGGCCCTTTTGCGACTGCGCCCCAGAAATCTTCGTTCCCTCGGCAGTACGCCTCCACTGGACCCTCCAGCACGGGAACTGATCGCTGGATTCACAAAATATGAACCAACTGTCATGCCCTGCCACAGCCGCTTCACGTGCTTTGCTCGAGGGAACAGGTAGAGTTGTCAACATGAACACCCCCTTGCAGAACTGGATAGATGAACCCATCCATTGCAAAGAGGAGGACACTCTTCAGCGCATCCATTTAGCCGAGCAAGCCGCCCGCTTGGTAGTCAGTGCCCACTCCTGGGAAGCCAGCGTGGTGTACGGGTTGACCGGTCCCTGGGGTAGCGGGAAAACTTCGATGGTGGAACTCATCGTTGAAGCACTCAAAGAGAGAGATCCTGAGTGGCGAGTTGCTCGTTTCACCCCTTGGGCTACGAGTGACGTGAGTTCACTGATGTCAGAGTTTTTCGCAGCTCTGGAGGCCGCCCTGCCAGAAGATGGAAGAGACAGCGCTCAAAAGGCGTTGCGAGTATGTGCGAGGGTCGCCGGTCCGTGGCTCGGCCTCATCCCCATCGTCGGGCCAGCTCTTCAAGGAAGCGCCGGGATCCTCGCCGATGCGGCCAACCCACAGATGCCGTGGGATGAGGCGTTCGCAGAAGCCTCAGCGTCGCTGAGAGAGCTTGACACTCCTGTGCTCGTGGTCGCCGATGACATCGATCGTCTCCAGGCTGATGAGCTATTGGCTCTTCTTAAAGTTGTTCGCCTTCTGGGTCGTTTTCCTGGGGTCCACTATCTGCTGGCGTACGACGAGCAAACACTAATAGAAAATCTTCGGGGAGCGAGCATCGGTGTTGCTGACGCGGACCGAGCCCGCTTGTTTATGGAGAAGATCGTTCAATATCCTCTGACTGTTCCCCCATTATTAACGCATCAAATGCGCTGGCGACTGGGGAATGGACTCAGTGACCTACTGGGGAATCTGAGGCGTCTATGGGGTGAAAATGATACTCGAATGAGTGATGTGTTTCCCTTTATTGAATCCCAACTGACGACTCCGCGTGCAATTGATCGATTCTTGGCCCAGGTGCGGCACTATTTGCCTCTGCAAAAACAAAATGAGGTCAATGATGTGGACGTCATCCTCTTGACGTTTCTGCACCTTCAGTTCCCCGATTTGTACAACGCCCTGCCCCGATGGAAAAACGTCCTCACAGGGGTCCAACAGGAGCTGGACAAGGTGCTGGGGCGGCGGGAGGATATTCAGCCGCAATGGGACGAGCTGCTAAATCTTGTCCATGATAGGGGTGGTCGCCGGGACGCTAGCGAGGTCATGAAAGCCCTTTTCCCCGCATTGAATCCCTATTCGGTGAGAAATCGATCGGCACCTAGGGTTTGTGTACCTGACTACTTCAACCGATATTTTGCTCATACTATCCCTCAGGCAGACATCGCCGACGCTGAGATCCTTTCCGCCCTTGAGCATGCAAGCACACCAGAGTCGGATGGAAATCTGCTGGTGTCGCTACTCACTGAGAACTCATACGCTGAACGTATCGACTTGGTCCTAAAAAAACTCCGTGCCCTTTATGGCCCAGAGTCTTCGGCGCCCGGGGCGCCAGCGGTCACTTTGGATTTAATTCGGGTGGTTGCCGGTCAAATTCCCAAACTCGAACACACCTCGCGAATGTTCAGCAGCCCCCGCGACCAAGGCCGTTATTTACTCGCTGATATTTTGGAACGCCTTCCACCTACCAGCCCCGAAGAACTTGAAGGGGCCTTGGCAGCTTGTCCTGACTGGGTGGAGCGGGCGCAGATCCTTCGCCTCGCGCTGAGTCGTGATTCTAGTTCTGCATCTCCGCAGGCCCCTGAGGCGTTAACTGGGGCCGCAGCGTCCCTCACCATGGAAATCAGCAACGAACTTTTGAGGCATTTAGGCCAACGCGATAATGCTGATATCAAATCTTCGCCCTATATCGGGTTCATGTTCGTCGAGATGTTTGGGGAACCTGGTGATCTTCGAAACAGGATTTTAACTCGCATCAAACAAGGACAGTTTACTACCGAGGACTTGGCTGCCCGGTTTGTGACAACCCAGCACCTCGTTGGCTCACGAGAGCCCGTCTCGCAGATCGGCGATTTTAGTCAAGATCTTTTTGCCACCTTTGCTCCCGCGCGTGACATGCTTTACTCTCGATGTAGAGAGGATGTAGAAACTTCAGATATTTCATGGGCCAATCGGCGCGCCTTCGTTCGTGGGCGGGTTCAGCCGCCGGATGCGTCGCGGTCAGGCGGCTATGCGTCGTCACCCAGCGATGTTTAATCGAACCGTGTCGTGCAGCATTCATGTGCGGAGCTCAAAGGTGTATATGTACATCCGTCGATCGGTTTGCAACATCAAGAAATAGGCTTTCGGTTCTGGGTTTAAGCAATAGTTTTTATTTGAAATTCGATCACTCGTATTCCTTTAATCGTTTGAACTTTATTTTCAAGCAATTCAGCGGCCACTGGGATCGATTCAGCAAGGAGGGTGATTACCTTAGTCTTATCGGATGGTTCTGACTGGCCTTTGGGGCAAGGGTGCTTGCCTTCGTCGGCTATTCTCGGTGAGAAGCTGTATCATCAAAATTTAACGTTCCTCAAGGATCGAATATAAATGACTCGAATGCGGGTGGGCTCGTTGGAGTAGACTCTTGGTGACGATAATGAGGTTATCTGTGGTGTGCTGGGCATGAAGGGCGAGGGGTTGCACGACGATACTATGACGGCAAATGGTGGGCGTGGAACCACATTAACAATGTCATGCCATTCTGCGGCTGGGGCATGACAAAATAAGGTGCTCGATATAGGCTCTCCGCCAGGCCGCGATGACCCCGTGTTGCACTGTGCCGTGAGCCCCACGTTCAACAAAGTCAGCTACTTCCTCATTGCGGTCGACTGGGGAAAATGATCCGCTGGCGATGAGAATTAACTTACGTGGATCGGCGTGGGGAGCACTGCGTTGTGGATCCTGACCACGTCATCACGGGTCAGTTGAATCCAGGAGCTCACCGATTCTTGAGCAGTTCGTTCACGCCAGCGAGCTGCTTTTGCGACGTAGTAATGAGCGCGTCCAACTCATCCAGAGTCAGACGTACAGGGGCAGGCCCCTCCGGCGTCTGTGCGCTCATGCCGTTGTCCTTTCGTTGAGAAGGGTTCTACGGTGCGGCGTCGTCGCCGGCCTCGCGCAGCAGGGACTCGAGGTACGCGCCGTAGCCGCTCTTGGCGAGATCAGCGGAGCGCTCGCGCAGCTCGTCGTCCGAGAGCAGTCTGAGGCGCCACGCGACCTCCTCGGGGGAGTCGATCGAGGTGCCCTGCCGTGCCTGGACCGTGCGGATGTAGTTGGTGGCGTCCGCGAGGGAGTCGAACGTGCCGGTGTCCAGCCACGCCGTGCCGCGCGGGAGCACGTGCACCGAGAGCTCACCGCGGTCCATGTACGCACGGTTGAGGTCGGTGATCTCGAGCTCGCCGCGCGCGGACGGGGTGAGGGCCCGGGCGAAGTCCACGGCGCGGTTGTCGTAGAAGTAGAGCCCCGGCACCGCGTAGTGGCTGCGGGGTCGGGCGGGCTTCTCCTCGATGGACACCGCCCGGCCGGAGGTGTCGAACTCCACCACGCCGTACGCGCTCGGGTCCGCCACCCGGTAGCCGAAGATCACCGCCCCCTCCACGTCCTGGAAGCGGCGCAGCTGCGTGCCCAGACCGGGGCCGTGAAAGATGTTGTCGCCCAGCACCAGGCACACGCTGTCGTCCCCGATGTGCTCCGCGCCCAGCACGAACGCCTGGGCGAGCCCGTCCGGCGAGGCCTGCTGCGCGTAGGTGATGCGCACCCCGAACCGTGAGCCGTCCCCGAGCAGACGCTCGAACTGCTCGGCGTCGTGCGGGGTGGTGATGACCAGGACGTCCCGCCCCCCCCGGCGAGCAACAGCGTGGACAGCGGGTAGTAGATCATCGGCTTGTCGTACACCGGGACCAGCTGCTTGCTCACGCCCAGGGTCACGGGGTGCAGGCGGGACCCCGTGCCGCCCGCGAGGATGATGCCCTTCATGTCCCTATTGTGGCAGGAGTCCATGAGCGCGCATGGAGGACGACGGCGCTCCGCTGGTCTGCGCCCACAGCGGCGGTTGGCTGCCGGGCTGGGCGCGGAGTGGAATCCCGGTGCGTGCCGGGAACGCGACGAGGCCGCCCTCCCGCGGGAGAGCGGCGTCGTCGCCGGGGCGGGGAGCCTCAGTGCTCCTCGGGGTCCTTCTTCACCTGCGGGATCTCCTGGGTCAGCGGGGCGGGGACCACCTCGCCGGCCGCGGTGATCACCGGGACCTCCTTGCCCTCGGAGTCCAGGAGCCTGCCGTCCTTGACGGTGTCCCCCTCCTGCAGGTGGCTCTGCAGGTGCTCGAGCGCCTCGACGGGCACGTAGCGCACGGGTGCCTCCGTGAAGACGGAGCCGCTGCCCGCCGGCGGGTTGCCCAGCCTGATCTCGTTGAACAGGATGTTCAGCACCACCGCGGCCACGGCTGCGGAGCTGATGCCCGAGTGGAGGATGGTCTCGAACCAGGTGGGGAACCCCGCGTAGATCTTCGGCGCCGCAATGGGCAGCATGCCGATCCCGATGCTCGTGGCCACGATGATCAGGTTGGGCGTGCCCTCGTACTTCACCTTGCCGAGGGTGCGGATGCCCGACGCCGCCACGGTCCCGAACAGCACGATGCCGGCGCCTCCCAGCACGGGCACGGGCACGGCCGCGACCACGCGGCCGAGAACCGGCAGCAGGCCCAGCACCAGCATGATCACGCCGCCGGCGGTCACTACGAACCTGCTCTTCACGCCGGTGATCGCCACCAGGCCCACGTTCTGCGCGAACGCGGACTGCGTGAACCCGTTGAACACGGGGGAGATGAAGGAGGCACCCATGTCCGCGCGCAGGCCGTCGGCAATGCGCCTGCGGTCGATGTCCGTGTCCACGATCTCACCCACCGCGATGATGTCCGCGGTGGTCTCCGTGAGGATCACGAGCACCACGATGGTCATGGAGATGATCGCCGCGGGCTGGAACGTGGGCGGACCGAAGGCGAACGGCTGCGGGAAGGCGAACAGGGCGCCGTCGCCCACCCGCGAGAAGTCCGCCATGCCCAGGACCACGGCCAGCAGGGTGCCCAGCACGATGCCGAGCAGGATGGACAGCCGCGAGACCACGGCGCTGCGCACCTTGGACAGCAGCATGATGATCAGCAGGGTGGCCCCGGCCAGGCACACGTTGCGGAAGATGGCGTTCTCGTCACCCTTGGCGGCCACCGCGGCGCCACCCATGGCCCACTGCGCGGCCACCGGGAACAGGGACAGCCCGATGGTGGTGATGACCACGCCGGTGACCACGGGCGGGAAGAAGCGGATGATGCGCGCGAAGAACGGGGCCACCAGGAACCCGATGGCGGCGGAGGCCATCACGGCTCCGAAGACCGCCTGGATCCCACCGCCACCGTTGACGATCGCGGTCATGGTGGCCACGCCCGCGAAGGACGTGCCCTGGACCAGGGGCAGCTGGGAGCCGAAGAACTTCACTCCGAAGGACTGCAGCACCGTGGCCAGCCCACCCACGAACAGGCAGCACGCCACGAGCAGCGCCTGGTCGTTGGCGGGAAGCCCCGCGGCGCCACCCACGATCAGCGGTGGCGCGATGATCCCGCCGTACATGGTGAGGACGTGCTGGAAGCCGTAGCCGAGGCTCGGGCCGACGCCGAGGAACTCGTCCTCGGGCCGCGTGCGTGCCGCGGCGGTGGTGGTTGAGGACATGGGAAGAGCCTTCCGAGAGGGATGCGGGACCGGCCCCCGCCGTGGAGCTCGGGTGGCGGAGGCCGGTCCCGCAGAGCAGTGGCGGGTCCTGGGGATCAGCAGAAGCCGGTGATGCCCATCCAGGCGTGCTCGTCCGGCTGCGCGTCCTTGCGCTGGACGGTCGCCTCGATCAGACCGAAAGGGCGGTCCGCCGCGTAGTGGGTCTCGTTGTCGTTGGGCAGGTCGCAGAAGCTGAGGTCGTACACGAAGTGGTGCTTGTTGGGGCACGAGAACTTGATCTCGTCGATCTCCGGGTGCGCCTCGATCACGGCCTTGCCCATGAGGTACAGCGTCTCCTGCAGGGCCCGGGAGTAGTGGTCCGTGAACTTCTCCAGGATGATCTTCTTGACGTCCGCGTACACGGCGTCGAAGTCAACGTCCGTGGTGTTGTAGCGCCAGCGGGTGGCCACGTCCGTGGACATGATCCGGTCCGTGGTCTCCGGCAGGGTGGTGTAGCGGTCCCTGGGGTAGCCGTGGAAGCCGGACTCCGTGGACTTGAGCACGGTGAGGTCCTTGAACCCGGAGATCACCGTCTGCTTCTCACCGTCCGTGACCAGCACGGAGGTACGGACCTCCTGCTTGTTCTGCACGAAGCAGTGGTTGCTGTCGTTGATGCGGTCCCACGCGTGCTCGTCCGCGGCCCAGCGGCCACCGGAGACCCACTCGAACTCGGACGTGAAGTGCTCGGAGAGCTTGAGCAGCAGCTCCTCCGGGGAGTTCACGCCGTACTGCTGCACGAACGCGAACACGGTGTTCTTCTGGGTGTCCGTGGGGACGCAGTGGCCGTTGTCGCCCTGCGTGTGGACGGCGTCGAAGTCGCCGCGCAGCTGGGACGTGACCACCAGGTCACGGATCACGTGGCGCTCGGTGCCGCGGTGGATGCGCACCACGTGGTTCTCCGCCTTGCCGTACTGGTTCTTGCCGAGGATCACTTCGGTCATGGTCGTCTACTCCCTCGTGGCGGGTGCTTGCTGGTGGATCGGCAGTCGTCGACGCTCGGTCGGCTCCTGGGGTCAACTGCCGCGGTACGTGGAATACGCGAACGGGCTGAGCAGCAGGGGCACGTGGTAGTGGCCCTGCTCCTCTCGCGCCGTGAAGTCCACCGAGACGAACGGGTAGAACGTCTCCATGCCGCGGCCGGCGAAGTACGGCTCGGTCGCGAACACGATCCGGTAGTGGCCGGACTCCAGGGTGTCGGGGCCGAGCTCGCTGACCCGGCCGTCCTCGTCGGTGGTGGCGGTGGCGATCGTGCGCCCGTCACCGGTGAGGAGCGTGACGTCGATGCCCTGGGCGGGGCAGCCGTGCACGGAGTCGAGGACGTGGGCGGAGATGAAGCTCACGAGAGCATCCCTTCAAGTCGCAGGACGGCGATCTCGCGCAGCTGCTCGGCCACCTCGCGGCGCTCGTCCTCGGGGGTGTTGGTCGTGCGGCGGCGTGCCTCGGACAGTATCTCCGGGAGGCTGCGCCCCGCGGCGCGGATCAGGAACACGTGGCCGAAGCGCTGCTGGTAGTCCAGGTTGGCCTGCGCGAGCTCGGCCTCCACGGTGGCGTCCGCGGACCCGAGCGAGGCCTGCTCACCCCGGGAAAGGGCGGCCTCCGCGGAGTCACCCGCGGCGCGCTCGCCGATCATCGGATGGTGGGACAGCGCGCGGTCCAGCTCCTCGTCCGTGAACGGGTGGGCCGCGGTGCGTGCCGTCTCCAGGGCAGCGGCCACCGAGGCGTAGGGGCGGGTGGCCACCACGGCGTCGATCCACCGTGGCACGTCCAGGGCGGGGCGCACGGCATCGGCCGCGGCGCGGGGATCCAGTGCGTTGAACGCGGAGAGGTTCACGGCCCGGCCTCCTCGGGGGGTGTGCGAGCTTCCCGTTCCGGGATGCGGAAAGACAATTTCACCGCCCCTCAGTGAACTGGATCACAAGGGGTCGCGTCAAGGTGGCACGGCGGCCACCGCCCCCACCCGTTCCCGGAGTGAGCCGCCGGCCGCCGCTGGTCTCCGC
>NZ_PHOA01000083.1 GCF_003687455.1 Kocuria tytonicola | reverse complement strand
TACACCGGCTAATTCGTCGGCAGCGTCAGATGTGTATAAGAGGCAGGTGAGCACCAGGGCGCTCAGACCCACCGCGGCAGCGAGTGCCGTGAGGCGCCGACGGACCGGCCGACCGGTCCCCGACTCGTGCCTGTTGCTCAGCACGTGCGCCCCTCCGTCTCCACGATCACCGCGGTGGACTTCACCACGGCCGTGGCCACGGACCCCGGTTCCAGCCCGAGGTCCTGCACCGCCTCCGTGCTCATGAGGGACACGATCCGGTGCGGGCCGCACTGCAGCTCCACCTGGGACATCACGCGGTCCGAGGTCACGGCGGTCACCAGCCCCACCAGCCTGTTCCGGGCCGAGCTGCCCACCTTCGCGGGGTCCTCGGGATTCACGGCGTTGCGGCGGACGAGCTGCGCGAGCTCCGACCCGTCCACCACGGTGTGCCCCGCGGGGTTCTTGTGCCCGGTGAGCGCACCCTGCTCGATCCACCGCCGGACGGTGTCGTCGCTGACGCCCAGGAAGGTGGCCGCCTGGGCCACACGGAGAGAGGTCATGGGCACACTTTATCCGCAGCTGCGGATGCCCCATCGGCTTTCGACCGCACATGCGGGTAGGTGGCCCGTGAGGGTGCCCACCTCTCCCCTCCGCCTCTGCGCAATAACGGAGCAAACGCACCAGAACCGCTCGATTTCTGCATCTGCTCCGTTATTGCAACCGCGCTCCGGGCAGCACGACGGCGCCGCTCCCGGGTTTCCCCCGGAACGGCGCCGTCGGTGCGTGTCACCGGGCGGGCACCACCCCGCGCGGTTCCCTGCTGGTGCTCACTCGTGCGAGAAGTTCGGCTTGCGCTTCTCCGTGAAGGCTGCCATGCCCTCCTTCTGGTCGGCCGTGGAGAACAGCCCGTGGAACACCCGGCGCTCGTACTGCAGCCCGGCGGCCAGGGTGGTCTCGTACGCGGTGTTGACCGTCTCCACGGCGTGCTGGGCCACCGGCTTGGACATGCTCGCGATCTTCCCGGCGACCTCCAGCACGGTGTCCATGAGGGAGTCCGCGGGAACCACGCGGGAGACGAGCCCGGAGCGCTCGGCCTCCTCGGCATCCATCTGGCGACCGGTGAGGATGAGGTCCATGGCCTTGGCCTTGCCCACCGCGCGGGTGAGCCGCTGCGTGCCGCCCATGCCCGGGATGACGCCCAGCGTGATCTCGGGTTGGCCGAACTTGGCGGTGTCCGCGGCAATGATCATGTCGCACATCATGGCCGCCTCGCAGCCACCGCCGAGCGCGTAGCCGGCCACCGCGGCGATCTTGGGGGTGCGCAGCCGGGCAAAGGTGTCCCACTCGGAGAAGAAGTCCTCGCGGTACATGTCCGAGCCGGTCTTGGAGGCCATCTCCTTGATGTCCGCGCCCGCGGCGAACGCCTTCTCGGAGCCGGTCAGCACGATCGCTCCGATCTCCGGATCGCGGTCCAGCTCGGTGGCCGCCGCCACGAGCTCGGTCATGGTCTGCACGTTCAGCGCATTGAGCGCCTTGGGGCGGTTCAGCGTGATCACGCCCACGCGTCCCTCGCGGCGGACCAGGATGGTTTCGTAGCTGTTTTCGCTCATGCGGCCAGCATCTCACGACGCCGCTGTGCCCCGCCTCACACGCGCGGGCGGCGGTCCCCGCGGAGGCGACCCAGCGGCGTCGTGGGCCGGGGGTCCGTCACACCCTTGAAACACGCGCTCGATACGATGACCGCATGCGTGAATTGCAGGCACAGATCATTGCCGAGCTCGGCGTCTCCCCGCAGATCGACCCGGCGCAGGAGGTGGCCCGGCGGGTCGACTTCCTGTGCGACTACCTCCGGGCGACGCACACCAGGGGCTTCGTGCTGGGCATCAGCGGCGGCGTGGACTCCACCCTGGCCGGCCGACTCGCGCAGCTGGCCGTGGAGAAGCTGCGCGAGGACGGTGTGGCCGCGGAGTTCGTGGCCATGCGCCTGCCCTACCGCACGCAGCAGGACGAGGACGACGCCCAGGCCGCCCTCGCTTTCATCGCACCGGACCGGGTGATCACGTACGACGTCGCTCCGGCCGTGGACGGGTTCGAGGCCGCCTACGCCGCGGCGACGGGCGAGCAGCTCACCGACTTCACGCGCGGCAACACCAAGGCCCGCGTGCGCATGACCGCGCAGTACGCGGTGGGCGGGGACCACAGCCTGCTGGTGATCGGCACGGACCACGCCGCGGAGTCCATCACCGGGTTCTTCACGAAGTTCGGGGACGGCGGCGCGGACCTCCTGCCCCTGGCCGGGCTGGACAAGCGCCAGAACCGGCAGCTGCTGGAGCACCTGGGGGCGTCGGAGCGGCTCGTCGGCAAGGTCCCCACTGCGGACCTGCTCAACGACAACCCCGGCCGCACGGACGAGGACGAGCTGGGCCTCACGTACGAGGACATCGACGACTACCTGGAGGGCAAGGACGTCCCCGAGCAGGTGGCGGAGAAGCTGGAGCAGATCTTCCTGCGCTCCCGCCACAAGCGCACCGTGCCGGTGACCCCGGCGGATGCGTGGTGGCGGGAGGGCTGAGCCTGCTGGCGCCCGGGCGAGCCCCGCCGCGGAAACACATCAGCGAACCCTCGCAATCACAAGTAGGGTGATAGTTGCGTCCTCGTGAGACGACGTACCCCTATCGAAGGAGAATTCACCATGCGTAAGACCGCAGCTACCGCCGCTCTGTCCCTGGCCATCCTGTCCGGCCTGTCCGCCCCGGCCATGGCCGCCACGGAGAGCCCCGCTCCCGCCTCCACCCAGCAGGAGGACGAAGGCCACGGCAACGCCGGCCTGTGGGGCCTGCTCGGTCTCGCCGGACTGGGCGGCCTGCTGAAGAAGAACAAGACCGTCCACACGGACCGCACCCACGATGCCCGGCCCGCCGACCGGACCCACACCGCCGGCTCCACGGATCGCGGCCACACCACGGGCACCACCAACGTGGACGGCGCCGACCGCGCCGGTCGCTGATCGACACTGAGTTGCGCAGTTTCTGAGATCCGGAACTGCACCTAGGGGTCCACCCGGTCACGGGCGGGCCCCTAGCCTGTTTCTGGGAGCGCCGTCCCGCGCGGGTCCGCGCGGATCCGCCCCCGCGAACTGCGCTGGAGCGGCCGGGAAAGGTCCGGATGGAAAGGGCGCGGCCATGAGACCCTTCCGGGGCGGCGCGGGGTGCGGCGGGTCAGGACGCGGCCGGCGACGTCACGCCAGCATGGTTGTCCCGGTAGCGGCGGTTCCGGACGGCCAGCAGTCCACCGGCCAGCACCGCCGCCAGCACCGAGGCGGTCAGGACGGCCACCTTGGCCTGGTCCCCGGCCGCAGCGGCCGGGTCGAAGCTCAGCTCGGAGATCAGCAGGGAGACCGTGAAGCCGATGCCCGCGAGCAGCGCGACCCCCAGCAGGTCGATCCACTGGAACGAGGCGTCGAGCTTGCGCCCCGTGAGCTTCGTGGTGAGCCACGTGGCACCCATGATCCCGAGCGGTTTGCCCACCACGAGACCCGCAATCGTGCCGAGCGTGACCGGGGCCGCGAGCGCCGTCGTCAGCCCGTCCCAGCCGCCCACCGCCACGCCCGCGGAGAAGAACGCGAAGACCGGCACCGCGAACCCAGCGGACAGGGGCCGGACGCGGTGCTCCAGATGCTCGGCGAGTTCCACCGGCTCCCCGCTCGCCCTGGCCCCCATGACCGGAACCGCGAAGCCCAGCAGGACGCCCGCCACCGTGGCGTGGATCCCGGCCTCGTGCACCAGAGCCCACGTGACCGCGGCCAGCGGCACCAGGATGACCCACGCGGCCCAGGTGCGGCGGGCGAAGAAGCGCGGGAACCGGTGCGTCAGGAGACCGAACACGGCCAGCGGGACGAGCGCGAGGAGCAGCGGCAGCACGTGCACGTCGTCGGTGTAGAAGACGGCGATGATCGTGATGGCGAGCAGGTCGTCCACCACGGCGAGCGTGAGCAGGAACAGCCGCAGCGCGCTGGGCAGGTGCGAGCCCACGATCGCGAGCACCGCCACGGCGAACGCGATGTCCGTGGCGGTGGGGATGGCCCAGCCGCCCAGGGTCTCGGGGCCCGCCAGGTTGACCGCCGCGTAGATCAGCGCGGGCACGACGACGCCGCCCACGGCCGCCGCGATCGGCACCGCCGCCTTGCCCAGGTCCCGCAGGTCACCGGCGACGAACTCGCGCTTGAGCTCAAGGCCCACGAGGAAGAAGAAGATGGCGAGCAGGCCGTCCGCGGCCCAGGTGCCGAGGCTGAGGTTCAGGTGCCACGGCTCGTAGCCCACCTTGAGGTCCCGCAGGGCGAAGTAGTTGTCCGCGAAAGGAGAGTTGGCCCAGAGGATCGCGAGGACGGCGGCGACCACCAGGAGAACACCGGCCACGGTCTCCTCACGGAGGAAGGCCAGCAGGCGGGAGAGGCGCGAGGGTTTCCGGTTCTCCGGGGCGTTCTCGGGAGAAAGGGTCTGGGCGGCACCTGCAGAGCCGTCTGCGGCGAGCGCATCAACGGCGCCGGACGTGTCCAGGGCAGGAGGGAGCGAGGAATGAGGGGGCAAAGGGGACTCCGGGAGTCGACGGGCAACATGAGATTTCCGCCGACCAGACTTCCCGGCACACCAGCCATCAAGGGTAGCAGGTGGGGGTTGCGGGCACTCGGGGCGGTCACCCGGCACAGCCACCAGGCCGGGGCGGACCAGGGTCCGGGGCGTGGCCCGGACGGGGCCACGCCCCAGGATTCCCGGCACCTGACATGCGACCCCTGGGTGCGTACGGTGGGCAGATGCTCAAGCGGAAATCGGTGGGTTACCTGATCCAGGGATCGGTCATGCTGGCCCTCTTCGTGATCACCATCATCGGCGCCAGGGAATCGTGGCTCCTCATGACAGCGGAACTCTTGTTCGCGTTCATCTTCTTCCGCAGAGCATGGCAGGAACGTCGAGCGGAGACCGCCGCCGATCAGAACAGGGCCGAGCGCGAAGCACAGGACCCCACCCGCCCGTGAGAGCGGCGCCAGGGGCTCGGGCGATCGCGGCTCTACGACCCCGTTCCAACCATTGGCCCATGGAAAGGTCTGACTCTCGGGCGTGGGCGGGCATGGATGAACTACTCAGCCCGATTCCGGTAACGCCCCCAGAGCCAACCGGAGCGGCCAACCATAAGACTGGCTCCCCACAGGAGCAGGATCACGGGTGGAATCAGCGTCATCATGGGCGGTTGGTCCACGACCGTCATTGCACCGCCGACATTGCGCCAGGTGCACGTGTGGCCCAGCGGCACCCAGCTCCACCCCGGTTCGCCGAACACCGATCCTCCGTCCGCGAGTTCACAAGAGGTCGGCCCAGAATAGACAAGGCGCTCCGCAATCAGTGCCGCCATCCAGAGCAGCGTCGCGGCGAGCCACAATATCCATCCTGTGCGCCGGGCGCGCGTCATGGGAACGTTCCTTGCCATCCGCTCATCCTCACTGCGGGCCTACGAACCGGGACCATTTCCAGGGCGCATTCCTCGATGCAAACATTGTGTCCAGCTCTAGCATCTGCCGCTGAGCGAGGACTGGTCGTGCGACAGCCCCTTCCCCTTCACCGCCCCTGGCTACACTGGCCCCAGTGACACGGGGTGCCGTTGCCCGTTCCCTCGCTCGCGCGCTCGATGCAGCGCACCGCGGGGACCGCCGCGGCTGAGATGACACCCGTCGAACCTGTCCAGTTAGTACTGGCGAAGGGATGTCACGGTGGCTCCGCGCAGGTGGTGCACCGCGTTCTTCGCCGTGAGCCACACAGGAGTGAGCATGCGGATCGACAACACCATCGTCCTGGTCACCGGAGGCGCCCGTGGCCTGGGGGAGCACCTCAGCAGGGCGTTCGCGCGGGAGGGCGCGCGCGTCGTCGTCAACTACCACGCGAGCGAGGACCTCGCCCGGGCGCTGGTACGTGAGCTCGGGGAGGACCGGGCACTGGCGGTCCAGGCGGACGTGCGGGACGCGCAGCAGGTGCGGGACATGGTCGCCCGGGCGCGGGAGCACTTCGGGGTGCCCGTCACGGTGGCCGTGAACAACGCGCTGGTGGACTTCAGCTTCAACGGGGACGCCCGCCCCACGCTGGAGGACCTGACCGCGGAGGACCTGACGCGGCAGTTCGAGGGTGCCGTGGTGAGTGCCCTCAACGTGATGCAGGCGGTGGCCCCCGGCATGGCGGAGACGGGCCGCGGGCGCATCATCAACATCGGCACCAACCTCTTCCAGAACCCCGTGGTCCCCTACCACGACTACACCGCCGCGAAGGCCGCCCTGCTCTCCCTCACGCGCACCGCCGCCAAGGACCTGGGCCCGCAGGGCATCACGGTGAACATGCTCTCCGGCGGCCTGCTCCGCACCACGGATGCGAGCGCCGCCACCCCGGACGAGGTCTTCGACGTCATTGCCGCCGGCACTCCCCTGGGCCGCGTGACCACCCCCGAGGAGTTCGCGGACACCGCCCTGTTCTTCGCCTCGGACTGGTCGCGCGGGGTCACCGGGCAGAACCTCGTGGTCGACGGCGGACTGGTGATGGACTGACATGACGGCATCCTCCGAGCACGACGACGACGCCGCGCCGGGTCCCGCTGCCACGGCGGGTTCCGCGGCGCGTCCTGCCGCGGCCGACGACGATCATTCCCCGGGCACGCGCGCTCGGGCCGCGAGCGGTGCGGACACGCAAGACCGCTCCGGCCGCCGACTGCACCTCAACGCCTTCCTCTACGGCACGGGCCACCACCAGGCGGCGTGGCGTGCACCGGACTCCGCGGTGCACCGGCTCACGGACATCGGCTACTACGAGGAGCTGGCCCGGACGGCGGAGCGCGGCCTGTTCGACGCCGTGTTCTTCGCGGACGGCCACAGCGTGGGGGACGTCTCCGGCGGGCCCCACTGGTCCCTGGAACCGCTGACCGCACTGTCCGCGATGGCGCGCGTCACCGACCGCATCGGCCTGGTGTGCACGGTGTCCTCCACTTTCTTCACCCCGTTCCACGCGGCCCGGATGCTGGCCTCCCTGGACCACATCTCGGGCGGGCGCGCGGGGTGGAACGTGGTGACCTCCATGTGGGACGCGGAGGCCCGTAACCACGGTTACGAGGCCATGCCGCCCAAGGACGAGCGGTACGAGCGCGCCCGCGAGTTCGTGGCGGTCGCCCGCGCCCTGTGGGCCAGCTGGGACTCGGACGCAGTCACCGCAAACCGGGACGGCCAGTGGGCGAACCCGGCCAAGCTGCACCCGGTGCACCACCAGGGCAAGCACTTCCTGGTGGACGGCCCCCTCACGGTGCCGCGCTGCCCGCAGGGTGAGCCGGTGCTCTTCCAGGCGGGAGCCTCGGGGCCCGGGAAGGCCCTGGCGGGGGACGTTGCCGAGGGGATCTACGCCGTGGCCTACGACCTCCCGGCAGCCCAGGGGTACTACGCGGACGTGAAGTCCCACGTGGCCGCAGCGGGCCGGGACCCGGACTCCGTGGTGGTCATGCCCGGTCTGGTGACCTACGTGGGCCGCACCCACGAGGAGGCACTGGCCAAGCAGGAGCGCGTGGACCGGCTCCTGCCGGTGGAGCAGTCACTGGCGCAGCTGTCCACGTTCGTGGAGCAGGACTGCTCGGGCTGGGACCTGGACGCGCCCGTCCCCGACCTGGCCCCGCTGGAGGAGTTCACCGGACCGCAGGGCCGCTACGGCACCATCCTGCGCATCGTGGAGGCCGAGAACCCCACGGTCCGCCAGCTGCTCGGACGCCTGGCCGCAGGCGGCGGGCACTGCACCATGGTGGGCACCCCCGAGTCCATCGCGGACCGGATGCAGGAGTGGTTCGAGAACGGCGGCGCGGACGGCTTCAACCTCATGCCGCCCGTGCAGCCGGACGCCCTCACGGACTTCGTGGACCTCGTGGTCCCCGAGCTGCAACGCCGCGGCCTGTTCCGCACCAAGTACACCGCCACCACCCTGCGCGGGCACCTCACGCAGGCCTGACGCCCCACCCCACGACCCTCGGGATCAAGTGCAGAAATTGCCGCTCTGGGGCTGATCGGCGGCATGATCTGCACTTGATCCCAGTGAGAGGGCGCGCGGGTGAGGGTGGCAGGTGACGGGGCAGGGGTAAGGCGAGGGGTGTCGGTGGCACCCAGAGTGGTGACGGGCGTGGGGAAGCCGGCCGTGCGGCGTCGTCGGGCCCCACGAACCCCGGTCTCAAGTGCAGCAACTGCCATTTTCGGGCCGATCGGCGGCACTATCTGTACTTAATACCGCGATGGGAGACGAGGGGCGCGGAACGGTCAGAGCAGGGGGCGCAGGGGAACCAGCAGGACCTCCGCGACCCGCGCCATGGGGTGGCGCTCACGCCACCGCGGGGAGGTGAGCTCCTCGCAGTGCTCGCTGTCCGACAGGAAGACCTTCTCCATCTGCGCCGCGAAGTCCGGGTCCACGATCTCCACGTTGGTCTCGTAGTTGAAGGACAGGGAGAGGCGGTCCAGGTTGGCGGTGCCCACCGTGGACCACTCGCCGTCGATCGTGGCGGTCTTGGCGTGGATCATGCACGCGCCGTAGAGCAGGATGGTCACCCCGCCGCGCAGCAGCTGCCCGTAGAACCCGCGGGAGACCCAGTCCGCCAGGATGTGGTTGGAGTCCTTGGGGACCATGATCCGCACGTCCACCCCGCGGGCGGCCGCGTCCAGGAGGGTGTCCAGGATCTGCTGGTCCGGGATGAAGTACGGGGTGTTGATCCAGATGTGGTGCTGGGCCCGGTCGATCGCGTTCATGTACATCTCGCGGATGGGGTACACGATCTGGATGGGCAGGTTCGCGTTCACCCGCACCTCCGGGTCCCAGCTCTTGGGCGCAATCCACTCGATCGACGTGCCCGGCTCGCGGTCCTCGTTCCACACCGTGGCCACCGCGTTGCGCAGCCCCCACACCGCCGGGCCGACCTCCCGGACGTGCGTGTCCCGCCACTGCCGGGAGTACAGGGAGCCGATGTTGAACCCGCCGACGAAGCCGATCTCGTCGTCCACCACCAGGATCTTGGAGTGGTTCAGCCCCGAGAACCGCAGGGGCCCCTTCCAGAACGGGCGGCGCAGGAACGGCATCCGGAACACGTTGACCTTGCTGTCGAAGCTGTAGAAGGTCCGCGGGACCACCAGGTTGGCGAAGCCGTCGTAGATCACGAACACGTCCACACCGCGCTCGGCCGCACGGTTCATGGCGTCCAGGAAGCGCTGGCCGAGCTCGTCGTTCTTCCAGATGAACGTCTCCATGTGGATGGCCCGCTCGGCGCCCTCGATGGCTTCCAGCATGTCCTCGTACACGTCCTGACCGGAGGTGTACACGGTCAGCGCCGAGTCCTGCACCTGTGCGGTGTACGTGCCGGGGCGGGGAGCATCACGCTGCTTGCGCCCGCGCTGCTTCCACCAGTCGATGCCCGCGAGCGACGCCACCACCACGGCCTGCGCCCCCAGCAGGGACCCGGCACCCACACCGGCGGCCTTGAGGAGGATCCGGCGTTCTCTGATCTCGGACAGCACCCGCGTTGCGCTCATGGGCTCACACTACTTGGCCCCCACCACCCCGCGGGGTGCCGCGCCGGGTGGCGGGTGGGAGCACGTGGCGCGCGGGCGCGGCCCCGCCGCGTGACGGGCCCACCACGTGAGCGGCCCCGAGCGGCGTCGTCCAGGGACCGGATCCGCCCAGCCCCCTGGAACGGGCGGACGGCAGGCCGGGGACAGCGCCGTCGTCGGGGCCGGGAACCGGGTGCCGCGCCGGTTTCTCCCCCGGCCCGCGGGGTGGCTACGGTGGTCCCCATGAGAATCGCCACGTGGAACGTGAACTCCATCCGCGCCCGCGCAGACCGCATCGAGGCGTGGCTCGACCGCTCGGACGTGGACGTCCTGGCCATCCAGGAGACCAAGGCCAAGGACGAGAACTTCCCGTGGGAGCTCTTCGAGTTCGCGGGCTACGAGGTGGCGCACTTCGGCGTGAACCAGTGGAACGGCGTGGCGATCGCGTCCCGCGTGGGCCTGAAGGACGTGGAGCGCACGTTCCCGGACCAGCCCTCGTTCGGCAAGCCGGGACAGGAACCCGCGCAGGAGGCCCGCGCGATCGCGGCCACGTGCGACGGCGTGCGCGTGTGGTCCCTCTACGTGCCCAACGGCCGAGGCCTGGAGGACCCCCACATGCCGTACAAGCTCGAGTGGCTGAAGATGCTGGAGGGCCACGCCAAGCAGTGGCTGCAGGACGACCCCGAGGCGCAGATCGCCCTGGTGGGCGACTGGAACGTGGCCCCGCGGGACGAGGACGTATGGGACATCCAGCTCTTCCAGGAGGGCGGCTACACGCACGTCTCACCGCCGGAGCGCGCCGCCTTCCACGCCTTCCTCGAGGACGCCGGCTATCGGGACGTCGTCCGCGAGCGCCACCCCGGCCCCGGCGTGTACACCTACTGGGACTACACGCAGCTGCGCTTTCCCAAGAAGGAGGGCATGCGCATCGACTTCCAGCTGTGCTCCCCGGCGCTCGCGGACCGCGTCACGGACGCCTGGATCGACCGCGACGAGCGCAAGGGCAAGGGCGCCTCGGACCACGCGCCCGTCGTGATCGAGATCGACTGACGCCGTGCCCCTCCTCAACGCGGGCAGCGCGTACCGCAGCATCACGGGCCCGCCCCACCGGTTCGCGCTGCGCGTCTACGTCCCCCAGCAGGAGCTCGACGCCGTCTACGCC
>NZ_PHOA01000082.1 GCF_003687455.1 Kocuria tytonicola | reverse complement strand
GTGTCCGCGCGCTACCGGGGCACGACGCCGCCGGGGGGCGGGTCAGGGGCGCACGCCGCGCGCGTGCCCCGGGGCCTCCGGCGAGGCGGGAGCCGTGGCGCCCACCACCGCCGTGGCGCCGTCGATGCGGGGGACGTGCACGTCCGCGCCCTCGGGCAGGGTGGCCCCGTCCGCGGTGCGGGCGGTCCAGATGTCCCCCTCGAGGCGCACGAGGCCGCTGCGCTGGGTGACGGGTTCCAGCACGGTGCACGGCAGCCCGATCAGCCGCTCGGCGTTGGAGCGGGTGCTGGGTGTGGAGCGGTTGAGCCGGCGCAGGGCCACGGGTCTGATGAGGAAGATCAGCAGCACGGAGACCACGGCGAAGAGCACCACCTGCAGGGTGACGTTCTCCACCACCAGGCTGACGCCCGCCGTGACGAGCGCGGCGAGGGACATCATGAGGAACAGGAAGTCCAGGGTGAGCATCTCGACGGCCGCCAGGGCCAGCATCACGATCAACCAGAAGAGCCACGGATTCGTGACCAGTGCATCCCACACGTCGGAACTCCGTTCTGCTGCGAATCGGGTGGGAACCGCCCCGGTGCCCACCGGGAGCTCCCACCACTGCCTCCGTCCCATTGTGCCCCACGACACCTCCACGACCCCGGAACCGGGTGGCTCCGGTGCGGCCACCACACGGCGCGCGCGGGGCAGCGCACCGGCGCGCGGGTTTTTCCGTGAGAGAAATCGGGTGCACAGATCATCAGTACCCGTAATATGTGTCACGAAGCCGGACCGCACACCCACTTGCGGGTGCGACGGCCTGCGGCGCGCAACCCGTGCGTCGCGAGCAGAGACTTACTGAGGAGTTAATGCGATGTCCACGTTCGACGTGAATGCAATTCTGTCCAGCACGGCCTACGGTTCCGACGGCGACAAGATCGGCAAGGTCGAGCAGGTGTTCCTGGACGACAACTCCGGCGAGCCCACGTTCCTGACCGTGAACACCGGTCTGTTCGGCGCCAAGGAGAACTTCGTGCCGGTCAAGGGCGCTCGTCAGGACGGCGACCGCGTGGTTCTTCCCTACACCAAGGACGTCATCAAGGACGCCCCGAAGGTGGACGCGGACCAGCACCTGTCCCCCGCCGAGGAGGAGGAGCTGTACCGCTACTACGAGATGAACTACGACGGCGGCCGCACCGCGGGCACCGACCGTGACCGCAACGCCGCCGCTGCGGGCACCGCGGGTGTCGCCGGGGCCGGTCAGCGCCACGCCGACCGCGACCACGACCGCGCCGGTGTGGACCAGGACCGCCGCGCCGCCGCCGGTGAGGACGCCTCCGTGATCCGTCACGAGGAGCGCCTCAACGTGGGCACCCAGCAGCGCGAGGCCGGCCACGCCCGCCTGCGCAAGTACGTGGTGACCGACCACGAGACCGTCGACGTTCCCGTGGAGCGCGAAGAGGTCACCGTGGAGCGGACCCCCCTCAACGGCACCGAGGCCCACGCAGGCACCGGCCGGATCGGCGAGGAAGAGGTGGACGTCACCCTGCACGAGGAGCGTCCCGTCGTCGAGAAGGAAACCGTGGCCGTCGAGGAGGTCGGGCTGAACAAGCAGACCGTCCGCGAGACCCAGCGCGTCGAGGCGGACGTCCAGAAGGAGCAGGTCGACGTCGAGACCGACGTGGACCGCAACGGTGTGGGCCGCGACGATCTCGGCCGCAACGGCGAGGCTCCCCGCCGCTGAAGCACCACGCGCGAGTGACCTCGCGTGAGCACTGACACGTGTGCCCCGGGTGATCCACCCGGGGCACACGTGCGTCCCGGGCCGCGGCCCCGTCCGCCGGGCGCTGACCGCACCGACCTGCCCGGGCGGCGTCGTGCGCGTGCGTGACGAGGCGGTAGCATCGGGGAGGTCGCGGGCGCCGCTCCGGCGCGCCCCGCGCTCTGCGCGCCCCCGGTACGGGCGGGCACCCACTGGACTCACGAGGAGACACACCATGACGGACGCCCCTGACCTTCGACTCACCGTGGACGGCGAGCCCCGCACCGCGGAGTCGGGAACCACGGCCGCCCAGCTCTACACCGAGCAGCGCGACGTGGTGGTGGCGCACGTCAACGGCGTCCTGAAGGACCTCTCCACCGAGCTGCGGGACGGGGACGTGGTGGAGCGTGTGCTCGTCAGCGACCCCGAGGGGCTCGAGGTGCTGCGCCACTCCACGGCGCACGTCATGGCCCAGGCCGTCCAGGAGCTGCGCCCCGACGCCAAGCTCGGCATCGGCCCGTACATCACGGACGGCTTCTACTTCGACTTCGACGTCGCGGAGCCGTTCACGCCCGAGGACCTGAAGAAGCTCGAGAAGTCGATGCTCAAGATCGTCAACAGGAACCAGATCTTCCGCCGCCGCAGCGTCACGGAGGACGAGGCCCGCGAGGAGATGGCGGACGAGCCGTACAAGCTGGAACTCATCGACCTGGCCGGCGGCCCCGGCTCGGGTGCCGTGGAGAGCTCCGCCGAGGGTGCCTCCGTGGAGGTGGGCGGCGGCGAGCTGACCGTGTACGACAACGTGGACCGCAAGAGCGGCGAGGTCGTCTGGCGGGACCTGTGCCGCGGTCCGCACCTGCCGGACACCAAGCACATCGGCAACGGCTACGCCCTGATGCGCTCCGCGGCCGCATACTGGCGCGGGGACCAGGACAACCAGCAGCTGCAGCGGATCTACGGCACCGCGTGGCCCAGCAAGGACGAGCTGAAGGCCTACAAGGAGCGGCTGGCCGAGGCCGAGCGCCGCGACCACCGCAGGCTCGGTGTGGAGCTGGACCTGTTCTCCTTCCCGGACGAGCTGGGCTCGGGACTGCCGGTGTTCCACCCCAAGGGCGGGATCATCCGCAAGGAGATGGAGGACTACTCACGCGAGCGCCACGCGCGCGCCGGGTACGAGTTCGTCTACACCCCGCACATCACCAAGGGCCACCTGTACGAGGTCTCGGGACACCTGGACTGGTACCGGGACGGGATGTTCCCTCCCATGCACGTGGACGAGGAACGCAACCCGGAGACCGGTGAGCTGACCAAGCCGGGCCAGGACTACTACCTCAAGCCCATGAACTGCCCCATGCACAACCTGATCTACTGCTCCCGCGGCCGGTCCTACCGCGAGCTGCCGCTGCGGCTGTTCGAGTTCGGCGCGGTGTACCGCTACGAGAAGTCGGGTGTGATCCACGGGCTCACGCGCGTGCGCGGCATGACCCAGGACGACGCCCACATCTACTGCACCCGTGAGCAGATGAAGGACGAGCTGACCGGCACGCTGAACTTCGTGCTCTCCCTGCTCAAGGACTACGGCATGGAGGACTTCTACCTGGAGCTCTCCACCAAGGACCCGAACAAGTTCGTGGGCTCGGACGAGATCTGGGAGGAGGCCACCCGCACCCTGCAGGAGGTCGCCGAGGACTCCGGGCTGGAGCTCGTGCCGGACCCCGCCGGGGCGGCGTTCTACGGCCCCAAGATCTCGGTGCAGGCCCGGGACGCGATTGGCCGGACCTGGCAGATGTCCACCATCCAGCTGGACTTCAACCTGCCGGAGCGCTTCGACCTGGAGTACCAGGCCTCGGACGGCACCCGGCAGCGCCCGGTGATGATCCACCGTGCGCTCTTCGGTTCCGTGGAACGCTTCATGGGCGTGCTCACCGAGCACTACGCCGGGGCGTTCCCCGCGTGGCTCGCCCCCGTGCAGGTCCGCGCGATCCCCGTGGCCGAGGCGTTCAACGACTACCTGGAGGACTTCGCCCAGCTGCTGCGGGAGCAGGGGATCCGCGTGGAGGTGGACGCCTCCTCGGACCGGTTCCCCAAGAAGATCCGCACGGCGTCCAAGGACAAGGTCCCGTTCGTGGTGATCGCCGGCGGCGAGGACGCCGAGGCCGGGACCGTGTCCTTCCGCTTCCGCGACGGCTCGCAGCACAACGGCGTGAGCCGCCAGGAGGCAGTGGAGCTGATCACCCGGCACGTGCGCGAGCGCAGCAACGAGGACCCCACGGCCCCCGCCGGGGGGCTCGAGGTGAAGGAGACCGTGGTCGAGGATCCTGCCGCCGCGGGCCCGGAAGCGTCGGGCCGGTCGTGACCGGACGGGACGCGGCGGCGTCGGACGGGGACGGTGTGCAGCGGGACGAGTTCGGGCTCCCGGGGGTCCCGGACGGCTTCCAGCGGCTGTGGACCCCGCACCGCCTCGCGTACGTGCGCGGGGAGGACACCTCGGTGGAGCAGCCCCCGGGGTGCCCGTTCTGCAGCGCGCCGCCGCGCCCGGACGAGGACTCGCTCATCGTCCACCGCGGTGAGCACTGCTTCGTGGTGCTCAACCTGTTCCCGTACAACCCCGGCCACCTGCTCGTGTGCCCCTACCGCCACGTCGCGGACCTGGACGAGCTCACGGACGACGAGCTGTGGGAGCTGAACACCCTCACCCGCACCGCGGTGGCCGTGGTCCGGGAAGTGGCCCACCCGGCCGCCTTCAACGTGGGGCTGAACCTCGGATCCGCCGCGGGCGGCTCCGTGGCGGAGCACCTGCACCAACACGTGGTGCCACGCTGGGTGGGGGACTCGAACTTCATGCCTGTGGTGGCCCACACCAAACCGCTCATCCAGACCCTCGGCTCCACCCGCGAGGACATTGCCGGGGCCTGGCCCGAGAGCTGACCCCCGGGTGCTCGCACCCGCTGACTAGGATGGAGACCATGTCCCGACCTCTCGTACGACTCCTCGGCCAGGGGGTGCGCTGGGCGTCGAGCCTGCGCGGCGGCGGCTCCGCCTTCCCCGGCCTGTTCATGGAGAAGCTGCACCCCGGCTTCGTGGCCGAGGAGCTCGCCAAGCTGCCCCGGGGTGTGGTGGTGATCAGCGGCACCAACGGCAAGACCACCACCACCAAGATGACCGTGCAGCTGCTGCGCTCACAGGGCTTGCGCGTGTTCACCAACCGCACGGGCTCCAACTTCGTGCGCGGTGTGGCGGCCTCCCTGCTCGCGGAGATGGACGCCTTCGGCCGCCTGGACGCGGACGTCGCGGTGCTCGAGCTGGACGAGGCCCACGCGGTGCACTTCGTGAAGCAGGTGCGGCCCCGGATCTGCCTGCTGCTCAACGTGATGCGCGACCAGCTGGACCGCTTCGGGGAGATCGACACGACCCGTCGCATGCTGCGGCAGGTGGCCCTGGCCACCACGGAGACCGTGGTGCTCAACCGCGAGGACCCGCGGATCGCGGGGCTCGCGGAGGACCTCCCGGCGGGCACGGGTGTGAGCTGGTTCGGGCTCTCGGACGCCCTGCGCCCCATGTTCCCCTCGGACGACGACATGCGCGACGGCCTGCGCCAGGTGGACCCGGGGGAGCAGGACTCCCAGGTCCCCTCCACCCAGCGCCCGGACGCGGACGTGGTGCTGCGCGCCGTCAACGCCCGCACCGTGGAGCTCGAGGTGCGTGGTGCGGCGCACGAGGCCACGGTGGACCTCTACGGCGTCTACAACCAGTACAACGCCGCCGCCGCGCTGGCCGCGAGCCTCCAGGTCCTGGGCGACGACGCCGATGTCCCCGCCCTCGTGGCCGAGCTCGGCAGCGTCACCCCGGCCTTCGGGCGTGGGGAGACCATTACGGTGGAGGACAAGCCCCTGCAGCTGCTGCTCGTGAAGAACCCCGCCGGCTTCCGGCTGTCCCTGGCCTCGGCCTCCGCGCAGGACTATGCCACGATGATCGCGATCAACGACCAGTACGCCGACGGTCGGGACGTCTCCTGGCTGTGGGACGTGGACTTCGACAGTCTGCGTGCGGGCGGCGTGGACGTGGTCTCTGGCGTGCGGGCGTGGGACATGGCGCTGCGCCTGGACTACGACCTCGTGCGCGTGGGCACGGTGGAGCCGGAGCTCGAGGACGCGCTGAAGCAGTTCATCGCGCAGTCCGGCGAGCGCCCCATGCGAATTTTCTGCACCTACACGGCCATGCTCTCCCTGCGCAAGATCCTGGGCGGCATGACGCACGTGGCAGCGATCTAGGAGGACACCGTGGTCGAGAACACCGCCGCACCGCTGCGCATCGTGCAGCTCTACCCCCGGGACATGAACATCTACGGCGACTGGGGCAACACGCTCACGCTCAAGCGCCGCGCCGAGCGCCACGGCCTCGCCGTGGAGATCGTGGACCACAACCCGGGCGACCCGTGGCCCGAGCACGCGGAGCTCTTCGTGGGCGGCGGCGGGCAGGACTCGGGGCAGTTCCGCGTGGCCGAGGACCTGCAGGCCGTGGCCCCGCGGCTGCTCGACGCCGTGGAGCGCGGGGTGCCCATGCTCGCCATCTGCGGCCTCTACCAGCTCTTCGGCCGCAGCTTCCGCACGGGGGCGGGGGAGACCCTGCCGGGGATCGGCATCTTCGACCTCGAGACCGTGGGCGGCGCCGAGCGGCTGATCGGCAACATCGTCACGGAGTCCCCGGAGCTCGGCACCATCGTGGGCTACGAGAACCACTCGGGGCTCACGCACCTGGGCGCCGGTCAGGAGCCCCTGGCCACCGTGGTCTCGGGTGCGGGCAACAACGGCGAGGACGGCACCGAGGGAGCACGCACCCGCAACGTGCTGGGCAGCTACCTGCACGGTTCGCTGCTGCCCAAGAACCCCCGCGTGGCGGACTTCCTGCTCTCCCGCGCCCTCGAGCTGCGGGGTGAGTCCCTGCCCGCGGCACCGCTGGACGACACGCTGGCCGAGCGCGCCCGCGACGTCGCCGCGTCCCGCCCGCGCTGAACCCGCCCTGCGCGCGCCCGGCCGCTCCCGCACCACGACGACGGTGCGCGGCCGGCTGCCGCGGATCGTCCGCACCCCCGGTGTGACAGCGCTGGGGTGGCGCTCGGTATCATGAGAGCCAATCCACCATTGCGTCCGGCCCGTTCGTGGCCGGACGCACTCTGTCGAGGAGGTCATCCATGTCAGGTCACTCCAAGTGGGCCACGACCAAGCACAAGAAGGCGGCGATCGACGCCAAGCGCGCCAAGGCGTTCGCCAAGTACATCAAGGGCATCGAGGTGGCGGCCCGCATGGGCGGCGCGGACACCTCCGGCAACCCGGCGCTCGAGCTCGCGGTCTCCAAGGCCAAGAAGAACTCGGTGCCCAACGACAACATCGACCGCGCGGTCAAGCGCGGCGCCGGGCTCACGGGTGAGACGATCGACTACACCGAGATCCTCTACGAGGCCCGAGGCCCGCAGGGCACCGCGCTGTACATCGAGTGCCTGACCGACAACAAGAACCGCGCGGCCTCCGAGGTGCGCGTGGCCGTGACCCGCCACGGCGGCACCATGGCGGACTCCGGCTCCGTGGCCTACCTCTTCGAGCGCAAGGGCGTGGTGGAGGTGGCCAAGACCGGCGGCCTCACCGAGGACGACGTCCTGATGGCCGTGCTCGACGCCGGCGCGGACGAGGTCCTGGACGAGTCCGACGTCTTCGAGGTGGTCAGCGAGGCCACGGACCTGCCCGCGATCCGCACCGCGCTGGACGAGGCCGGTCTCGAGTACAACAACGACGACCCCCAGTTCCGGGCCACCATGAAGGTGGACCTGGACGCGGACGGCGCGCGCAAGTTCCTCAAGCTCGCGGACGCGGTCGAGGAGCTGGACGACGTCCAGAACGTCTACTCCAACGCGAACATCCCGGCCGAGGTCATGGCCGAGCTCGAGAACGACGAGTAGTCGGGTGGCGGTCCCCGGCGGCCGGGGCACGCGGCGTGTGCTCGCCGTGGATCCCGGGCTCACCCGGTGTGGCTTCGCCGTGGTGGACATGTCCGCTCAGCGCACCGGGACGTTCGTCCACGTCCAGGTGAGCGGGACGAGCGCCCACGAGGCGCTCGAACGCCGGGTGCTGACCATCATGGAGACCGCGGAGGAGCTCATGGAGCGCTTCCGACCGGACGTCGTCGCCGTGGAGCGTGTCTTCGCGCAGAACAACGCGCCGACCGTGGTGGGCACCGCCCAGGCCACGGGCGTCGTGATCGCGGCGGCCGCTCGGCGCGGCATCCCCGTGGCCTGGCACACCCCCTCCGAGGTCAAGGCCGCGGTCACCGGGGACGGTTCGGCGGACAAGGAGTCCGTGAACCGCATGGTGGTCCGCATCCTGCGCCTCGACGCGCCGCCTCGGCCCGCCGACGCCGCCGACGCCCTGGCCCTCGCGGTCTGCCACGGCTGGCGCGGCGGCATGGCCGGCGTCAACGCGGCCGCCGCCACCTCCACGCACTCGGGGTCCCGCCCGGCCCAGGCACCCCGCGGCGCGGCGCTGACCCCCGCGCAGCAGGCGTGGCGCCGCGCGGAGACCGCCTCCCGGGGTCCCGCACCAGGCGGCGCGCCCGGACGCCGGAGCACGGGACGCGCCTGAACACCCCGTCGCCCCGAGCCCGTCCGCTCCGGTTGCTAGAGTGGCGGGCAGAGATTCGCACACGTGTTCGAATGCGCGTCGGCCCCCGCCGCCGCGCGCGGGTGCCGCACCCAGGGGTGTCCCGGCACGCTGTGCGCCGCACGATCCCGGCCACCCGGCCGGAAGAGGGGAGCAGTACCGTGATTGCCTCGGTGACCGGTGAGGTGCGCTTCGTGGGCGCGGCCCTCGCCGTGGTGGAGGTCTCGGGCTTCGGCATCGAGGTCCACGCGAGCCCCCACACCCTGTCCGGCTTGCGGGTGGGCTCCACGGCGCACCTGCACACCGCGTACATTGCCCGCAAGGACGAGTCCCCGCTGCTCTTCGGCTTCGCCCGGCCGGACGAGAAGGAGATCTTCACGGTGATGCTCGGGGTCTCCGGGGTGGGTCCGCGCACCGCTCTCGCCGCGGTCTCGGTGCTCGGCCCCGACGACGCCCGCCGCGCCATCGCGGCCGGCGACGACAAGGCCTTCACGGCCGTCCCGGGCATCGGCCCCAAGTCCGCCCGGCGGATCGTGCTGGAGCTCGCGGACAAGCTCGTGCTCCCGGAGCCCGCCGCCCACCCCGCAGCCGAGCCGCAGATCCAGGTGTGGCGCGAGCAGGTCGTGGACGCCCTCACCGGCCTCGGCTGGAGCGAGAAGGACGCCGCCCGCGGCATCGACGACGCCCTTGCGAGCCAGCCCGAGCTCGCGGACTCCGGCAACGTGGCCGAGATCCTGCGCACCGTGCTCTCGTGGCTCGGCACGGCCAAGGGCACCACCCACGCACCCACGGGGAGGCACTGAGCATGGCCGTGGAGGAGCGCGGGGTGGCGGGACCGCAGCGCCTCGTGGGCGCCGAGGGCGACTACGACGACCAGCAGCTCGAGGCCTCCCTGCGCCCGGGCACGCTCGACGACTTCGTGGGCCAGCAGCGCGTGCGGGCCCAGCTCTCGCTCGTGCTCGAGGCCTCCAAGCTGCGGGGGCGCACCGCGGACCACGTGCTGCTCTCCGGCCCTCCCGGGCTCGGCAAGACCACCCTGGCCATGATCATCGCGGAGGAGCTGGGCGTCCCCCTGCGGATCTCCTCCGGCCCCGCCATCCAGCACGCGGGAGACCTCGCCGCGATCCTCTCCTCGCTCACCCACGGGGAGGTGCTCTTCCTGGACGAGATCCACCGGATGTCCCGCCCGGCCGAGGAGATGCTGTACATGGCCATGGAGGACTTCCGGGTGGACATCGTGGTGGGCAAGGGAGCCGGTGCCACCTCCATCCCCCTGGACCTGCCCCCGTTCACCCTGGTGGGTGCCACCACGCGCGCAGGGCTGCTGCCCGGACCCCTGCGGGACCGCTTCGGCTTCACGGGGCACCTGGAGTTCTACTCGGTGCCGGAGCTCGAGCTCGTGCTGCGCCGTTCGGCCGCCCTGCTGGACCTCGCCATGACGTCCGAGGCGTTCAGCGAGGTGGCCTCCCGCTCGCGGGGAACCCCGCGCATCGCCAACCGGCTGCTGCGTCGCGTCCGGGACTGGGCACTCGTGCACGGTGTGGAGCGCATCGACGCCCGCGCGGCCGGCGCCGCCCTGGACATGTACGAGGTGGACGTGCGCGGTCTGGACCGGCTGGACCGCAACGTGCTGAGCGCCCTGGTGGGCAAGTTCAACGGCGGACCGGTGGGCCTGTCGACCCTGGCGATCGCCGTGGGGGAGGAGACCGAGACGGTGGAGACCGTCGCCGAGCCCTTCCTCGTGCGGGAAGGCCTGCTCGGGCGCACCCCGCGCGGGAGGATCGCCATGGCGGCGGCGTGGGAGCACCTGGGGCTCGACGTCCCGGACCACGCGGCCTTCAAGGACCCCGCGCTGAGGACCGCGCTCAGCACGGAACCGGGCAGCGCGGATCGAGGGAGCACGGGCTCGGGGAGCGACGACGCATCCAGCGCCTGACCAGATCCATCCCCTAAGCTGAGGTGGATCGTGCCCGTCCCCCGCGCACCACCGTGCGGGCGGGGCGGACACACCCATCGACTCCCGACAGAACGGATCCTTCGTGACCATCCTCGCAGAGACCCAGCAAGCCGCCGCAGGAGGCGGAACCGCGTGGTTCCTCCCCGTGATGCTCGTGGTCATGGTGCTGCTGCTGTGGCTGCCCATGCGCCGTCAGAAGAAGGCCCAGGCCGAGATGAAGGCCAAGCAGGCCACCATGGAGCCCGGCACGCGCGTGATGACCAGCTTCGGTCTCTTCGGCACGCTGCGGGACATGGACCGTGAGCAGAACAAGGCCGTCCTGGAGATCTCCCCGGGTCAGCTCGTCACGGTGCACTCCCAGACCGTGACCACCGTGGTGGACGAGACCCCCGCGGTCGAGACCACCACCCCGGACGCCGAGGACGCCGCGAGCACGGAAGCGGCCTCCCCGGCCGCTCCGGCGCGCGGCACCGAGGACGGCTCCACGGCAGCGGACCCCAC
>NZ_PHOA01000081.1 GCF_003687455.1 Kocuria tytonicola | reverse complement strand
GGGCCCGGCCCGGGCGCTCGCAGGCCTGGGGCACCGCCGCCGGGTGCAGTACGCTCGCCCTGTGCGAGTAGACATCCTGAGCAAAGAGTTCCCGCCCGCCATCTACGGGGGAGCGGGGGTGCACGTGGCCGAGCTGTCCCGCGTGCTGGCACCGCTCGTGGACCTCAACGTCCGCTGCTTCGGCGAGCCCCGGGAGCCGGACTTCCACGGCGCCCGCGTGACGGCCTATCCCGTGCCCGCGGAGCTGGGCGATGCCAACGCCGCGATCCAGACCCTCGGCGTGGACCTCAGCATGGTCCAGGACGTCGCGGGTGCGGACCTGGTGCACTCCCACACGTGGTACGCCAACATGGGCGGGCACCTGTCCTCTCTCATGTACGACATCCCCCATGTGCTCTCCGCCCACTCCCTCGAGCCGCTGCGGCCGTGGAAGTCGGAGCAGCTCGGCGGCGGCTACCGCGTCTCCTCCTTCTCCGAACAGACCTCCTACGAGGCCGCCGCCGCGATCATCGCCGTGTCGGAAGGGATGCGCCAGGACATCCTGCGCTCCTATCCCGCAGTGGACCCCGAGCGGGTGCGCACCGTGCACAACGGCATCGACGTCTCCCAGTGGAACCGCGACGAGGGCACGGACGTGCTGGACGAGTACGGCATCGACCCCGCGCGCCCCTCCGTGGTCTTCGTGGGCCGCGTGACCCGGCAGAAAGGTGTGCCCTACCTGCTGCGCGCCGCCCTGCAGCTGCCGCCGGAGGTCCAGCTCGTGCTGTGCGTCGGCGCCGCGGACACCCCGGAGCTCGCCGCGGAGGTCAACGGCCTCATCGACCAGCTCAGGAGCGAGCGGGATGGCGTGGTGCTCATCGAGAGGATGCTGCCCCGCCGGGAGGTCATCCAGATCCTCTCCCACGCCACCGCGTTCGCCTGCCCCTCCGTCTACGAGCCGCTGGGCATCGTGAACCTGGAGGCCATGGCGTGCGGAGCGGCCGTCGTCGCATCCGCCACCGGAGGGATCCCCGAGGTCGTGGTGGACGGTGAGACAGGGCGCCTCGTTCCCATCGCGCAGGTCTCCGACGGCACGGGAACCCCCCTGGACCCCCAGGCGTTCGTGGACGACTTCGCCGCCGCGCTCACCGAGGTGGTCTCCGATCCCGAGCGCGCCCGCAGCATGGGAGAAGCCGGCCGGCACCGCGCGGAGGAGCACTTCTCGTGGGAGTCCATTGCGCAGCAGACGCTGGAGGTCTACCGCTCCGTGCTGTGAGACCACGAGCCCTGACTCGGGTGAACAGGTCCCTGGAACCGCCTGGTTCCAGGGACCTGTTCTCGTCATGCGCCCCGCTCGTGCCGCACCGGAGGAGGCGGCGCGGGCAGGAGCTCAGCGCGGGGCGCTCTCTGGTTGCCGCGGGCCGATCTCCGCGAGGATCCCCTCCAGCAGGCCCTCCACCGCGGCCAAGTAGCGTCCGTGGGTCTCTTCCGCGTCGGGGGAGAGACTCACCTGCACCATGTAGCCCTGGACCAGCCCGATGAAGGCGGGACAGAGCCGCTCGGCCGCCCGAGCGGCGTCGTCCTCAGGCAGCCCCCGTTCCTCGGCCAGCCACGCGGCGAGGTAGCGACGCAGGTGGGACGCGGCTTCCGCCAGGATGCCGCGGGCCGAGGTCTGCAGCTCCGGACGGCGCACCGCCTCGCCCCACACCTGCACCGGTAGGCCCGGAAACGTCCCGCGCTCCGGAATGTCCTCCACCACCAGCGCCAGGGCGCGTGCCGGATGGGGGAGCGGGCGCCGGGAGTGCAGCGCACCCAGCGTCCCGAGCCGGTCCCGCATGACACCGCGGCTGGCATCCAGGAAGAGCTCGTCCTTGCTCCTGTAGTAGACGTACACGGCGCCGGCGGAGAGCCCCGACTCCGCAATGATGTCCGCCATGGACACCGCGGAGAACCCTTTGCGTCCGATGCACGCCAGGGCGGCCTCCTGGATCCGGCGCCGCATCTGCTCCCTGTGCTCTTCAGTGACCTTGGGCACATCAACCTCCAAAACGAATGACCGTTCTTGACAGGGTACCGGACGAGGTCCACACTTTCCAAGAACATTCATTCTTTGTGAGAGGAGACGCGCATGTCTCACGTGAGGACCCCAGAACCCCGGCAGCGCCCGGACTGGCTCAAGAGCATCAAGGCCGCGCTCATCGCCACGGCAGTGGTGTCGATCGTCCTGCTGGCGTTCGCCTGGCCCACGGCCACCTCCAGGACGGAAAACCTGCCGGTCGCGGTGGTGGGGACCCAGGACCAGATCGACGCCGTCACGGAGAAGATGCCCGACAACCTGCTGGACCTGCACCCGGTGGCCGATCGCGAGGACGTGCTCAACGGCATCAGGACGCGCGAGGTGTACGGCGGCATCGTCCTCGGATCCCAGCCCGAGATCCTCACGGCCAGCGCGGCCAGCCCCGTGGCGTCGCAGATGCTGACCACGGTGGGGACGACCATGCAGCGCGGCATCGACCAGAAGGTCATCGAGGGCACCACGCAGGCGCTCGAGAAGATCAAGGGCGCACTGGCCAAGGGCCCGGCCGGCATGGCGGGGCTGGCGCAGCAGGGTTCGCAGCAGCAGGCCGGAACACCGCCCACCGTGAAGACCACGGACGTGGTGCCACTGTCCGAGGACGATCCGCGGGGGAGCGGGCTGGCCATAGCGGGACTGCCCCTGACCATGGGCGGAATGATCGGCGGCATCCTCATCTCCACCCTGGTGACCGGCGTGCGCAAGCACCTGCTGGCGCTCGGTCTCTACGGTGTGCTCGGCGGCTTCGTCCTGGCGGCCATCCTGCAGGGGCTGTTCGGCATCCTGCAGGCCAACTTCTTCGCCAACTGGGCGGCCATCGGACTGGGCATCGCGGCCACGGCGTCCGTGATCGTGGGCCTGAGCTCACTGATCGGGCGCGCCGGCCTGGCCGTGGGAGCCGTCCTGACCATGTTCATCGGCAACCCGATCTCGGCCCTGACCTCACCCAAGGAGTTCATCCTGCCGCCGTTCGGGGAGATCGGGCAGTGGCTCGTGCCGGGTCTGTCCGGAACGGTGCTGCGTGACCTCTCGTACTTCCCGGAGGCCAACATCGCCGCGCAGATCTGGGCGCTGATCGGGTGGCTCGCCCTGGGCGTCGTCCTCACGTTCCTGGGTCACCACCGCAACGAGTCCTCGCTCACCGGCAAGCCGGAGGCCCCGAGGCAGGCCCAGCCCGCGGAGGCCTGACGGATCGAGCGGCGGACCGCGCGCACCCCGCACCGGAGCACCCGGACGGGATGTGCGCGGTCCGCCACCGGAGAAGCTCGTCCCGGAGCCGGAGCGCACCGCCGGGGAGGCACAGGAGCCGGCAGCCGGTGAGGTCAGCCCGAGAGCGGGGCAGAAAGGCCTGGCCGCGCGGACCGCCACGGGCTACACGGCCGGGGAGGCGCACACGGGCGGCCCGTAGCGCCTCGCCCCGCATAGTTTACATAATGTACATTATCGGTCATGTAGTTGTCACGGGGATGTCAGGGTTTCGCCACCAACCACCCCTTGTTCCCGAGCGACTTTCAAGGGTCGCGTCCGTGGGCGGTCCGTTCCCTGCTCCCGCTCATCCCAGACACGCGAGGTGCTGAAGGTCGCATGGCGAATGCCTGCCAGGCGGGTACCGTGCGACGGTTCGCTTCGCAGCTTCGCACCCCGGCCATCCCCTCGTGTCCGGACTGGTACAAAACCTGGTTCAGACCCGCTGCGGGGCCGCAGCTCCGCCGGGAACCGACCACCTGCGGATCGTGGCATCTGGCACGCCCTTCCCCCAGGCCCACCACCCAAGCCGGCCAGACGTTCTCAACAACGCATACCGACTCGAGATTTTTACCTTGACTTTAAAGTCAGAGTTCATGTAGAGGGCGCGATAAAGTAGCCCCATGACCTCTGCATCCGAGCCGTCCACGCATCCTGAACCCACTCCCGTTGCTCCCCCCGCATCGCGCGCGGTTGACCCCGTCTCCCCCGAGCGTCGTGCGGCCCGCATCTCAGCGTCCCGCTGGCCCATCTTCCTCGTCGTGGACCTCGTGCTGGTGGTGGTCTTCGCCGCGATCGGTCGCGCGAGCCACGGGGAAGACGTGGCTGGCATGCTGCTCACGGCGTGGCCGTTCATGGTGGGCGCGCTCGTGGGTTCGCTCGCGTGCCGCGGGGCGAACCGTCCCGCAGCGGTGATCCCCACGGGCGTCTCGGTGTGGCTGTGCGCAGTGGTGGGCGGCATGGTGCTGCGAACGTTCACCGGGCAGGGCACCGCACTGGCGTTCGTCGTGGTGAGCATCGTGGTCCTGGGGGTCCTCCTGGTCGGATACCGGCTCGTCCTCGCGGCAGTGCTGCACTCCCGAGGCCGCTGAGCCGGAATTCCCCCGACCTCCCCGTCGCGAGCAACGCGCACTTGTTGCCCAGGCACACCGTCGGATCACCGGCGACCCGGAATTGCCCAGAAGCTCCCCACACGGCAGCCCTCCCCCGTGCTGTTCGACCGCCACCCCGGGCCCACCGGGCGCTGACCAGCCGCCCACATCTTCCCCGGCTGTCACCGCTACTCTGGGACGACACCGTGGAAAGGAATGCCATGTTCACCGCCATCGTCCTCATCAGAACCTCCTCCGACCGGATTCCCGAGGTTGCGCAGCAGGTCTCCGACATCCGCGGTGTGTCCGAGGTCTACTCGGTCACGGGCGAGTGGGACCTCATCGCCCTGGTGCGCGTGGAGCAGCACGAGCAGCTCGCGGACGTCATTGCGGACGAGCTGTCCAAGGTCCCGGGCGTGGAGTCCACGAGCACCAACATCGCCTTCCGCACCTACAGCACCCACGATCTCGACGCGGCGTTCTCCCTCGGCATCGACGACTGAGGGATTCGCACCAGCCCGAACAGCACGACGCCGCTCCCCCGGCAACGGGGCGAGCGGCGTCGTCGTCCAGTGCAGCCGGGCTCCGCATCGTGTCGGGGGCGTGAGGGTGGAGCAGCGCTGAACCGTGGGGCCCGAACGGTGCCGGCGCCCCGGGTCAGGCGGCCGAGAAGGCGATCCAGCGGTCGAGCGCCCCGCGCGCGGCCCCCGAGTCCACGGCGTCGGCGGCGCGAGTGACGGCCGCCTCGAACCGCTCCGCGAACGGCTGGTCGGAGGCCTCCGCAACCGCCACGAGACCCGCGGCGGCGTTGAGCAGCACGGCGTTGCGCACGTGACCGCGGGCGCCGTCGAGGACGTCGCGCACCACGCCCGCGTTGTGGGCGGCGTCGCCACCGCGCAGGTCGGCAATGCTCGCGCGCGGCATGTCGAACTCCAGCGGTTCGACCGTGTGCTCCGTGATCGCACCGTCGCGGACCTCCCACACGGCCGACGGCGCCGTGACCGTCAGCTCGTCGAGCCCGTCTCCCCCGCGGAAGACGAGTGCACGGTCCCCCCGGTTCTGGAACACGCCGGCCATGAGCGGCGCCAAGGCGGCGTCGGCCACGCCGATCGCGGAGGCGGACACGCGTGCCGGGTTGGTGATGGGGCCCAGGAAGTTGAATGCCGTGGGTACTCCCAGGGCCTTGCGCGCGGCGGCGGCGAAGCGCATGGACGGGTGGAACGTCTGGGCGAACAGGAAGGTGATCCCCACCTCCGTGGCGCAGCGCCGCACCAGGTCCACGGGCATGTCCAGCCGCACGCCCAGGGCCTCCAGGACATCCGCGGAGCCGGACTTGGACGACGACGCCCGGTTGCCGTGCTTGACCACGCGCGCGCCCGCGCCGGCGCAGACCAGGGCAGCCATTGTGGAGATGTTGACGCTCGAGAGACGGTCACCACCGGTGCCCACGATGTCGAGCGCGGGGCCGGGAACGGAGACGGGGCGCGCGTGTGCCACCATGGCGTCCGCCAGTCCATTGAGCTCGGCGACGCTCTCACCCTTGGTCCGCAGGGACATCAGGAAACCGCCGATGACCGCGTCCGGAACCTCCCCCGCCATGATGCTGTCCATGGCCCAGTACGCCATGTCCCGTGTGAGGTCCTCCCCCTGCGCGAGGGCGGTGAGGAGATCGGGCCACTGGAACGGTGCTCGGGGGCTGCTGGAAGTACTCACATCCCCGACTCTACCGGGCGACTCGCCCCCCGCACCTGCCCACGGCACGGGTGAGGGGCACCCCGGTACCTCCCCCGTCGCCGACGCCGATGCGGAACGGGGAGGGCGGGCCCGGCGACACGGTGGACCCCGAACGCCCAGGTGGTTGGTCCGCCGAGAGTTTTGGCGACATAATGTCTCTGTGACAACTGCGACTCATACCCCAGCCAAACCGGTGGGCGCGAGCATCACTCGCCCCAACCTCACCTCCGTGGGCACCATCGTGTGGTTGTCCTCCGAGGTGATGTTCTTCGCCGGACTCTTCGCCATGTACTTCACCCTCCGCGCCACCTCTCCCGAGGTCTGGTCGGAGAACACCGAGGTGCTCAACGTGCCCATGGCGACCGTCAACACCCTGGTGCTCGTGCTCAGCTCCGTGACCTGCCAGTTCGGCGTGTTCGCGGCGGAGCGGCTCCAGCCCCGGCGCACCGGGGGTCTCTTCCAGATCACCAAGTGGGGCATGACCGAGTGGTTCGCCCTCACGTTCCTCATGGGTGCCGTGTTCGTGTCCGTCCAGGTCTACGAGTACGCCTCCCTGGTGTCCGACGGGGTCACCATCGCCGCCAGCGCGTACGGTTCCGCCTTCTACATCACCACGGGCTTCCACGCCCTGCACGTGACCGGCGGCCTCATCGCCTTCCTCTTCATCATCGGCCGTGCCTTCGTCGCCAAGCGATTCGGGCACTACGAGGCCACGTCCGCCATCGTGGTGTCCTACTACTGGCACTTCGTCGACGTCGTCTGGATCGTCCTCTTCATCCTGGTCTACTTCATCAAGTAGTCGGGTCCGGACCATCCGCCCATTCCAGTTCTAGACCCGAGTTAAAGGAACGTTTGACGTGAAGGCACTCTCACAAAAGCGCCGCCATCCCATGGCAGCCCTGGCGCTGTTGGTCATGGCTTTGCTTCTGACCGGTGGACTCTACGCAGTTGCCACAACCACCAACGAAGCCAAGGCCGAGACCACCACCTACTCGGCTCAGGACATCCAGGACGGCGAGAAGCTGTTCCAGTCCAACTGCTCCACGTGCCACGGCATGAAGGCGGAGGGCACCGGGACCGGCCCGTCGCTGATCGGCGTGGGCGCCTCCGCCGTGGACTTCCAGGTGGGCACCGGGCGCATGCCGATGCAGATGCAGGGCCCGCAGGCGCAGGTCAAGCCCCAGCAGTTCAACGAGGAGCAGACCAAGCAGCTCTCCGCCTACGTCGCCTCCCTCGGCGCGGGTCCCTCCGTCCCGGACGAGGAAGACCTCGACATTTCCAAGGGCAACTCTGCGGAAGGCGCCAAGGTGTTCCTGGCGAACTGCGCCATGTGCCACAACGCCGCCGGGCAGGGCGGTGCCCTCACCCGCGGCAAGTTCGCCCCCTCCCTCATGGGCGTGAGCGAAGAGCACATCTACGAGGCCATGCAGACCGGCCCGCAGAACATGCCGGTGTTCAACGACGCGAACATCACCCCCGAGGAGAAGCGGGACGTCATCACGTACCTGAAGACCCTCGACAACAACACCACCGTGGGCGGTTTCAGCCTCGGTTCCCTGGGCCCCGTCTCCGAGGGTCTGTTCATCTGGACCATCGGTCTGGTCGTAGTCATCGGCTTCACGGTCTGGCTGACCTCCCGCTCCGCCTGAGAGCACCGGCTGGCCACTGGCCGGCACCCTAGACACTATTCACACAGCACCAAGAGAAGAATGAGGGACCACATGGGCGACCATCGTGACGGCACTCCCCCCAAGAGCGGGGCGGTTGTCACCTCGGACGGAGCGGACATGGAGCACTTCCCGAACCCGGGACTCCCACCGCACCGACCCCGCGTGACGGACGTCGACCCCAAGGCGGCCAAGCGAGCCGAGCATCAGGTGGTCCTGCTGTTCCTGCTCTCCGTGATCGGCTCCGTGATCTTCTTCGTGGCCTATTTCGGAATCCGCGTGGACGGCCCGCTCTACGACGCCGTGAACACCGAGCCCACCTCGCGGTTGCGGTTGCAGAACCTGCTGCTCGGACTGGGCATAGCCCTCGGCATGTTCGGCATCGGCGTGGGCGTGGTCCACTGGGCCCGCACGCTCATGCCGGACCACGAGATCGTCGAGCAGCGCCACGACATTCGCACCGAGGACGAGCGTGCCGAGGCCCAGGGCATCCTGAACACCATCTACGACGAGTCCGGTGTGAAGCGCCGGCCCCTGCTGCGCAACACGCTCATCGGCGCTGCCGTGCTGATGCCGCTGCCTTTCGTCGGCCTGCTCAAGGACCTCGGCCCCACCGACCTCAAGGTGCTGCGCCACAGCATGTGGGACCAGGGCGTGCGTCTCGTGCGTGACCCCTCCGGCACCCCCATCAAGGCGTCCGACGTCACCCTCGGCTCGGCTTTCCACGTGATTCCCGAGAACCTCACCAGCCTCAGCCACGAGGACGGCTACCTCAACGAGAAGGCCAAGGCCGTGGTTCTGCTGATGCGCCTCGATCCGGACAAGGTCAACGTGTCCGAGGAGCGCAAGGACTGGAACGTGGACGGGATCTTCGCCTACTCCAAGGTCTGCACGCACGTGGGCTGCCCCATCGCACTGTACGAGCAGCACACGCACCACCTGCTGTGCCCGTGCCACCAGTCCACGTTCGACCTCACCAACGAGTGCGAGGTCATCTTCGGCCCGGCCTCCCGGCCCCTGCCGCAGCTGCCCATCTCCGTCGACTCCGACGGTTACCTGGTGGCGCGCAGCGACTTCCACGAGCCCGTGGGCCCCACCTACTCGCAGCGCGGCTTCGCCGTCAACGACATGCAGGATGAGGCTAAGTGATGTCCACATCTAGTGACTTCGAATACCGTCCCACCACCCGCACCGGGCGGATTGCCAACTTCGTGGACACCCGCGTGGGTGGCTCCTCCATCGTCAAGGAGTTCGGCCGCAAGGTCTTTCCGGACCACTGGTCCTTCATGTTCGGCGAGGTGGCGCTGTACAGCTTCGTCATCCTGCTGCTGTCCGGCACCTTCCTGGCACTGTGGTTCGACCCCACCATGACCTCCATGGAGTACCAGGGCAACTACGTGCCCATGCAGGGCGTCGAGATGTCCGGGGCCTACGCCTCCACGCTGAACATCTCCTTTGACATCCGCGGTGGCCTGTTCCTGCGCCAGCTGCACCACTGGTCAGCGCTGCTGTTCGTGATGGCGCTCTCCGTGCACATGCTGCGCGTCTTCTTCACGGGGGCCTTCCGCCGCCCGCGTGAGCTCAACTGGGTGGTGGGCTGCGTGCTCTTCATCCTCGCGATCGTCGCGGGCTTCTCTGGCTACTCGCTCCCCGACGACGTGCTCTCCGGCAACGGCCTGCGCATCGCGGACGCGATTGCCAAGTCCGTCCCCGTGGTCGGCACGTACATCTCGATGTTCATGTTCGGCGGGGAGTTCCCCGGCCACGCGATCATCGGCCGTCTCTACATCGTGCACGTGCTGATCATCCCCGCGCTGATCCTCATGATGATCGTCGTCCACCTCTTCATGGTGGTCGTCCACAAGCACACCCAGTTCGCCGGCCCGGGCCGCACCGAGAACAACGTGGTGGGTTTCCCCGTGGGCCCCGTCTACGCGGCGAAGGCCGGTGGCTTCTTCTTCATCGTGTTCGGCATCCTGGCTGCCATTGCAGGCACCACCACGATCAACGCGATCTGGAACTACGGTCCCTACGATCCATCCCCCGTTCAGGCCGGCTCGCAGCCCGACTGGTACATGGGGTTCTCCGACGGCGGTCTGCGCCTCATGCCCGGCTCCTGGCCGTTCTCCTGGGAGATCGACCTGTTCGGCCTGGCCATCCCGCTCGCCATCCTGCTGCCGCTGATCCCTATGGCGGGGATGTTCGGTGTGATGTTCGCGTGGCCCTGGATCGAGCGCTGGGTCACCCGGGACGACCGCGTGCACAACATCCTCGACCGTCCGCGCAACGCGCCGTTCCGGACGGCGGTGGGTGCCGCGGGGGTCACCTTCTACGCGGTGCAGATGATTGCCGCCTCCGGCGACCTCATTGCAACCCACTTCCACCTGGCCGTGAACGACGTCATCTACTGGCTGCGTGCCCTGTACTTCCTGGGCCCCATCCTGGCATTCATCATCGTGCGTCGCTTCTGCCTGTCCCTGCAGCGCAAGGACCGCGAGATCGTGCTCCACGGGCGTGAGTCCGGCCGGATCCAGGCCCTGCCCCACGGCGAGTTCGTGGAGGTCCACGAGCCCCTGGACGAGTACCGGCGCTACAAGCTGGTGGACTTCCAGGACCACCAGGTCCAGCCTGCCCGGGCGAACGCCAAGGGCAAGATCACCGGCAGTGAGAAGATGCGCGGCCGCCTGAGCCGCATGTTCTTCGAGGACCGCGTGGCACCGGTGACTCCGGCTGAGCTCGAGGCGGCCCACGGCCACCACGACGCCGAGCCTGTCGCCGTGGGTGCGGGTTCGCACTCCGCCCAGCTCGAGAAGTAGTCGGCAGAGCAGGCGCTCTGCCCCCTTGAAGGGCCCGTGACGATCCACCAATCGTCACGGGCCCTTCGCACGCCCTCTTCATGAAGGTCTCCGGCTTCCCTGACGGTTTTCGTGGGCAGTCACGAGTCGGTGGCCCGGGGGTCTGGAGAGGTAGCGTCCCTGACCACGTCATCCTGCTCGCACCGGGCCCCCCGCCAGCCGGACCACTCCCCCTGCCTTTCCCGGGGCTCACAACGCTCTGTGCCCCGGCCCCGTGGGGTCGCAACGGGTCCCATGTGATCGCCGGAGGGGCGCGACGGTCAGGCGCACGAGGCGGACCGGCGGTCCCGCCTGCGCGGACAGTCCTACCCGCTTTTCATGTACCACCTAGGGCGTGTCTGACAAAGCCTTCGTCCAGGTGATGACGGAGTGCAGGATGATGGCGGCGCGGTAGGTCACAGCGTGTTTGTCGTACCGGGTTGCGATGGCGCGCCATTGTTTGAGGTGGCAGTAG
>NZ_PHOA01000080.1 GCF_003687455.1 Kocuria tytonicola | reverse complement strand
CCCGGGAGGTACGCATGGTCGGTCCCCGCCCCCGGATTCCCCGGCGCGGCCCGCGCCCCGCGAGCAGCGGCGCGCCGGAGGTCACCGCGCGGCCCCCCGAGGGAGCAGGCGCCGGACGCGCGGAGCGGCGGCTCGTCCACCCTCGCGGCGCCCACCCCGGCGCACTCCTTCAACGGCAGGCTCGTGGCACTCGTCGTGGTGGTCACCATCATCGTCTTCCTGGCCGCGCCCACCGCCAAGATCTTCATCGACCAGCGCTCGCAGATCTCCGAGCTGCAGGCGAGCATCGCCCACGAGCAGGAGCTCCAGCAGCAGCTCAAGCGCGAGGAGGAGCTCTGGGGCGACGACTCCTACGTGGAGCAGCAGGCCCGGGAGCGCATGTCCTACGTGAAGCCGGGGGAGAACCCGTACGTGGTCCTGGGAGCGCAGAAGGACCGCCACCAGGCCGTGGAGTCCTCCGCCGAGCAGGTGGAGGCCGGCAAACCCGCCTGGGCGGACGGGCTGTGGCAGTCCGTGGTGGACTCCGCCTACCCCCAGGAGGACATCACCCTGGAACCCGACAACCGAGAGAGCAGCGACCAGTGAGCCCAGCCGCCCCGCACGACCCCACCGTGACACCCCAGGACCTCACCGTGGTGGGCCACCAGCTGGGCCGCACCGCGCGGGACGTGGTGGAGATCGCCGCGCGCTGCACGTGCGGCAACCCCCTGGTGGTCGCCACCGCGCCGCGGCTCGGCAACGGCACCCCGTTCCCCACGGTCTTCTACCTCACGCACCCCGTGGCCACGGCGGCCGTCTCCCGGCTCGAGGCCGAGGGCGCCATGTACGCCATGACGGAGCGCGTGGCCGAGGACGCCGAGCTGGCCCGCCGCTACACCGCCGCCCACGAGGACTACCTGGCCCAGCGGCGTCGCATCGGAGAGGTCGCGGGCACGGGGGAGGTCCCGGAGATCGACGGCATCTCCGCGGGCGGGATGCCCACGCGCGTGAAGTGCCTGCACGTGCTCGTGGGGCACAGCCTGGCCTCCGGGCCCGGTGTGAACCCGCTCGGGGACGAGACGCTCGAGCTCATCGCCGACACCTGGACGCCCGAGCGCTGCGCGTGCGATCCCGCGTGGCGCGTGGCGGACTGACGCACCACCCCGCCACGGCCCCGGGTGCGGACGACGCCGCCCGCACCTCCCCGCGCCGGGCCCCGTGACCGGCACCTTCGACCCGAGGACCTCCCCTGCCATGCGCACAGCTGCCATCGACTGCGGTACCAACTCCATCCGTCTGCTCGTCGCGGACGCCGTCACGGACGAGCGCGGGCACACCGTTCTGCGCGACGTGGTGCGCGAGATGCGCATCGTGCGCCTGGGCCAGGGTGTGGACGCCACCGGGTGGCTCGCCGAGGCCGCCCTGGAGCGCACCTTCGCCGCCGTGGACGAGTACGCGGCACTGATTGCCGAGCACGGTGCGGACCGCGTGCGGTTCGTGGCCACCTCGGCCACGCGCGACGCGGGCAACCGCGACGTCTTCGTGTCCGGGATCCGCGCCCGGCTGGGTGTCACGCCGGAGGTGGTCAGCGGCGACGAGGAGGCCGCGCTGTCCTTCCGCGGTGCCCTCAACGCCGCCGCGGAGCTGGACCCCGCGGACCGGGTCCTCGTGGTGGACGTGGGTGGCGGATCCACGGAGTGCGTGCTCGGCACCCCGCGCGAGGTGCTCGCGGCCAGGAGCGTGGACGTGGGGTGCGTGCGCATGACCGAGCGCCACCTGGGCTCCAACCCGCCCACCGCGGAGCAGCAGGAGCGCGTGCTGCGGGACGTGGACCAGGCCATGGACGTGGTCGCCCGCTCCGTGCCCCTCGCGGAGACCACCCGGCTGGTGGGCGTGGCCGGCACCGTGACCACCGTGGCCGCCATGGCCATGGGGCTCACCGCATACGACCCCGAGCGCATCAACGGCTCGGTGCTGGACGTCGAGACCGTCTCCCGGGCGTGCCGGGAGCTGACCGGGATGACCCGCGAGGAGCGTGCCGCCCTGGGATTCATGCACGAGGGCCGGGTGGACGTGATCGGGGCCGGTGCCCTGGTGTGGCGCCGCGTGGTCGAGCGCGTGGTCCAGGCCACCCGCGGCGGGGTCACCACGGTCACCGCGAGCGAGCACGACATCCTGGACGGCATCGCACTGTCCCTGGTGTCCTAGGCACCACGCGACGGCGCGGGGACGAGCAGGCACGGACGGTACGGAAGGGTTGAGGGACATGACCGGACGGACGAGGGCGCGCGCCCTGATCTCGGGCACGGCGGCAGGGCTGCTGCTCGCGGGAGCCGCGGCGGCGTCGTCGTTCGCGCAGGAGCCCGCGGTGCCGAGGCCCGCGCCGTCGATCCCCGTGCAGACCCCCGTGGCGCCTCCTCCCGGGGGCGGCAAGCCCTCCGTCGAGGGCGGGGACATCCAGCAGCGTGAGTACTGGCTGGACGACTACGGCGTGCGGGACGCGTGGAAGACGGCGACCGGCAAGGGCGTGAAGATCGCCGTGATCGACACCGGTGTGGACGGTTCCCACCAGGACCTGAAGGCCGCCGTGCAGCCCGGCACGGATGTCTCCGGCGTGGGACAGGCGGACGGCCGGAAGGGCCTCGGCTCCGAGCCCGAGCACGGCACCCTGGTGTCCTCTCTCGTCGCGGGCCGCGGGCACGGTGCCGCGAACGAGAGCGGGCCCGGTCGCCGGCAGGGCATCCTGGGTGTTGCCCCGGACGCCGAGATCCTCCCTGTCTCGCTCGGGCTGGGCGTGCAGGACCCGGGGGTGAAGAGCGTGGACGAGCAGATCCCGCAGGCCGTGCGCTGGGCCGTGGACCACGGTGCGGACGTGATCAACATGTCCGTGGGCTCGGACTCCACGGCGTGGCCCCAGTCCTGGGACTCGGCGTTCGCGTACGCGGAGGAGAAGAACGTGCTGGTCGTGGCCGCGGCGGGCAACCGCGGCTCGGGGCTGAACCAGGTGGGTGCGCCCGCGACCATCCCCGGCGTGCTGACCGTGGGGGGAGTGGACCGTTCGGGGAGGGCCAGCTGGGACTCCTCCTCGCAGGGGATCTCCATCGCGGTGGCCGGTCCCAGCGAGGACATGGTGGGGGCCATGCCCGGCAACGGGTACGCCGAGTGGTCCGGAACCTCCGCCACCGTGCCCCTGGTCTCGGGAACGGCGGCGCTCGTCAAGCAGGAGCACCCGGACCTCACCGCGGGGCAGGTGGCGCAGCGCATCGTGAAGACCGCCCACGACGCCGGGGACAAGGGCAAGGACCCGCTGTACGGGTACGGGGTGCTGGACGTGGCGGCGGCCGTCACCGCGGACGTGGAGACCGCGGAGGAGAACCCGCTGGGCAGCATCCGGCACTGGATCCAGCAGAACCGGCCGCAGAGCGCCTCGCCCTCGGCCAGTGCCGCGGCCACCACGGCCAAGGGGGACACTGAGCAGGTCACCCAGGAGGCCACCCCGCCCGTGGCCCAGGCGCCGCTGAACGAGACCGGGGCGCTGCCCGTGGTGGTCCTGGCGTCCTTCGGGGTGGTGGTCGCAGGGCTCACCGTGGCCGCCGTGCTCCACATCCGCAGGCTCTCCCGCTGATTTCACGGTGGGCGCAGTCGCGGGCGCGGACACTCCGTCACCAAAAGCCCTGCGCCGTGGGTAAACTTCGGGTCATGGCTTTCAATCAACTTGCTAAGGACCGTCCGCGCCTTCTCATCGTGGGTGGCGGTTACGTTGGTTTCACTCTCGCCCAGAAGCTGCAGACCCGCATCAAGGAGTCCGGCGGCGTGGTCACGGTGGTGGATCCCAACCCGTACATGACCTACCTCCCGTTCCTGCCGGAGGTGGCGGCGGGCAACATCGACGCCCGCTCCGCCGTGATCTCGCACCGCCACCACCTGCGTGACAGCGAGCTGGTCAGCGGCCGCGTGGAGCACATCGACCACGCCAACCACAAGGTCACCATCCGCGGCATCGACGAGGGGCCGGAGTTCGAGCTGCCCTACGACGAGATCGTGATCGCCGGCGGCTCCACCACCCGCACGTTCCCCATCCCGGGGCTCGCGGAGAAGGCCATCGGCATGAAGACCATCGAAGAGGCCGTCTCCGTGCGCAACTGGGTGCTCGAGCGCATCGAGGTCGCGTCCCTCACCGACAGCGAGGAGGAGAAGCGCAAGGCGCTGACCTTCATCGTGGTGGGTGGCGGCTACGCCGGCTCCGAGTCCATCGCCGAGCTCGAGGACATGGCCCGCTCCGCCGTGGAGCGCAACGACCGCCTGCGCGTCTCGGACCTGCGCTTCGTGCTCGTGGAGGCCATGGGCCGGATCATGCCCGAGGTCTCCAAGGACCGCGCGGAGAAGGTCGTCGCCGAGATGCGCGCCCGCGGCATCGAGGTGCTGCTGAACACCTCCATCTCCGAGGTGGACGGCGACGTGGTCAAGCTCATCAACATGGGCGACAAGTCCCCGGCCGGTGAGATGGCGACCGACACCCTGATCTGGTGCGCCGGTGTCCAGGCCTCGGGCTTCGTGAAGAACAGCGACCTCCCGGTGGACGAGCGCGGCCGTGTCCGCGTGGGCGCGGACCTGCGCGTGACCGGCGACGACGGGCCCCTCGAGGGCGCCTGGGCCGCCGGCGACATCGCGGCGGTCCCGGACCTCACGGGTTCCGGCCCCGGCGGGTTCTGCGTCCCCAACGCCCAGCACGCCGTGCGCCAGGCCGCCACCATGGCCAAGAACATCATGGCCGCCCACCAGGGCGAGCCGCTGGAGGACTACTACCACGAGAACCTCGGCTCCGTGGCGGGCCTCGGCCTCTACAAGGGCGCGGCCACCATCCGCGGCGTGGACCTCGGCGGACTCCCGGCGTGGACCATGCACCGGCTGTACCACGGCTACGCGATCCCCACCGTGGAGCGCAAGGTCCGCGTGTTCACCGAGTGGGGCATCAACATGCTCTTCGGCCGGGACACCACCGCGCTGCGCCACCTGCACGACCCGCGCCGCGCGTTCCGCAAGGCCGCGGGGGAGAAGCTGCCGGCGGAGAAGGCCAGCCTGTAGCACCTCGCAGCGCACGACGGTGGGGCCGCTCACGAGCGGCCCCACCGTCGTCGTCCGGGCACCCGCCCCGCTCGTCCGCCAGGACAGGGACGGGGCGCAGGCCCGCCCCCATAGCCCAACCGGCAGAGGCAGCGGACTTAAAATCCGCTCAGTGTGGGTTCGAATCCCACTGGGGGCACCACGTCGTCGTGCCCGAGGGGGGCGGGGCGTCCTCACCCGCGCACGCGCCGGCCGCGCCCCGTCGCGGGTGACCCCGGCGGGCGCGGCCGCCGAGCCGTCCCGTGCGGCTGGCAGGATCCGGGGAACCTGTTCGCCCGGCGGAAATACCGGCCACCCCCAGGAGCGCCACTGCTAGCCTGGTGGCACAGCTCGACTAACGCCCTCGAAAGGACGTCACATTGGCCGGCGGAAACCCCCTCCTCAACGACTTCGGCAAGAAGAACGCCACCACCGCACCGGGCTCCTACCAGGACCCGCGGTACTCTCCTGAGCAGCTGGAGCGCATGTACAGCGCCCCGGCAGCCGGCCCCGCCCAGACGGGCCGGATGAGCTACGACGACGTCGTGGTGCGCACCTCCCTCGTCCTCGGCTGCGTGGTCGTCGCCGCGGCCGCCGGGTGGTTCCTGCCCGTCCTGGCCTTCCCGGGTGCTCTGGTGGGCCTGGTGCTGGGCCTGGTCAACTCCTTCAAGCGTGAGCCGAGCCCCGCGCTCATCATCCTGTACGCCCTGGCCGAGGGCCTGTTCCTGGGTGGGGTCTCCGGGATCTTCGAGTCCATGTACCCGGGCGTCGTGGTGCAGGCGGTCATCGGCACGCTCGCCGTCTTCGTGTCCGTGCTGGTGCTCTACAAGACGGGTGTCCTGCGGGCCACTCCGCGCGTGACCAAGTTCTTCATGGTGGCCATGATGGCCTACGCGATCTTCGCCCTGGTGAACCTGAGCACGAGCCTGATCGGCGGCTTCGACATGCGCACCGAGGTCTCGGTGGCGGGGATCCCGCTGGGCCTGATCGTGGGCGCGGTGGCCATCCTGCTCGCGGTCTACAGCTTCGTGCTGGACTTCGAGAACATCACGGACGGCGTCAAGCGCGGCATCCCGCGCAAGGCGGCCTGGACCGCGGCCTTCGGCCTGACCGTCACGCTGATCTGGACCTACGTGGAGATCCTGCGGCTGCTCTCCATCATCCGCTCCATGAGCGACTGAGCGACCCGCTCGCGGTCCCACCCGCGAGCCGGCCCGCAGCGGCGTCACGGTGCTCAACGGCACCGCGGCGCCGCTGCATCTTTCCGGGCCGCCGACGCCGCCGGGCTCAGATGTAGCTGATGTCCAGGTCCCGGGGTGGGAGGTTGATTGCCCGCGCCGGGACGCTGTTGCTCGCCGCGCGGCCCACGAACAGCCACCCGAGGATCTCCTCGTGCTCGTCGAGGCCGTAGAACCCCCGGATCAGGTCCCGGTCGTAGGGCTCGCGCTGGGACCACATGGTGGCCCACCCCTGCGCGTACAGGGCGGCCTCCAGCACGCCGCGGGCGGCGAAGACCTGACCCCGCTGGTCCTTCTTGGACTCGGGAAGCTCGGGATGGTGGCGGAAGATCAGGGCCAGGGCAACACCGCCGCGCGACGCCCACTGCAGGCTCCCGCGGTACGCCGCCAGCACCCGGATCTTCTTGCCCTTGAGCCGCGGCACGGGCCCGGAGAGGTTGGGGACCGAGGTGAGTCCCGCCATGGCCGCGGCCAGCACGGACGCCGACCGGCGGCTGGTCACGGCCACGCGCCATCCCGTGGGGCGGTCGTCGTACTTGGGGCCCGCGGTGGCGCGCAGAACCCGTTCGAGGTCCTCGCGGCGCGGACTCTCCTGGGTCAGCACGCTCGCGGGGCGTCGCTGGGCCAGGACTCGCAGCAGTGTGGTGGACATGACAGCCATCTTGTCACCTCCGCGGGCCCGGGCACGGTCACGGGCACGCGGACAAGGATGCGATGATAAGAGACATGTCTTCCAGTGTTCAGACGCCCGCCGCGGGCTCACCGCCGCACCGCGCCCCAGACGTCTCCCCTTCGCCTACGTCTTCCGCCGACCACTCCCGGGACATGGTCACCGCACCCGTGCGGATCGCGGCCGCATGGTCCTGGCGGGTTCTGCTCATCATCGCCGGGGTCGGCGTGGTCTGGTGGCTGCTCGGCCACGTGACCACCGTGCTGATCCCCGTGCTCCTGGCCGCGCTGATCGCGGGCCCGTTGTCACCGGCAGTGAGGTGGTTGCGCTCCAAGCGCTTCCCGTCCGCGCTCGCGGCCATCACGGTGGAGCTCGCCCTGATCCTCGTGGTCCTGGGCCTGCTCGTGCTCTCCGGCCAGCAGATCGTGATGGGCTTCGCCCAGTTGTCCGACAAGGCCGTGGCCGGCTTCCAGAAGCTGCTGGGCATGCTCGAGGACAGCCCCCTCAAGCTGACCACCGACTCCATGAGCCAGTGGTTCTCGGACCTCGGCAACACCCTGCAGGAGAACTCCAACGCCATCCTGTCCGGTGCCATGACGTTCGGCTCCACTGCCGGGAACATCGTCACGGGCACCATCCTCATGCTGTTCGTCCTGCTGTTCTTCCTGTTCGACGGCGAGAACATCTGGCTGTTCCTGGTCAAGCTGTTCCCGCGGCGGGCGCGTCCCGCGGTGAACGGTGCCGGGCGCCGCGGCTGGATCTCGCTCGCGCAGTACGTGCGCATCCAGGTCTTCGTGGCCTTCGTGGACGCCATGGGCATCGGGCTCGGAGCGTTCCTGCTGGGGGTGCCCCTGGCGCTGCCCATCGGCGTGCTCGTGTTCCTGGCCTCGTTCATCCCCATCGTGGGTGCCGTGGTCACCGGTGCCGTGGCGGTGCTGGTCGCGCTGGTGGCCGTGAGCCCCATGATCGCGCTGGCCATGCTCGGCGTGGTGCTCCTGGTGCAGCAGATCGAGTCCAACATCCTGCAGCCGCTCATCATGGGCAAGGCCGTGTCCCTGCACCCCGTGGCCGTGCTGCTCGCGGTGGCCACCGGCAGCATGCTCTTCGGCATCGTGGGTGCGCTGTTCGCGGTGCCCGTGATGGCGTTCGGCAACACGATCGTGCGCTACCTCGCGGCCCGCTCGTGGGAGCACGACGACCGGATCGCGTGGGAGCCCTTCCTCTACCCGTGGGAGATCAAGAAGGCCGCGAAGAAGAAGAACCTCACCTCCGAGGAGGTCATGGCCCAGCTGCAGCGCTTCCGTGGCAAGCGCCACCAGGAGCGTGAGGACGCCGAGCGCAAGCGCGAGGAGAAGCACAAGAAGGAGACCGGGCACAACGCCTCCACCGAGGCCGAGGACCTGGACACCGGTAACACCCAGCGCTAGCGCAGGACCGGTCCCGTAATAGCATGGAACGCGGCGTCCCCACCCGGGACGTCGCGTTCCGTGTTCCCGCAGCACCGCCGGCAGCGACCCCGCCGGGCCGTGCCCCCGCAGGGCGAGCCGCCTCGATCGGCGCCGACGAAAGAAGTTCTTGTGGCCCACACTGCACTGTCCGTCTCGGTGGACGACGTCCGCCGCGCCGCACGCCTCCTGGACGGCGTCATCGAACGGACCCCGCTCGCCCACTCCCGCGCGCTGTCCCGAGCGCTCGGCTCCGAGGTCTACCTCAAGTGCGAGAACCTGCAGCGCGCGGGATCCTTCAAGGCCCGCGGCGCCTACGTGCGCATGTCCCAGCTCTCGGAGGACGAGAAGCGCCGGGGCGTGGTGGCGGCGTCGGCCGGCAACCACGCCCAGGGTGTGGCGCTCGCGGCGGCCAGGCTCGGGATCACCGCGCGGATCTACATGCCGCGGGGCGCGGCGCTGCCGAAGATCGCCGCCACCCAGGACCACGGCGCCGAGGTGGTGCTGCACGGCTCGAGCGTGGACGAGGCCCTGGCCGAGGCGCAGCGCTTCTCCGACGAGACCGGCGCGGTGTTCGTGCACCCCTTCGACCACCGGGACATCATCGCGGGGCAGGGGACCATCGGTCTGGAGATCCTCGAGCAGCTGCCCACCGTGGACACCGTGATCGCGGGGGTGGGCGGCGGTGGCCTGCTCGCCGGGGTGTCCGTGGCGCTCAAGGAGAAGGCCCGGGAACAGGGCAGGGACATCCGCGTGATCGGGGTGCAGGCCGAGAACGCCGCAGCCTACCCGCCGTCCCTGGCAGGGGATGCGATCGTCACCCTGTCCAAGGTCTCCACCATTGCGGACGGCATTGCCGTGGGCCGCCCCGGCCAGCTGCCGTTCAGCATCATCCGGGAGCTCGCGGACGACGTCGTCACCGTCTCGGAGGACTCCCTCGCCCAGGCTCTGATCTTCATGCTCGAGCGCAACAAGATGGTGGTGGAACCCGCGGGTGCCGTGGGCGTCGCCGCGATCCTGGAAGGCAGGCTGCGGCAGACCCACCCGGACCTGGGGACCACCGTGGTGCTGCTCTCAGGCGGGAACATCGACCCCATGCTCATGCTCAAGGTCATCCAACGGGGTCTCTCGGCAGCGGGGCGCTACATGACCATCAAGATGATGCTCACCGACCGGCCGGGCGAACTCGCGCAGATCTCGCAGCTCATCGCGGACCTGGACGCCAACGTCACGGGAGTCGACCACACGCGGATCGGAGGGTCGCTGTCCATGGGGGACGTCTCCATCACCATCGACATGGAGACCAAGGGCCAGTCGCACTGCGACCAGGTGCTCGCGGCCCTGGAGTCGCACGGCTACCACCCCGTGGTGGTGCACTGACCCGCGCCCACCGAGCCCGAGGACGCCGACCCGGGGCGCGGGCGGGCCTCAGCGGCGTCGTCCGCCGCGTGCGGAGAGGTACGTGACGAAACCCGCGACGAATGTGGCGACCCACAGAATGTTCCGCAGTCCACCCGTGGCGTTCAGGGAGGGGTTGCCCTGCCCCAGAACGTGCACCACGACGGCCGCAACGGCGAGCAGGGTGGTGAGCACGAGCAGGGGAACGGTCCATCGGCCGGGGGTGCGGTTCCAGTGGGTGAGCACGGTTGTCTCCTCAACGGGGCGGGGTGTTTCCCCCGAGCTTACGGAACCCCGCGGCCAACCGGCTCCGCACGCCCGTGCCGGAACGGCCGAGGCCACCCCGCCGTGCGGGGTGGCCTCGGTGCTGCCGGTGACGTGGTCGGTGCCGCGTGCTGCCGGCGGGGTGTGCGCTCAGCGGCCGAAGGGCTTGGCCTTGAGGAGTTTCACGGTGATGTCCTTGCCGTTGGGAGCCGTGTAGGACACGGTCTCACCCACCTTGTGGCCGTTGATCGCGGCACCCATGGGGGAGCGCTCGGAGAAGACCTCGAGGTCCTCGCCGCCGGTGAGGTCCTCGGCGACCTCCCGCGAACCCATGAGGAACGTCATCTCGTCACCCGCGATCTCGGCGGTGACGACCATCCCGGCCTCGATGACGCCGTCGTCCGCGGGGGCCTCGCCCACCTGGGCGTTCTCGAGCAGCTGGGTGAGCTGCTGGATGCGGCCCTCGTTCTTGCCCTGCTCCTCGCGTGCCGCGTGGTAGCCGCCGTTCTCCTTGAGGTCGCCCTCGGAACGGGCCTGCTCGATCCGGTCCACGATCTCCTGGCGGTAGGGGCCGGCGAGGTGGTCGAGCTCCTTCTTGAGCCGGTCGTACGCTTCCTGGGTGAGCCAGGCTCCCTCTTGAGTAGGCACAGTGCCTCCGTTCTCTGGTGTCCACCGCCCTGGTGGACACGTGTGAAAAACCCCGCCCCGGTGCGAGCCGTGTGGCCCAGCGCTTCCGGGTCGGGGATCTGATCTCGGCAGAAGTCTAGAGGACCGGCGCGCTCCTGCCCAAAGTGACGTGCGGCACCCGGAGCGTCACTCGCTGGTGCTCCAGCAGGAGTCCACTCCTGCGGTGGTGGCCAGGTTGGTGGTGCGCACCGGCACGCGGTGGGTGCTCGTGCGGCCTCTGAGCTCCGCCTCCGCCACGCGGCCGATCGTGATCTCGTTCCACCCCACCACGGCGTGCTCCTGGTTCAGCGCCTGGACCGCGCACGTGACGGTCTGGTCCGGGTCCTTGGTGAGGTCGAAGTCCGCGTAGGCCTGCCCGGAGCTGGAGATGTGGAAGCTGACGTCCTTGAACACCGGTTTCTGGGAGTCCCCCCACACGATCCACACCACGAACAGGGCTGCCGCCAGGGTGGCCCCCGCGGCAATCAGGAGCCAGCCGTGCTGGGAGGGGCCCCGCCGCGGGGTGCGCGTGACGGTGCGGTGACCCGCTCCGTAGCGCCGCACGAGGACCTCGGGGGCCCCCGAGCCCGCGGGGTCGTCTGCTGCGGGGTGGGAGGTCGCGGAACTCATGCCCCAACTGTACCCAGCCCGCACGGGTGCGCCCTGGGGA